>PMXB01000181.1 GCA_003165935.1 Acidobacteriaceae bacterium | reverse complement strand
CTCGAGCAGCAGGAGCTCCTCGAAGACCTCAAAGGGATTGGCAACAAGGTCAACATCTTTGCCATGGTCGCCCTCCTGCTCCTCGTCGTCTCCGTCATGGTCAACGTCATCCTCTACCTCCACATCAAGCGCGTCCTGCCCTAGCGCCGCGATTCTGACGTTCCAATAGCAAAACATCTGTCATCCTGAGCGAAGTTTGGCGCGCTTTTTGCGGCAAACGCAGTCGAAGGATCTGCGGTTCCTTTGGGCGTTCTCCCATGGACCTCATAAACCGGGCACCATCGCCCCCGCCCAATCCCGCTTTTCCCACTCTTTGAGGCCATTCACCCATTCCCATTTTGCCCAAACTCCCACAATTAAACGATTTTCCATGAGATCAACTGCACTGTTGCCTGTGCAAAAGCGATTTTCCTCAAAATCGCTTACTTCTTCCTTATACGTGACAACCGCTGTTGCCAGTCGTATTTTCGCGGGACTACTATTCGCCATAGTTCACCCGGGATTTCAGTAAAATTTCCCGGTCTCTTGCCCGCTATGCAGTTATTTCCACGTTCAATGAGCTTCACCAACGAGCGGCGCTAATAAGCGCACGTACACGGAGTGTCTCGTCATGGCATGGTATGCCTACTGCATCGGTGAAAAACTTGCCTTCCCTGAATTAGCCCGTCATCGCAAACCGGTTCCTCTCGAATCCGTCGTTGGCGTCAGCGGCAACCAGGTCTTTCTTTACCCCGCCAGCGACCTCGCCGTTGTTGTCAGTGAACACAACCCCGCGGACAACCTCAATCAGAAGGCCGGCGTCGATCACGCCCGCGTCATCGCCGACTGTTTCCAGCACTCCACGGTCCTTCCCTTCCGCTTCGGCACCGTCTTCAACGACGACGAAGCCCTTCGCAAGTCCATCCGCTCAAACCAGCGCCAGTTCCAGGGCAACATTGAAAAGCTGCGCGGCAAAACTGAGATGCACCTCAAGATATTTGTCGACGATTGCTGCACCCAGTCACTCGACCGCCAGGTCCACGCCGCCGACGCCGTTGGCCGCGAATACCTCAGCAACCTCCGCGAAACCGCCTCTCGAACCCGCGAGCGCCAGACCCGCGCCCGTGCCGTCAGCTTCCAGATGCACCGCCTCTTCATGCCCCTCGACGAAGAGGTCTCCTGCCGCCTCACTGAAAGCGGCAAGATGGTTCTCGACATCGCCCACCTCATCGACACCAAGTACGTCGAGCGCTACCAGAACAAGTTCTCCTCAACCAGTTCGATGATGCGCGAGTGCCACATGCAGCTCTCCGGCCCCTGGCCGCCCTACCACTTCGTTCATCGCCTCACACGGCCCCAGCACACTCCGGCCCAGCCCGGCCATCGCTCCGCAGACGTGCCAGCCCCCGCCTCGCGCACCGATATTCCCGCCGTCGCCATGGCCTGATCCATTTTTCTCCGTACCAGCAAAAAGCCCTGGCCATCGCCGGGGCTTTTCTCTTGCCGTTATTCCTCTTACGAACTACTCGGGCTCTTCCTCCGCCCAACGCAAACGCTTTACCCCGCCGATCCTTCGAAGGACTTTTTGCCTTGCAATCTGCCCAATGAGCGGTATCATTTGGGGCATTCCGTTAGATTCCCCCTTGAATCCAACGGAATCCGTAACAACTCAAATCGAGCCTATGAGACGACTCGACGTTCATTTTCGTCGGCAATCAAGATCGCTCACCCGGAGGAATCCTATGAGACGGACACTTCTGCTCCTATCCTCGCTCCTCGCCGTGGCCTTGCAATCCCTCGCACAAACAGACTCCCCCCAATCCTCAGTCCCAGGCACCGCGCGTCTGATGAAGATCGAGGATTTCAGCCTGGACCGGACGATTCAAACCGGTCGCGCGAGCTACCTCGGTGTCTACCTCATCACTCTTCAAGACGGCCAGACTGCAATTCCCGTGCTGTACCGCTACGCACTTTTCCAACACGACTTCACCAGAGAAGTCCACGCCGGAATGGACATCCCGTACCGAATCGATGGGAAGCACGTCTACTTGAAATCTCAGGATGGTAAAGAGGTCAAGACCGCTCTTTGTGAGCCGAAGGGTGAAAAGTTGCACTGCGCGGACATGATCTTCGAGCCAAGAAAGAAGTGATTCTGAGCCCCGACTCTTCAAAACGGCAGCGCAATGCGGGTCATCCAGGAAACTATGAAGAAATGCTCGGGCTCTTCCGCCGTCCCAGCACAAACGCCTTCCGCCGGTCCTTCGACGCATGATCGATCTGCTTCCAGAACCCCACAAAGTAATCGATCCCCGAAATCACCGACACCAGCGCCGTAAAGTACATCGCCGCAATCGCGATCCAATTCACCGGAATCACCAGCACGCCAAACTCCCACTGGTACCACCGGTGCGCCAAAATCGCCGAAACCACCGCCACAATCTGCGTCACTGTCTTCAGCTTTCCCAAGTCGCTCGCCTGGATGGTAAATCCCTCACTAGATGCAATCGACCGCAGCCCCGAGATCAGGAACTCCCGCCCCATGATCACCACGACAATCCACACCTTCACCACCTGGGGATTGTAGGCAACCAGCGCAATCAGCGCTCCCGTCACCATGATCTTGTCGGCGATCGGATCCAGCAGCATCCCCATCGTCGTTATCTGCGCCCGCTTCCGCGCAAGGTACCCGTCCAGGCCGTCTGTAATCGACGCCAGTACAAAAAGCACGGCCGCCATGGCCTCCTGCTCGCCCTGCGCCCCTCGCCATGGAAAATGTGTTGAGAGTATCCACAGCAGCAGCGGGATCATTGCGATCCGGCTCAACGTGATGGAATTCGGCAGATTCAAACGTGCCCTCTTTTACCGTCTTGTCCCTAAAGTTCACACCACCAGAAAGCTGTCATCCTGAGCGAAGGTCGTGCTGCAACCGCAGTCGAACGACCTGCGATTGCATTTGCCTCATCGGGAAAGAGCCTCTGAGACAGTGAACCGGGGTTTGCTCGCTCATGCCCTTCTCTAACTATATTGTGCCCTCCTGCAATTCGCTTCCGGTTCCATCCAAAATCTCTCACGCTTTCGTGGGAGAGCGCGCTACCGAGCCAAACGAAATCGCCCCGATCGCCTCATTCGACAAAATCTTCCTTTAGGATTCCCGTCCGCCGGCACGTTACCATACTCAGGTTGCCCGCTCGGCCGATCTTCCACCTCGACTGACACTGTTCGCTCAACCTCTCCGGGGGCCCCAGGTCCCTCGCATCCGGGAACCTGGGATTGTACGACCCCACGACTCGAATCCGCGCAACCAGGAGACCCGCCCATGACCGCCTTTGACTCCGACCGCCGCAACCTCCTTCGCTCCGGCAGTTTCTCCTTCGCCGCCGCCGCCCTCCCCGCCGCATCCCTCGCCGCCTCCGCCGCACAAGACCATAGCCCCGCCGCCACACCCACGAACGCTGTCTTCGACATCCGCGCATACGGTGCCGTCGGCAATGGAAAAACCCTCGACACCCCCGCCATCAATCGATCCATCGATGCCGCGGCCGCGGCCGGCGGCGGTGTCGTCCTCTTCCCGCCGGGCCAGTACCTCTGCTTCTCCATCCATCTCCGCAGCTTCGTCCATCTCCATCTCGCGCAGGGCGCCACCATCCTCGCCGCCGACTCGCCCAGGCCCGGCGACTCCACTGGATACAACGGCGGTGGCTACGATCCCGCCGAGCTTAAAACCGCCTGGGACCTCTATCAGGACTACGGCCACAACCACTGGCACAACTCCCTGCTCTGGGGAGAAGATCTTCACGACCTCAGCATCACAGGCCCCGGCCTCATCTATGGCCACGGCCTCAGCTTTGGCGGCGGCCACAATCCCCGCGGCAACTACCCCACCTACACAGCCGAGCAGCAAGGCGTCGGCAACAAGGCGATCGCCCTCAAGAACTGCCGAAACGTTCTCTTCCGCGACTTCTCCGTCCTCAAGGGAGGCCACTTCGCCTTCCTCCTCACCGGCGTCGACAACCTCACCATCGACAACATCAAAATCGACACAGATCGCGACGGCATCGACATCGACTGCTGCCAGAACGTCCGCGTCTCCAACTGCACCGTGAACTCGCCCTGGGACGATGGCATCTGCCCCAAGTCCAGCTTCGCCCTCGGCTACGCCCGCCCCACCCGCAACCTCACCATCGCCAACTGCTTCGTCACTGGCTGTTACGAACTCGGCTCCGTCCTCGACGGCACATTCAAAAAGTTCGCGCCCGAGCTCCACGTTCCCCGTACCGGCCGCATCAAGTGCGGCACCGAATCAAACGGCGGCTTCATCAACGTCGCCATCTCCAACTGCGTCTTCGAGGGATGCCACGGCTACGCGCTCGAGAGCATGGATGGTGCTCTGCTTGAAGATGTCGCCATCACCAACACCACCATGCGCGACCTCGCTTGCGGACCGCTCTTTCTGCGCCTCGGCCGCCGCCTCCGCGGCCCAAAAGAATCCACTCAGGTGGGCACCCTCAAGCGCATCCTCATCAGCAACCTCGAGTGCTACAACGCGCCCCGCCAGGCATCTATCCTCACTGGCATCCCCGGCCATCTCATCGAAGACGTCAAGCTCTCCAACATCTACATCGAGACCGTCGGCGGCGGAACGCCCGAAGATGCCAACGCCTCGCCCACCGAGCAGGAAGACAACTACCCCGATCCCGAACGATTTGGCGCCACCCCCTCCAGCGGCTTCTTCCTCCGCCACATGCGCCACCTCGAAATGAGCCACGTCGAAATCGCCAACACCACCCCCGACACCCGCCCATCCTTCTCGCTCACCGATGTCGACCGCGCCGACTTCTTCGCCATCACCGCACCGCGCGGCGCAGCTGCAGCCTTCGCTCTCCACGACGTCAAAGACCTCCGCATCGGCTGGTCCCGTGCAGCCCCTGACACCACTCTCCCCACCATCGACAACAAAAACCTCTAGCCCCAATGATGTCCGGCTGCACCCCGGGGTCTCTTATCTGAGAACTGGTAGCCGACAATTCCCCGCAAGCCAAAAAAACAAGGGGTGAGCCGAAGCCCACCCCGCATCCTTCTTATTCCTGACTTCCCTGTGCGAAAACCTTCGAGTGCCCCACCCTCGCCGCGTCCTTGTTCTTGCGGCTAGGGTGGGCCGCCTCAGAGACCCCTACGCGTAAATCCCCCTCTGCTTGATCGTGAACGCCACACGATCGATCGCCAGCATATACGCCGCAATCCGGTTGTTCACGTTGTGCGCCTCTGCATACCGCACCACGTCCTCAAAACTGTCGCGCAGAATCGTCTCCAACTGCTCGTTCACAATCGCTTCCTTCCAGAAGTAACCCTGCCGATCCTGCACCCACTCAAAGTAGCTCGCCGTCACCCCGCCCGCGTTCGCCAAAATATCCGGCACAATAAACACCCGCTTATCCGCCAATATCTCGTCCGCCACAGCAGTAGTCGGCCCGTTCGCGCCTTCCACTACAATCCGCGCTTTGATCTTGTCCGCATTCCGGCTCGTAATCACGTTCTCCGTCGCCGCCGGAATCAGAATCTCGCACTCCGACTCAATCACCTCTTCGCTCGGAGTCGCCTCCGCGCCCTTGAACCCCAATATCGACCCATTCCGATACTTGTACTCATTCAGTTGGTGAATATCGATTCCATTCGCATTCACCAGCCCGCCATCCTTCTCCGCCACGCCCACTATCTTGTACCCGTGCTCCACCATTAGCAGCGCCGCATTCGATCCCACATTCCCAAATCCCTGGATCACCACGCGACATCCGTCAATCGGCATCTTCAGGTAGCGCAGGCTCTCGTCACAAACCACCAGCACGCCCCGCCCCGTCGCCTGCACCCGCCCCCGCGAACCGCCAATCGTCAGCGGTTTCCCCGTCACTACGCTCGTCACCGTGTGACCCATGTGCATCGAGTACGTGTCCATGATCCACGCCATCGTCTGCTCGTTCGTATTCACGTCCGGCGCAGGAACATCCTTCTCTGGCCCGATAAAGTCGATCAGTTCGCTCGTATACCGGCGCGTCATCCGCTCCAGCTCGCCCTGGCTCATATTCTTCGGGTCGCAGATCACTCCGCCCTTCGCCCCGCCAAACGGAATATTCACCACCGCGCACTTCCACGTCATCCAGCTCGCCAGCGCCCGCACCTCGTCCAATGTCACGTCCGGCGCATACCGGATCCCGCCCTTCCCAGGCCCGCGCGCAATATTGTGCTGCACCCGGAACCCCGTAAACATCTCAATCCGCCCATCGTCCATCGACACCGGGAAATGCACAATAATCTCCCGCGCCGGCGTCCGCAACAGCTTCCACAATCCCTCTTCAAGGTTCAGCTTCTTCGCCGCAAAATCAAACCGCGCGCTCTGCGCCTCCCAGGGGTTGATCTCCTGGTCCAATGTCATCGTCGGTGCCACTGCCATATTCCTCTCCATTTCCTCATTCACGCTCGCTGGATTCAGAATCGCTCTTTCCCGCTTGCTCTTTCCAACGTGCTCTTTCCAGCTTGCTAATGTCCTGAGCCTAAACTCTCGCACTACAAGATCCAGTCGTCCTGAGCGACAGACNNCTTCGGCCTGCCAAAATCGCCGAACAAGCCCAAACCCCAGTGAGTCTAGGCCCCTAGATCACCTCAGTCAAGCCTCCCGGTACCCCTCCGGGCACCCCGGCGCCCACTCCCGGCACCCTCTTCGCCCTGGTCGCCCCGGCCCCTGTCCCCGGCCCCCCGTTCACCCCAGATACCCCGTTAGGCCTTATGCTCGACTCCCGTATCCATTGAAGGCTCGTCCGGCGAGCCGGGCCGGTCCGATCGAACGGGAATGCCGCTGATAAGGGCCTGATAGTTTGTAAGGCGCTTGCCGAGTATCACCACGCCGTTGTCCGTGATCTCATACTCGCGAATGTCCTTGGCATGATTCCCGCCCCGNNAAAGCGAAGATCATGCGGTAAAGTGACTCGCGAAAGTCGGCGCGGAAACCAGGCGACAGTGCCATTTCAAAGCCGGCCAGCGAATCGATCACCAGGCGCTTGGCGCCAATCTTTTGCACTGCGTCGAGAATCGAGTGCATGGTCTCATCCACGGAGAGATCCAGGGGGCGCAAATAGAGGATTGTGAGCTTCTCGTCTTTCTGCGGTGTTTCAAGATCCAGGCCGAGGCTGGCGGCGCGCTCCGCATAGGCTTGCGGGCGCTCTTCAAACACGGCCACAATTCCCGGTTCTCCATTGCGTATGCCCTCCGCGATAAATTGGGTTGCCAGAACGGACTTTCCGGTCCCTGAAGACCCNNAGCTTGATGATCTGCAACTTGCGCACAATCGAATTCCGCTCCGCCGTCTGGCGCAACCAGAACAGGCCATCGGCAACGGTAAAGATGGGATTGTCGCGCAGCTCCTCCTCGGCATATTCACCGATCAGGAAAGTCGTAGCTTGCCAACTGGCCAGAAACAGGGCCAGCCGTTGAAT
>PMXB01000255.1 GCA_003165935.1 Acidobacteriaceae bacterium | reverse complement strand
AAGGGCACCAACCGCAGCCAGTTCCTGCGTGGGCAGGTGGACAAATACACCTGGGTGGATATCGGCTCGTCGTATGTGCTGTCTGACATGTTGGCCGCCTTCCTGCTTGGCCAGCTCGAGAATATGGAAAAGATCACCGCTCGGCGCCGAGAAATCTACCTCCGCTACACCAGCATGCTCGCTCCCCTGGTCGAGAGCGGCCTGATACGCACACCGTTCACGCCTCAGCACTGCTCCCCGAATTACCATATGTTCTATATGCTGGCAGCAGACCTCGCGGAGCGAACCGCGCTTATCCAGCATCTACGCCAGGCCGGCATCCTTGCGGTCTTTCACTATGTGCCGCTCCACTCCTCGCCCTTCGCCAAATCTCTCCGTCTGCCGCAGCCGGATCTGCCAGTGACGGACGATTCGAGCAGCAGGCTGCTACGGCTGCCAATGTACTATGATTTGAGCGATCAGGACGTGACTGAGGTTTGCGAGTCTGTACTCGGCTTCTACGAGAGCAGGGGAACTCAAGAGTGATATCCGCTTTAGGACCGTCTTCTGCGTGTAGAGAGCATTCTTTGATGCTCTCGGATTAAAAGGATTCGAGTGGACGCCTTTCGGCCTGAGTTCGACGATCTCTCCGCCTCATCTCCAGAATGGGGCAAGATAGCCTTGCTCCCCTGGGATGAAGAAGTCTTCGGCTTCCCGGTTGCCGATTTTCAACTCGGTCCGAATCCACCTGGAGCCTCCGACCTCCCAATGTTTGTGAGCGCTCTCGAAGAGTACAGCGCGCGGACAAAAGCTCGGTTGGTATCAACGCATGCGCCGGGCGATAACATGTCTGTGACCGCCCTGTTTGAAAGAGCGAGTTTTTCGCTAGTTGAGTTCAGTCTAGTGGCGAAGTTTTCCCGGCTCGAGTCAGAAATGTTGCCGCCCCCGAGCCAATTCGCACTTCGGGACGCTCTGCCGGGAGACCATGATTCCATCTGCCGGATTGCCGGTGCTGCCTTTCAGTTCGGCCGTTACCACACCGACCCACGATTCCCGCGCTACCTTGCGAATGCCCGGTATGCACACTGGATGCGCAACGCCCTCAGTGGGTCGAACCCAAACAACTTTGTCTTTGTTCTAGGGCATCCCGGAGAAGTCGTCGGGTTCATGGATGTAGTCATCCGTGATGGGCGAGCTGACCTCCGGCTTGGTGCGGTAGACCCCGGCAAGAACCTAGGATTCTCAGGCGCTGGTTTTTCGCTTTACGTAGAGTCTGTGCGAGCGGCCCTGGAGCTTGGGGCAAAGTCCGTCACCGCAAAGATTGCATCCGCAAACACTCGAGTCTTGAATGTCTTTTCCAGGCTCGGCTTTTTATTCTCAAAGCCTGAAGCAGTTTTTCACTGGCATGCGCCGGACTTCATAAAGGCCTTCGTTGCGAATTCTAGATAATTCGCCCTCCTCCCGAGGTTTGATGAAAAGATATGCGAACGTTCGGGTGCTTTAATAAAATCAACAATCTTTGGGACTGCCACCGTTTCTCGTGACTGAAATTTCCGCGACAGTGCCCGGTTTCTGCAATGAAAGGAGCACATGATAGATAGGCAGTTCGATCTCGCATCTCTGGTGCCGGCCATCGAGCAGCGCGAGCCCTGCCTTTGGTTCGCCACGCAAAGGCAGGAGACGATAGTCGAATGACTCAATATCTTCGCCGCGTTTTGGCCATTCCGGCCGCTTACCAGTTGTGGTGGAACGTGGTGGGCGGACCTGCCGTCTCCAAAGTTCTGATCAACGAGTATATTCAGCCAAGCTCCGGTTCTCGAATTCTTGAAATCGGCTGCGGGCCCGGGACCATCGTGGGCTACCTTCCATCGTGCGACTATTTGGGATTCGATTTGAGTCCCAAGTACATCGAACTGGCCAGGAGGCGTTTTCCAAAAGCACGCTTTGAATGCGAGCGAGTGAGTCATTTTTCACTCGCCAAAGAGCAGAGTTTTGACGTGGTGCTGGCACTCGGAATCGTGCACCACCTCGAAGATGCAGAGGCCCGGCAGCTATTTCAAATCGCGCACGATGCTCTAAAGCCGGGGGGCAAGCTGGTTACCATCGATGGCGTTTGGGGCGACGGTCAGTCCCCCGCCGCACGATGGTTATTGGCAAGAGACCGGGGAGAATACGTAAGGAACGAGCGTGAATACGTGGGAATTGCATCTCAGGTTTTCAGCAATATTAGACCAAGCGTCCGTCACGACCTCTTGCGTATTCCGTACACGCATCTGATCCTGGAATGTATCCGTTGATGAGTTCAATCGCGCCTGAGCAGCAGAACATCACGAGTGAGTCTGGAAGAGCCGCGATGGATCGCGACGCACGGCAGACGGTTTCGGCTGTCGCCGTGCTGGCCTGCGCCTGGCCCGCATTGCTCCTCGCCACCGTTTGCCTTCTCCCATTCCTGAACAAGCCTTTTCTTATCGACGATCCGTGGTATCTCGCAATGGCGCGGCAGATTCTCAAGCACCCGGCGCACCCCATGGATTTCGAAATTTGCTGGAACAACCCGTGGCTCTCTGGCGAATGTGCGAAAGCCGCTCAATTCGCGTCTGGAAATCCACTGATGGGACAAGTTGGGCAAGGCTATTTACTTGTGCCGACAGTCTTATTTGGCGCCCGCGAGTGGATGGCTCACCTAACCCAATTGGTGCTTGCCTGGATTGCAATCGTATCAATGTCCTCCCTGGCCCTTCGATTCGGATGGGACCGATGGCATGCCATGGCAGGCGCTCTGCTTCTGGTGGCCATTCCTCCCTTTCTTCCCATGGCCAGTACGGCTATGCCCGATATCCTGTCGACTACCCTCGCGCTCGTGGCGATCGAGCGTCTAGCAGCGTGGAAGGCCGAACAGAAGGCGAACCGGGGCATTGCGGCTGCAGTTGCACTGGGCCTCGCGGGCTTTGCGCGGTCTCACCTTGTGCTTCTTCTCCCTCTTGCGGTGTTTTTCCTGCTGGACAGTATCAAGCCCAGGGAGATGCTGGCACAGATTCGTCGTAAACCGTGGCTGTGGTCTCCAGTGATTGCCGGCTTCGGCTTAGTTTTAACCATCATTCTGATCACTCGCGAACCCAACTTCGCAATACCCCCGGCACACTTCTACGATGGCGAGCAGCGCTTATGGCGAAATCTGTTTTCATATCTGTTCTATTTTGCAGTTCCACTCCCATTTGCTTTCTTCTGGTTTCTCTACCGGTTCAAAGCAGGGCGCATTTTTCAGATTTGCGGCCTACTTGCCGCGGCAACAGCGTCGAGCCTTCTCTTGATCAGCCATCCGCTTGTGCCGTTCTGCTTAATCATCGGCGCAGGAGTCTTCTGCTATCTGATCGCTGAAACTCTAAAGCGTCGCGACCATTTAAGTCTGTTTTTGTTTCTGTGGCTTTTAATTCCTCTGCCCATCGTTTCCTACGTTCACCTTCCGATGAAGTATTTGCTTCCCTGCGTACCGGCCGTTATCCTTATTTGCTTCCGCTGGATGGAAGGATTCTCAGTTCGGTTCTTTAGAGCCTCAGTGCTCGTATTCGTTCTAGTCAGCACTGCATACTCAATCCTCATCCTTCGCTCGGACGCGGAATTTGCCGAATTTGGTCGAGATGCCTTGCACCAATTGATTACGCCGCAGGTCGCTGCAGGAAAGAGCGTGTGGTTCCCCGGCCAGTATTGGTCATTCTGGTACGCGCCGCTCGATGGGGCTTCACTTACCTACCCAGGCGGACCTCAGCCGAAACCCGGAGATCTGGTGGTTGTCGATGTATTCGGGGCCGGAGCAGGCGATCGAC
This sequence comes from Acidobacteriaceae bacterium, assembly GCA_003165935.1. Taxonomy (GTDB): domain Bacteria; phylum Acidobacteriota; class Terriglobia; order Terriglobales; family Acidobacteriaceae; genus Telmatobacter. The sequence continues at coordinate 485 of PMXB01000255.1, read as the reverse complement.
AGTTGGAGCGCTTTCCACGTCGGACCTTCGTCGAGGCTGTGACTCACACGTATCGATTTGGAAGGACGATGGGGCCTGGAGTTGGCCTTTATACGAATACATACGGTTTTTGGTTGTGGGGGTTTAGTGAAAGTGAAGATGACCGATTTGAACTCTGGAGAATAGATTGAGAGTCAACCAGCCAGGCCGCCGAATTCAGTGACGCCGTCTGCAATGAAACATACCCACTAAAATGACTCAATGACTCCCAGCCAGGACTCACAACCTTCGCTGCTTCTGATCCAAGCCGGCCTCACGGCCCGACCGGTTGCGATCGCTCCTCGCAACGCCGCGATTGGTTATCATTCCGTGAAGCACCCCCTCGCGAACATAAGGAGACACTGAGCATGGCACGAATGCGGCGGATCGCTCTTAGCTTGATCCTGCTATCCAGCAGCCTCTCTGTCCTGTGGGGCGCCTGGCTCGCGCATCAGTCCTTCAGCGGT
>PMXB01000113.1 GCA_003165935.1 Acidobacteriaceae bacterium | reverse complement strand
GACGACTTCCTGCCCATCGTCGACGCCGCGCAACTCCTTGGCTTCCTCACCATCGAAGAAGGCGACACCTCCATCACCCCTTCCGGCACGGAATTTGCGAACTCCGAGATTCTCCGCCAGAAAGAGCTCTTCCGCGCCGCCGCCACTGAAAACGTCCTGCTCCTGCGCCAGATTCGTCGCGCACTCGAGTCCAAGAGCGACCACACTGTCCCCGAAGATTTCTTCCTCGACATGATCGACGAGCAGTTCTCTGAGGAAGAAAGCCTGCGCCAGATGGAAACCGCTATCACCTGGGGCCGCTATGCAGAGCTCTTCGACTTCGATGCCGCACGTCGCCGCTTTGTCCTTCCAGATATGCAGGAAGAAGCTGCCGCCTCAGAGGATGAAAAGTGAGTCTTCCCCATCCTCTCGCGCGCACACACGTAACCCAGCGCCCCTGGCCGGTCCTCATCGACATGGGCGTCGGCGCGGTGGGTCTCGCCCTTTTTTTCACCATCATCAGCACCGGCACCTACTGGCTGGGCAAGCCCGTACCCGTGGTGCATATCTCCCACTCCATCAGCGCACTGCCGCTCTACGCCTCTTACTCCGTTGTGCGCATGGGCATTGCGTACCTGCTGAGCGTGGCGTTCGCTGTGGGTTATGGCTATATCGCTGCGTACAACCAGCGAGTCGAGGCATGGATGATCGCAGTTCTCGACATCCTCCAGTCCATTCCGGTGCTCAGCTTTCTTCCCCCGGTCGTGCTGGCCATGATGTCGCTCGTTCCCGGCCATCAACTCGGCATTGAGCTTGCGGTCATCCTGCTTATCTTCACCGGCCAGGTTTGGAATCTCGCATTCAGCTTCTACTCTTCGCTCAAGACCATTCCAAAAGAGATGATTGAAGCCTCGCGGATCTACCGCTATTCCGCCTGGCAGCGCTTCTGGCAGTTGGAAATGCCCTTCGCCGCTATCGGCCTTGTGTGGAACTCCATCGTCTCCGTCGCCGGCGGATGGTTCGCACTCATGCTCTGCGAGACCTTCACCATGGGCACGCGCAGCTTCCAACTCCCCGGCCTCGGCAGCTATATCAAATCGGCAGCAGATGCAATAGATTCAGCCGGTGTAGGCCCACTGTTGAGCGGTATCGGTGTCATGATCCTGATCGTGGTGGCCACTGACCAGCTGGTCTGGCGTCCCATGATTGCCTGGAGCGACAAGTTCAAATTCGAGCAGGTAGAAGCGGCCGATCGTGTCACTTCGCCCATCCTCGAGTTGCTCCGCCGCTCCACTCTCTTCAGTTCCCTCCCCGGCCGAATTGCCGCTCGCATCGAGGAGCCTATCTACGCTCGGCTGGCCCACGAACCCAGCGCGCGCGTCGTTCACCCCATCGATGACGATAGCGCAAAACGCAAGCCATCCCCGCTGTTCTGGACTCTCGCTGTGCCATTGGCCTGCGCTGTGGGCTGGGGCGCTCTCCAGGCCATCCTCATGCTCCGCACCGTGACTTGGCCAGATCTCCGCCTGTTGCTCGAAGGAGCTGGAGCCACCTTTCTCCGCGTCAATGCCTCCCTGATTCTCTCCGCGCTGTGGACGGTCCCGGTTGGCGTCGCCATCGGCTTCAGTCCAAAGCTTTCTCGTATCGTTCAGCCTCTGGCACAGGTGCTGGCCTCGGTGCCGGCCTCCGCGTTTTACCCTGTCCTGCTCATCGGCCTCGTCAAGATCGGACAGGGCGTCGGCATCGGCTCCATGGCCCTCATGCTCCTCGGCACCCAGTGGTACATCCTNNGCCGGAGCCATGTCCATCCCCTCTGATCTGCGCGAAGTCTCCTCGCTTTATCACTTCACCCGCTGGCAGCGTTGGACCAAGCTGATCCTGCCCGGCATCTTTCCCTATCTGCTCACCGGCATGGTCACCGCTTCCGGCGGAGCTTGGAACGCCTCCGTAATGGCCGAGTATGCGGTGGTAAAAAAACAGACCCTGCAAACGATCGGCCTTGGCGCACAGATCAGCTCTGCAACCGACGCCGGCCGCTTTCCTATCATTCTCCTTGCCACCATCCTCATCTCACTCATGGTGGTCACCATGAACCGCCTTGTCTGGCGTCGCCTCTACCGCCTCGCCGAGACCCGGTATAAACTCGAAGGTTAATCCAGGGCTTTGAGCCCTTCGAGTGTGCCCCATGATTCGTGTTGGTCTTATCGGTTTCGGCATGGCTGGCCGCGTCTTTCATGGCCCGCTCATCTCGTCGGTAGACGGCCTGGAACTCGCTGCCGTCCTCGAGCGCTCCACCGACAACGCCGTCAAGCGCTACCCCCGCATCACCACCTACCGCTCGCTCGACGCAATCCTCGCCGACGCTTCCCTCGACCTCTTCGTCGTCGCAACCCCCAGCGGAACCCACTTTGAGGTAGCCCGCCAGGTTCTGGAGGCCGGCAAGAATGTCGTCGTGGACAAGCCAATGTCCACCACTTCCGCGCAGATTGCCCAACTGATTCAGCTTGCTGCAACCAAGGGCCGCCTCCTCATTCCGTTCCATAACAGGCGCTGGGACAGTGACTTCCAAACAATTCAGAAACTTCTGCATGAAGGTTCACTTGGCCGCATCGTCTACCTTGAGTCCCGCTTTGACCGCTGGCGTCCCAACCCGCCGGCGGACCGCCTGTGGAAAGAGGATCCCAATGCGGGGGGCGGCGTTCTCATGGACATCGGCACCCACATCGCCGACCAGGCCCTCCACCTCTTCGGCCTTCCTGAAGCAATCTTTGCCGACATCCTTTGCGAGCGCGAGTGGGCCCGCGCCAACGACGCCTTCCAACTGCGCCTCCCCTACCCTGGTTTCACCGTCGCGCTCGGCGCCAATAGCCTCTCCATGCCCGCGCGTCCGCGTTTTCATATCCGCAGCTCGAAGGGCAATTTTTGGAAATGGGGACTCGACCCGCAGGAAGCCGCCCTCAATCAGATCGTCCGCATCGCCGACCCCGGCTGGGGACGCGAACTCCCCGAGAACTGGGGCACGCTCAACGTCGATGTCGAAGGTGGCTCAGTCAGTCGGCCAGTCGCGCCCGTACTCGGCGACTACCGCCTTTACTATGCTGGCGTCCGCGACGCCGTCCTCGGTAAGGCGCCTGCTCCTGTCGCCGCCATCGACGCCTGGCGCGTCGCCCGCCTGCTCGAATGGGCCGTCGAGAGCTCCGAGCAACGCCGTGAGATTCCCTGCGACTGGACTCTGCAACCGAAGTAGCCGCCGGTCAACCAATCAGAACCAACCTGCTCAGAACTGCTCCAGCGCCTCAGGAAGTGCCGTCCCGCGAGTTGCTTTGCCTCTGAGTCCATCAGCAGTCTCCGCGGCCTGTTCCTCCACCGGCTCTTTCTCCACCAGCGGCACCCAGAACCGGAACGTCGTTCCCTTGCCCGGCGTCGACTGCACCTCGATCCCTCCGCTGTGCGCCTTCAGGATCGATCGCGAAATCGCCAGGCCCATCCCCGAGCCCTTGCCTCGTGATCCGCGTTTCTTCCCTCGATAAAACTTCTCAAAGATCAGCGGCAGATCAATCGAATCGATCCCTGGCCCCGTGTCCTCAACGCTGAACTCCAGACGTCTTCCTTCTCGCCAGCTCTTCAGCGTCACTCCCGTCCCTGCAGGAGTGTGCGCCGCGGCATTCTCCAGCAAGTGCCTGAGCACGCGCCCCAGCAAGTGCGGATCGAACCACGCCGGATCATCTCCGCCTTCCACATCCACAGTTACCTTGTGGTTTGCCAGAGCCTTGCGCGACTCTTCGATCGCATGGTCAAGAAGCGCCCGCGGGTGTTGCGGCTGCAACGTCACCGAGACGACGTTCGCATCGATCTCCGCCATCTCTACGGCCTCACCGATCAGGACGTCAAGCCGTGTAGCTTCCTCATCTACAATCGACGCCAGGTCCCGCTGCCCCGCTTCATCCAATCCTTCCGTCTGAAGCAGAGTCGTTGCCGCCGCGCGTATCGACGTGAGCGGCGTCCTCAGCTCATGGGTGAGCGAATCAATCAACGCAGTGCGCAGCCGCTCGCCTTCTCTCGCTGCCTCCATCCGCGCTGAAGTCTCCACCGCGATTGACCGCGCCAGCGCAATCGAGACCTGCGCACACATCGCGGCAGCCACTTCTCGCGACAGACCCGCTGGCCTCCAACCGAGCGCTCCCACAGGCCGCATGCCAAGCATCAGTGGCGTCGCAAAAAAACCTCCATGCTCATGCAATGTCGGACTCTGTCCCTGCGTCAGCCCACGCATCGCGTCCCTCGCGCCGGCAGGGAACTTCGACGTCGAAGTATAGACCTGATCCTGGTCGCACACGTAAAGTGCCACGCCATCCAAAGCAAAAATCCTGTCGATCATCCTTGGAAGGTCATGGATCAGCCTATCCGCTTCCTCGTGCAGCATCATCTGCTGGCTCAGCTCATAGAGCCTCTCCACATCTTCGCGTCGCTGCTCCGCTTGCTGCGTCTGCCTCCGCGCCCGCTCCGCAACGCGCCCCACCACCACGCTGCACGCAACAAACGAGAACATCTCCACCCATTCCTGCGCTCCTGCAAGCCGAAACGTCCGATATGGGAGCAGGAAGAAGTAGTCGAACGCAAGCGCGCAAAGAACCGATTCGAACAGCGCAACCCAAATCCCCGCCTGCGTCGCCGACCAGACCACCAGCACCAGGAACACCATGCCCGCGGCCGTCGAGTTCGCCCCCAGCTTCGCCAGCGCTAAGGTCGTCAGCAGCGCCAGCCCTGTTGCCGCCAGAAGACGGGCTCCCTGCGCCGAATATCTGCGTACGTCCATCTCTCTCCTTCCCCGCATCATAACCCCGCACGGCCGCTCCGAACTTCCGCCTACACCGATATCACCCGCTTCCACTTGCCAAATGTTGTAATCTTCCGATGGAAGAGGGTGTCCCATGCCAGGCAGAATCCTTGTCATTGACGACGAGCCCCAGATCACACGTGTTCTGCGCGCGGCTCTTTCCGCTCAAGGCTACGATATTCGCACCGCCAACGACCCTGAAGAAGCACTCGAGGTCTTTCGCGAATGGTCCCCTGACCTCGTGGTCACTGACCTCATGATGCCCGGTATGTCCGGCGTCGAAGTCACCCGCGCCATACGCGTACGCTTTGCAACGCCCATCATCATCCTGTCTGTACGCGATCACGAGCGCTCCAAGGTCGAGGCTCTCGATGCCGGTGCGGATGACTACGTCACCAAGCCATTCAGCATCCAGGAGCTTCTCGCCCGCATCCGTGCCCACCTGCGTCGCGCTCCTGAGCGCACCACCTCCGCCCTCGAAGCCGGCGATTTCGTGGTTGACGCCAATGCACATTCCATCACCGTGCTTCGGCGTCCCATTCACCTTACCCCCAAGGAGTTCGACCTGCTCCTTCATCTCTCTCGCCATGCCGGCAAGGTGATCACCCACCGCGCTCTGCTCACGGCGGTCTGGGGTGCGCAGTCTGCTCACCAGCCGGAGTATCTCCGCGTCTTCATCGGGCAACTTCGCAAAAAGCTCGAGGCTGAAACCGGCAAGCAGTACATTCAGACCGAGCCGTGGGTCGGCTATCGCTTCATTCCAGAAGGGATCGGCAGCTCAGAGGAATAAGCTTCCGCTGTGAATGTGTCGATCTTCTGACCGGCTTGCGCAGGAGTGTGCCCGCAGTCACTCAACTGGGCGTCCTTATGCCTTTCTTAGGAATTCTTTTCGATATTCAAATAAGACCGCACCGAAAATAGATCTTGTTCAGGATGCCCCGACGCCATTCCGGGTCGTGGCCCAGAAAGAATACTCATGCAAGATGCACTCATGTTGCTGTTCACCGTAGTCTTCTTCGCCGTGGCGTTCCTCTACGTCAAGGCCTGCCAGAAGCTGAGGTAGATCTCCATGCAAATCGATTTCGTCACCGTGATCGCCCTCATCCTCTCCGTCCTCCTTCTGGCCTACCTCACACTTACCCTGCTCTTCCCGGAGAAGTTCTGACATGTCCGTTAACGGATGGTTGCAGTTTGCAATCTATTGCGTCGTGCTGCTTGCGACCGTACGCCCGGTGGGCATTTACATGGCGCGGGTACTCGAAGGAGAGCGCACCTGGCTCGATCCCATCTTCCGCCCTATCGAGCGGCTCCTCTACAAGCTCTGCGGCGTAAATGCAAAAGCCGAGATGAACTGGCGCCAATACGCCTTCGCCATGCTCGGCTTTTCTGCGGTCAGCATGTTGCTGACCTACGCAATCGAGCGCCTCCAGGCGTTTCTGCCCTTCAATCCTCAGCATCTGCCCAACGTCGCCACCGATCTCGCCTGGAACACCGCCGCAAGCTTCACCACCAACACCAACTGGCAGTTCTACACGCCCGAAACCACCATGAGCTATCTCACTGAGATGGCCGGCCTCGCTATCCACAACTTCTTCTCGGCCGCTGTCGGCATCGTTGTTGCCGTCGCCCTCGTTCGCGGCATCAAGCGCACAAGTTCCGCCACCATCGGCAACTTCTGGGTCGATACCACGCGCTCACTCCTCTACATCTTGCTTCCCGCCTCCATCATCTACGCGCTGCTTCTCGTCGCACAGGGCGTCCCGCAGAACTTCCACGCCTACACCGTCGCACATCCCCTTGAGCAGCCTACGCAGATTCAAACCATCGGTCAGGGCCCTGTTGCATCGCAGGAATCCATCAAGATGCTGGGTACCAACGGCGGCGGTTTCTTCAACGCGAATAGTGCCCATCCTTACGAGAATCCCACACCGTTCTCCAACTTCATTCAGATCCTTTCCATCTTTATCATCCCTGCCGGTCTAACCTACACGCTGGGCCGCATGACTGGATCGCAAGGCCACGGGTGGGCAGTCCTTGCTGCAATGTTCGTTCTCTTTGCGGCCGGTTTTACTGCCCTCTACTGGGCCGAGGCTCATCCGCATCCGCTCATCCACGGTGCTCAGCAAACCGCCACATCAACAGCGCCCGGCGGCAACATGGAAGGCAAAGAGGTTCGTAACGGCATCGCCGAGTCCGCGCTCTTCGCTACCATCACCACCGACGCCAGTTGTGGTGCCGTCAATGGCATGCACGACAGCTTCACGCCGCTCGGTGGTCTTGTCCCCCTCACCAACATCATGCTCGGCGAGGTCATCTTTGGCGGCGTCGGCGCCGGCCTCTACGGAATTCTCATCTTTGTCGTCCAGGCGGTCTTCATCGCCGGCCTCATGGTTGGCCGTACTCCTGAGTACCTCGGCAAGAAGATCGAGTCCTACGACGTTAAAATGTCAATGCTCTACGTGCTCATCTTCCCCCTCGTCATCCTGTCTCTCACCGCCTTCTTCGTCCTTTCTCCCACCATCGGGCTCTCAAGCCTCGCCAACCAGGGCCCACATGGCCTTACCGAGATCCTCTATGCCTTCACCTCCGGCGCAGGCAACAACGGCTCTGCCTTCGCCGGCCTCAGCCCCAACTGGTGGTACAACATCGCCATGGGGTGGGACATGCTCATCGGACGCTTCCTCATGATGCTTCCTGTCCTCGCTCTGGCTGGCAACCTTGCCCAGAAGAAAAGCGTTCCGCCGTCTCCTGGTACCTTCCCTGTTGACACCCCACTCTTCACCGTTCTGCTGGTTGGCGTTGTCCTGATTCTCGGCGCGCTCACCTTCTTCCCGGCCCTCAGCCTTGGGCCCATCCTCGAACACCTGCTGCTGCAATCCGGCAAGCTTTTCTAACCCGATCTGAACGAGGCGAAATTAACTCTCATGGCTGAAAAACAAAGTCTCTGGAATACCGAAATTCTCGCTTCTTCGCTCGTCGATTGCGTGCGCAAGCTCGATCCCCGCGGCATGGTCAAGAACCCCGTGATGTTCGTCGTCGAGGTCGGCAGCGTACTCACCACGGGCCTGCTCATCGACAACGCCATCCATCATCGCCCTGGCTTTGGCTTCAACCTCCAGATCACTCTCTGGCTCTGGTTCACCGTACTATTCGCGAACTTCGCTGAGGCCATGGCCGAGGGCCGTGGCAAGGCCCAGGCAGACACCCTCCGCAAAGCCAAGGGCGAAACCGTCGCGCACCGCTACATGCCCGACAACTCCCTCGAGGAGGTAGCCAGCGGCCTGCTGCGCGCCGGCGATATCATCTACGTTCAGGCTGGCCATTACATCGCCGGGGACGGCGAAGTGATCGAAGGCGTTGCCTCGGTAGACGAATCTGCCATCACCGGCGAGTCCGCTCCTGTCATTCGCGAAGCTGGCGGCGATCGCAGCGCCGTCACTGGCGGCACCAAGGTCCTCTCCGACTGGATCAAGGTCAAAATCACTTCCAACCCCGGCGAAACCTTCCTCGATCGCATGATTGCCCTCGTCGAAGGAGCAACCCGTCAGAAGACCCCCAACGAGATCGCGCTCAGCATTCTGCTCTCCGGCCTCACCATCATCTTCCTCCTGGCCGTCGTCACTCTGCAGCCTTTCGCCATGTACTCCAAGGCACCGCAGACTGTCTTCGTTCTCGTTTCTCTCCTTGTCTGCCTGATTCCCACCACCATCGGCGGACTGCTCTCCGCCATCGGAATCGCCGGCATGGATCGCCTCGTACAGTACAACGTTCTTGCCATGAGCGGACGCGCTGTCGAGGCGGCCGGCGATGTAAACACCCTCCTCCTCGACAAGACCGGAACCATCACCCTCGGAAATCGTCAGGCCGCCGACTTCATTCCCGCGCCCGATGTCAGCCAGGAACGGCTCGCCAACGCGGCCCAGCTGTCATCACTCTCTGATGAGACCCCTGAGGGCCGCTCCATCGTTGTCCTGGCCAAAGAGAGGTACAACCTGCGCGGCCGTGATCTTGGGGGCATTCACGCCGAGTTCGTTCCCTTCTCTGCGCAGACTCGCATGAGCGGCGTCAACCTGCCCGGAACCCGCATCCGCAAGGGTTCAGCAGACGCCATTGCCCGCTTCCTCGAGGAGCAGGGCGCTCAACTCCCGCTGAAAGTCCGCGAATCCGTCGAAGAGATCGCCCGCCTCGGCGGTACGCCCCTGGTTGTTGCTGAAAATGCCACCGCTCTCGGTGTCATCTACCTCAAGGACATCGTCAAAGGCGGCCTGAAGGATCGCCTCGCACGCCTTCGCGCCATGGGCATCCGAACCATCATGATCACCGGGGACAATCCGCTCACCGCTGCCGTAATCGCACGCGAGGCCGGCGTGGACGATTTCCTCGCTGAGGCCAAGCCCAAAGACAAGATGGATCTGATCAAGAGCGAACAGGCCAAGGGCAAGCTCGTTGCCATGACCGGAGACGGAACGAACGATGCTCCGGCTCTTGCTCAGGCCGATGTAGGCGTCGCCATGAACTCAGGCACCCAGGCCGCCAAAGAAGCCGGCAACATGGTCGACCTCGACTCCAATCCCACAAAGCTCATCGAGATCGTCGAAATCGGCAAGCAGCTTCTCATGACTCGCGGTGCGCTCACTACGTTTTCCATAGCCAATGACGTGGCCAAGTATTTCGCCATTATCCCGGCAATGTTCTCCGTGGCATTTCCCGTCCTCGGCGCGCTCAACATCATGTACCTGCACTCACCACAGTCGGCAATTCTCTCTGCCGTCATATTCAACGCCATCATTATCGTCGCCCTCATTCCGCTTGCGCTCAAGGGCGTCAAGTACGAGCCCAAGCCCGCGGACGAGCTACTCCGCCGCAACCTCCTCGTCTATGGGGTTGGCGGCATCATCGTCCCATTCATCGGCATCAAGGCAATCGACATGCTCCTCGTATTCACACATCTCGCCTAGCATTTATCTGCCCGCGTCGTTTTTCTGTCGCGAGCCGGCAACTTGAAACCCAGGGGCCCCAGCCCCATCGGAATTGGAGATTGACCGTGCACTCCGCCACACATCCCGCAGCCTCAGCACACTCCGAGCACTCCGTCTGGCTCACATCGATTCGATTCACCCTCGTGACCACCGTTCTGCTCGGCCTGGCTTACCCAATCGCCATCACCGGTATTGCGCACCTCATCTTCCCCCGCAAAGCCGCTGGAAGCCTCATCCACCAAAACGGTCAGGTCATCGGCTCTGAGCTCCTCGCCCAGAGCTTCACCACCGACCGCTACTTCCATCCGCGGCCCTCCGCCGCCGGCAACGGATACGACGCCACCTCGTCGGGCGGCTCCAACCTCGCACAGTCCAACAAGGCGCTCGTCGATCGTATCCAGGGCTCCATCAACACACTCGCTACTGAGAACCCCTCCACGCCCGTCCCCATCGATCTCGTCACCACCTCTGGATCCGGTCTCGATCCCGACATCACGCCTGACGCGGCATACTTCCAGGTCCCACGCATCGCCAAGGCCCGCAAACTCTCCGAAACCAGTGTTCATCAGCTTGTCGATGCGCACATCACTCCGCGCCAGCTAGGCGTTCTCGGTGAGCCCCGCGTCAACGTCCTCCGCCTCAACCTGGACCTCGACAAGCTCTCGAAGTAACCATCCCCCCCACCTTGCCAACAAGGAAGGGGCATGGCCAACGCCGTACCCCTTCGCATTTCTGCGCCTGAATTGGTCTTTCGGCCAAGTGAAAAGGCATGACCGAAGCCATGCCTTTTCACCTGTAAATCTCCAGGCCCTCCTCTTCAGGAAGGCCTGATTGGTTAGTTCACCGTCACCGAGAACGTCGTCGAGACAGCAGGTGTTACCGACGGGTTTCCAGTCGCCTGCACCGTATACGTGTAGGTACCGGCCGTTGTGCCCGGATCGCTGTTCCCCCCGCCACCGGAGTTCGTGCTCGAGCTGCCGCAACCCGCCAGCCCGCCCAGTGCCGTCATCAGCACCAGCACGCCCAGCATCTGCCGCCAGCTCCGCCGACGCGCCGGAATCCCGCAAAGGAACAACACAGCTAATACCGCTCCGGTTCCCGCTCCCGCCCATCCATTCTTCCGAATCTGCGGATAAGTCAAAGCTGCTACCGGCGCCGTCGTATTCACGTTGAACGTCACCGTCCCCGAAGTAGTTGCTGAGGTCAGCGTCACACCGGAACCGCCCGACAGGGAGCACGCAGCTCCGTCACCGGTCGATGGCCCGCCGGTCTGCTGGCAGGTCAGCGTCACAGTACCCGTATAGCCGGCTACCGCTGCCACCGTTACCACCGCTGCCGCAGAGCTGCCCGGCGCGATTGTTGCAGGAGTAACCGTCACTACCGGCACGTTCAGCGTGAACGTCGACTCAGTGATTGTTACGGTCGTCGACCCGCTTCCCGCTGCATAACTGCCATCGCCGTTGTAGCTCACCGTCAACGTATCCGCCCCTGATGCCAGCGAGTTCGCCGGAATCGTGAACGTATAGCTACCATTCGTCAGCGTTTCGTTTGGTGAGGTGTACCCGCCACCAGACAAAACTACCGTGCCGCTCGGAGTGATGCTCGTGCCGGCCACCGTCACCGTCACGTTCAGGCTTGCGTCTGAGTTCAGCGTTGCCGAGGCCGGCGTTACTGTGATCGTCGGAGTCAGCAGCGCCACCGTCGTCACCGTCACCGATGCCGTGTTGCTCGTCGCCGCGTACACCGAGTCACCCACATAGCTCGCCGTCAGGGTGTCCTGCATGCCCGGCGCCGCCGATCCCGGCAGGCTGTTCGCCGGAATCGTGAACGAGTAGCTTCCCGTGCTCGAGGTCACCGTTTGCGTATAAGTCGATCCCGAGGCCGTCAACATCACCTCTCCGGTCGGGGTCACGCCGCCTGTGGGGTTACTCGTAAGCGTTACCGTCACGTTCAACGTATCGCTCGAGTTCAGGCTCATCGCCGCCGGTGTCACCGTTACCGTCGCTTTGGCCGTACCCACTGTCGCTGGCCACGCAGTCACCACATTGGCTACGTTCAGCGATCCAAGGCCCGTCGCCAGGTCATACCCTGACCCAGCGCCATACCCGCTCAGAATGCCAATGTAATCGCCTGCGTGAGCCACATTGCAGTTCGGCGAAGGCGTGCCGTTCACCCCACCCGTCGCATCGCATGGCATCGCGTTCGTACCCGTGTCGATGTCATAGAAGAAGCATTTGTTCGCAGTTGTTGGATTGTTGCCGATGATCTCTGCGCTGCAGGCTCCATAGGTCTGGCTGGCGGCCAGTTTATAGAGTTCCGGAGTGGGCAGCCCCTGGGCAGCGCCAGACTTCTGGTTGATCAGCGCCATCACTCCGGCCATCGCCGGCGTCGCCACTGATGTCCCGCCGACCTCCTGCGCGAATGGCTCCGAAGATGTTGAGTAGGTGCATTCCGGGTCAGCAGATGCCTCCGAAACGCAAATCAGGTAGGCGCTGCTCGAGATGAATCCGTCCGAAGCAAAGAAGCTCACGTCCGGCATGTCTCGGACTCCGTCGCTTGGAACGCCCTGAACACCGGTCTGCCACGACGGCTTGGGCCAGCCGTTATTCACAACCGTGAGCGTGCCCTGAGCGGCTCCTGTTACGGGATTTGTGGTTGAACCGGTGCTGGCAGCGCCGGCTGTGCAAGTTCCGATAGTGGTATTGGTGAGCAGGGACGAGGTGCTGTTTACCACGCAGTTGCTCGCTCCGCCGCTCCCGCCCACCGTCTCGACCAGGTAGTCGAGCGCACCGTCGCCTATTTGGTAAAGCGTTGTGGAATTGTAGTAGATCGCGTTGCACGCCTCTTCCACGTCGCTCACGCCGTAACTGTCTCCATTGCTTCCTAGATAAATCGTCCCCGTGCCGAAAAACGACTGCAGATACGACAGCATCAGCGGGTTGGTGCAAGTGTCGTTCCACGGCACTTCAGGCACATATCCCAGCGCGCTGGTTACGGCCTCAGTCGATCCTGTGCTCTGGTAGTTTGTTCCCCAGTAAGGCGCCGGTTTGCACTCCGCAGACGAGTTCACCGAGCACCAGTTGAAGTCCGTTCCACCCACGGCGGTGTTATACGGCGTCGACGCCAAACCGCTCACCGTGGTTCCGTATTCAGCCACAGAAGTCAGGCTTATGCTTCCACCCTGATCGCAACTCGCCGAGCCCGAGTCACCTGCCGCGACAAACACCGAAATCCCTTCGCTGGCTGCCGTCTGCCACATGTTGTAGTACTCAACATTGCCGGCCGTTCCGTTCGCCAGTTCGCACTCGCCGTAGCTGACGTTGATGATGCGCGCATTCAGCGTGTCTACGTTCTGAACAATGTAGTCCTCGGCGTCATAAAGGTTGTCGTCCGTAGCGGACTGCGCTACCCCGTTCACAAGGACGATCTGCGCCGCTGGGGCAATTGAACCCGTCCACTCCACGTCCAGTGAGTTCTCAAGCAGATCGTTGATTCCGCAAGGCGCCGATGCTGTTGTGCTGGTGCAGATCCCAGGGTCGTCATTCGTCGCCAGCGGATGGATGATCTGCGGCTGGTTGGCGCTCGTGTATGCCGGAAGTCCGAAGAATCTGCGGAAAGTAGCAATGTCGTTCTGGTTGATGTCGCTCGTTCCAGCAACCGCGATTGTCTGCCCCGCTCCGTTGATCGGGCTCGGCGCATTCCAAAGCGGCAGAATGTTATAAATCGTCGCGAAATCCCAGGGATCTACGTCCTCAACCAGGTAGGCGCTGTAGTTTCCGCTGGCGGGTACGCTGATCCCGAACTCGGGCCGCGCTCCGGTCGTACGCGTTGTCGGAATTGTGCTTGCCTGCGCGCCATTCGTCGATGGCATCTTCAACCATCCACCCGTCGCCGCATCCTGCTTTACCAGGCTGCCGAGATGATGCTCAGGGCGCGGGAAAAAGTTGTGCAGCGACTTAACGCCGACCACCACCGGTGTGAGTGCCGCGGGAATCTGCGGGTCGCTCATGTTGGCCACATGCGGCACGCCGGCCACAACCAGATTATGTATTTCCGTATGGAACGTGCTCTGCACCTGCCCGGCTAACCCGCCGAACCGGATACTCATCCGGTCTTTGCTCACCGAGTTTACTGTGAGCCCATGTCCGGTAAGCCAGTTCGTGATCGTCGCAATGTCCGTCTGCGATGGCCCAAATTGCTCGCCCACCTGGTCGGGCGTAAGCCACTGGTGGTAGTTCGGCGAATTCGCATCATACTCGCTGGCCACGAACTTCTCAAACGCCGCCTGTTGCTCGGGGTCACGGCTCAGCACAAGGATCAGGTCGCTCATCGGCAACGTGTTTCTGACCTGGCCAACGTCGTTCTTCGCCGTCGCAGCAGGATGTACGTTGCCTCTTAGCGCCACCAGGTTGGCCTCGTCGATCGCATCGACGATGCGCACCTTCGCCGAAACGCTTTCTGCTTTAACCGGAATCGATATCGCCGCCATGGCCAGGACAAAGAGGGGGAGACTACGCAGCACTCGGCTCATTCTTGTTGTTTTCCTTTCATTCCTGAAGCGCCCTTGAACACGTTCCAACACTGGAACTCTCCAAAAGTTGTGGAGCTCGGCAAAGCTCCATCCTATCGCTATGGACCACCAATCAGCTGTTCCGTGAGCCAAGATGACATCACTGTCATCAAAAACTTCGCCGCAAGCAAACTCTTTCGCTCGCGTTCGATTCATACCCTTCCAGAGTTAGACGACATTCCCTTACGCGAGTTGAGGCAACCCCGCTGACCGAACGTGAGTACGCTGAAAACTCCCCAACGCAGCCCCAAACAGACCCGC
The DNA here is from genome assembly GCA_003165935.1 of Acidobacteriaceae bacterium. Lineage (GTDB taxonomy): Bacteria > Acidobacteriota > Terriglobia > Terriglobales > Acidobacteriaceae > Telmatobacter. The sequence goes on along the minus strand of PMXB01000113.1, from coordinate 3,422 downwards.
TCATGTTTCACGGATCCATGCTCTTCATTATTACGGCGCGCATCCCCACTTGGATGTCCGCCCAATTTTGCACACCTGCCCGTTTTCCATCTCACTCTCTGCGCGTCCGCCAATCCCCTCAAGCCCCAGCCCACGATCCAATCGGTAATCTTCTAACGCCTTAACGCCCTCCGCCTACAGCGGAGATCTGAACCCTGGCCCCTGAACCCTGACCCCTTCAGTGTGTATATTCTGTATTGAAACTTCCACCCCGTCGAATGTCATTGCGGAGTACCCTTTGCCGAAAGCCAAGATCAAGCGCCTCTATCTCATACCCATCCTCTCCAAGGCATTGGACGTCATCGAGCTTCTCGAAGGAAACAACGCCCCCGTCTCGCTCGAAGATGTCTATCAGAAGACCCAAATCTCCAAAACCAGCGTCTACCGCATCCTCAAGACTCTCGTCCATCGAGGCTATGTCGCGCAGTCGCAGGACGGCCTCTACCGCCTTGTCTCTCGTCCGCGCCGTCTGCGCTTCGGTTTCGCCGTACAAAGCGCGGACATGCCCTTCTCAGTAGCCGTCGCCCACTCGGTCACTGCCGCCGCGGCCGCGTCGGGCGTCGAGCTTCTGGTCCTCGACAACCGCTACGACCCCGATATTGCCGTCCAGAACGCCTCCGAGTTCGTCGCACGCCGCGTCGATCTCGTCCTCGAGTTCCAGGTGGAAGAGGCCGTAGCCCCCCGCATCTCCCATATCTTCAAGCAGGCCGATATCCCCCTCGTCGCCATCGACGTACCACACCCCAACTCCACCTATTTCGGTGTCGACAACTTCGAGTGCGGCTTTGAGGCTGGCTCGCTCCTCGCACAGTACGCGCTGCGCAAATGGAAGGGAAAAGTCGATTGGGTCCTCGGCATGGGCTTCAGCGAGGCNNCCATCCCCGCCGACCGCTTCATCCAACTCGAAGGCCGCGGCATGCGCCAGCCCAGCCAGACGACCGCCGCCAAATTCCTTGCCGGCCATCGAAAAGGCGAGCACGTACTGGTCGCTGCCGCCACTGATTCATCCGCCCTCGGTGTCCTCGATGCTGCCCGCCAGGCCGGCCGAGAGCAGGATCTCGCCATCGTTGGCCAGGACTGCATCCCTGAGGCTCTCGCTGAAATGCGCACGGGCAAAAGCGCCCTCATCGGCTCCATCTCCCACGAAGTTGAAACCTACGGCCCCCGGCTGATCCAGCTCGGCATCGCCCTGCTCCGCGGCCACGCCGTCCCACCCTACAACTACGTTCGCCACAAAGCCGTAACCGCCGAATCCCTCGAGGAAAGCGCATAGAAACCGTGCCTGCTTCAAAACCCGGCCCCTTCCCAATCGGCCCCTGAAATCGGCGGGCTCGCTCAGAGAATCCGTATAGGAATTTATTTTTCTATTGATTCACGTTGTGGTATCTTTGCTACACATCTCTCAATCCTCGTAAAGTGATCAATATGACCATGGCCACTGCCACTTCGCCTACCGCCACTCTCAAATTCCTTGAAGATCGCTGGGATCCTGTCCTCGCTGCCACACTCGACGAGCCCGAACTCCTCCGTTACCGCTCCAACCTCCTCGGCTCCGATCTCCGCATCACCAACTTCGCTGGCGGCAACACCAGTTCCAAAGTGAAAGACGTCGATCCCCTGACGGGTGAATCCGTCGAGGTGCTCTGGGTCAAAGGCTCTGGGGGCGACCTCGGCAGCATCAAGCGCACCGGCTTTGCCACCCTCTATCAGCAGAAGCTGCTCTCGCTGATTCCTATATATAAGGGTGTCGATCACGAAGACGACATGGTGGCGATGTACCCCCTATGCGCCTTCCGCAATAACCCCGTCGCCGCCTCCATCGACACGCCCCTGCACGGCTTCCTGCCCTTCCCGCACGTCGACCACCTTCATCCCGACTGGGGCATCGCACTTGCCGCCTCCGGCAACGGCCTCGTCAAGATGCACGACTTCAACCGCGAGTTCAACCACTCCCTGGTCTGGGTTCCCTGGCTGCGCCCCGGCTTTGAGCTTGGCCTCGTCATGCGCAAGGCCATCGCCGACAACCCCGGCTGCGACGGCATAGTCCTCGGCGGCCACGGCCTATTCACCTGGGGCGACACCCAGCGCGAGTGCTACCTCAACACCATCACGCTTATTGACCAGATCGGCCAGTTCATCCATAACCACGGCCTCGACAAGGGCCCAGTTCGCTTCGGCGGAGAAGCCGTTCCCGCCCGCGCCGATCGCTCTTCCCTCGCCGTTCAGATTGCACCCTATCTCCGTGGCCGCGTCAGCACCAAAAATCGCTGGATCTCCAGCTTCACTGACGCTAACGATGTTCTCGGCTTCGTCAACTCGGCCCACGCCAAGGATCTCTCCTTTCTCGGCACCAGTTGTCCCGACCACTTCATTCGTACCAAGATCCGCCCTCTCTTTGTACCCTGGCCTGCCAACGCAGACCTCGCCGCCCTCAAAACGCTGATCGACACCTCCCTCGCCGAGTACCGCACCCAATACGCTGACTACTACCACTCCTTCGCCACTCCTGATTCACCTGCCCTCCGCGACCCGAACCCCACCATCGTCCTCATCCAGGGTCTGGGTATGTTCAGCTTCGGAAAGAGCAAGACGGAAGCCCGCATCACCGGCGAGTTCTATACCAATGCAATTCATGTGATGGAAGGGGCTACCCTCCTCGCCGATGGCGAGCTCAAGGGCGCCCTCCCCCAATGCGGCCCCGGCCAGGATCCAGCCAGCTTCAAAGTCTGTTCAAACTACGTCGCCCTCCCCGCCATCGAGGCCTTCCGCATTGAGTACTGGGCTATGGAAGAGGCCAAGATTCGCCGCCAGCCACCGGAAAAGGAACTCAGCCGGCGCATCGCACTCATCGTCGGCGGAGGCAACGGCATCGGCCGCGACGTCGCTCTTCTCGCCGCCGAGCGCGGAGCGCACATCGTCGTTGCCGACCTCAACGAATCCGCCGCCTCCACCGTTGCCGGCGAACTCAAGTCCGTTACCTCGGCCGAGTCTGTCGCCACATCCGCTATCGACATCCGCTCCCGCGATGCCATCGTCCAATCCATCCGCGCCACCATCGCTGCATTCGGCGGCCTCGACATCCTCATCAACACCGCTGCTCTCTTCCCCTCATCGCCTGACGGTGTTGTCCCCGACTCCATGTGGGCCACAACCCTCGACATAAACGTCACGGCCAACTACCTGCTCGCAGACGAAGCCGGCAAGATCCTCAAGGAGCAGGGCCTGGACGGCGTCATCGTCCTCACCAGTTCAGCCAACGCTGTCGTCCCCAAGCGCGGCAGCGAAGCCTACGACGTGAGCAAGGCTGCGCTCTCGCATCTCGTTCGCGAACTCGCCGTCGGCTTGGCCCCGAAAGTCCGTGTCAACGGCATCAGTCCCGCCAC
>PMXB01000107.1 GCA_003165935.1 Acidobacteriaceae bacterium | reverse complement strand
GAGATGTCGTCGACAAGCTGAATGGAAGTGACGCGGCCAATGCGCGGCGTGACCGCCATGTTCTTCACGCCCTTGCCGCCGCGCGTCTGCAGGCGATACTGCTCCACATCCGTGCGCTTGCCAAAGCCGTTCTCGGTGACCGAAAGGATGCGGTATGCGCCCTCAGGATGCTCCTTGGGCGTGACCGTGAACCCGACAACGTAGTCGTTCTTGCCAAGGTCAATGCCGCGAACGCCGTAGGCGGGCCGTCCCATGGAGCGGACGTCGCCTTCGTCGAAGCGGATGCCCATGCCGAGGTGCGTGGCCAGGAAGACGCGCTGCGAGCCGTCTGTAATGCGGGCGGCAACCAGCTCATCGTCCTTATCGATCCCAATGGCGATAATGCCTCGCGCCATCACGTTGGAGAAGTCCTTGAGAGGCGTCTTCTTGACGGTTCCCTTCTGCGTGACAAAGAAGATGAACTTGCCTTCTTCCTCCAGGTCGCGGACGGGCAGAATGGTCCGCACGGTCTCGCCGGGCTGCAGGTCGAGCAGGCTCTGCATGCTCTTGCCTTTGCCGGCAGCGCCAACGTCCGGAATCTCGTAAACCTTGAGCCAGTANNTCTTCGCGCGTCTTCATGCCCGTGCGGCCGGTGCCGCCGCGGCGCTGCTGGCGATAAATACTGATGGGCGTGCGCTTGAGGTAGCCCTGGTGGCTCACGGTAACGGCCACTTGCTCGTCAGCAATCAGGTCCTCGAGCTGCAGCTCAGCGCTCTCGTCGATGATCTGGGTGCGGCGCGCGTCGCCGTATTTGTTCCGAACTTCCTCAAGCTCCTTGATGATCACGGCGCGGAGCTTCTTATCGCTGCCGAGGATAGCCTCATACTCTTCAATGCGGGCGCGGACTTCGCCGAGTTCCTTGAGCAGCTCGTCGATGGAGAGTTGCGTGAGGCGGTAGAGTTGCAGTTCGAGGATGGCGTCGATCTGGCGAAGCGAGAGGCCCTTCTCTTCGTGGATGAGCTTCTCGCGGCCCAGGTTGACGACAATCTCATTGCCCTTGGCCCACGCGTAGAGGTTTTCGCGGGCATCGACGCGGGANNTAGAGCTGGTTGAGCACGATCTCAGGCTGCGCTCCGCGCTTCAGCTCGATCACAATCCGCATGCCGTCGCGATCGCTGTGATCGGGCACGTCGGAGATGTCGTCAATGACCTTGGTATTCACCAGGTCGGCGATGCGCTCGATGAGCTTGGCCTTGTTCACCTGGTAGGGAATCTCGGTGACGATGATGGCCTGTTTTTCCTTGGTGATGTTCTCGATAGCTACCTTGGCGCGCATCATAAAGCGGCCGCGACCGGTGCGGTAGGCCTCTGCGATTCCGCGCTTGCCATAGATGAAGCCGCCGGTCGGGAAGTCGGGCCCCTGGACGTACTTGAGAACCTCATCGAGGCCCGCATGCGGGTCCTTGACCAGCGCGATGGTGGCGTTGATGACCTCAGTCAGGTTGTGGGGCGGGATGTTGGTGGCCATGCCGACCGCGATGCCCGAGGAACCATTGACGATGAGATTGGGAAAGCGCGTGGGCAGAACAACTGGCTCGAAAGTTGACTCGTCGTAGTTGGGAACGAAATCGACGGTCTCCATATCGATGTCGGCCATCAGCTCGCCAGTGATGCGCTCAAGGCGGCATTCGGTGTAACGCATGGCCGCGGGNNCCGACGACTTTGGCGCACTTGGTGTATTTCTTGTTGTGCTCCAGGCCCATCTCGCTCATGGCGTAGAGCACGCGGCGATGCACGGGCTTGAGTCCGTCGAGTGCGCTGGGCAAAGCGCGGCCGATGATCACCGACATCGAATAGTCGAGGTAGGAGCGGCGCATCTCCTCTTCGATATTGATGGGAATCAGGCTTGTGCCACTGTTGGGGGGCGTGCCGCCATCGAGGGGAAGCTGGGGGTTCTTATCGTCTGCCATAGGGTCTTTTCGTGCCTGCGGAAATGCGGCGGAAGGAGGGTCCGGAAAAAGCAGGGCCAGCATCCGTGGGCGATAGCTCTATTCTAGCCCTTTTGAGAGGGTTAGGGCAATGCGACTTGCTATAAATAAGTCCTTATTTTGCTTGATTTTAAGAGGCTTATCAGTAGGGGTGTTCGGAAGCGCGTTTTCCTCATGCGGCGCGGCGCGTTTTGGGCTTGGATTTGGGGCCGCTCACGGACTTCTTTGGGGTTGTCTTGAGGGCTCGAGCTTTGCCCTGATCCATCAACACAATGGGAGGCTGGTCAGGAAATCTGGCTTCGATTCTCAATGTAGCCCCGACGGCCTTCACATATTTGTTCAGGGTGGAAATGTTCATGTCCGAGCGGCGCTCGATTCGAGAAACTCCCTCCTGGCCGATCTTGAGCTTCTTTGCGAGGCGGGCCTGGGTCAGTTTGCGATGAAGGCGGAGTTCGCGAAGAGACATCTCTTCTGCGATCAGTTCTGCGGTCAACTTTTCGATCCGTCGCCGCGACTCCTCGGATTCGCGGGCGAGCATCTCGTCGAGCGAAACAGTCGAGTAGGTCATTTCTTTCTCCCTTTTTTGCGCTCCTGCGCCGCTTGGTGCCGATCAAAGCGACGATCTGCCATTTCAATCAGATTTCGATAGAACTTCTCTTTTGAGACGCCAGCCTTGTCTCCGCCCACTAAGAGGATTGCCTTTCGACTCAGATCGAATGCAAATGCGACACGCCATACACCACCATCTGCGTCAAACCGGAGCTCCTTCATGTTCGAGTGCTTCGATCCCTTTAGAGTGTCCACTTGCGGTCTCCCTAGTTGTGGACCAAAAGTCTTTAGCAGTCCAGCCATGGCGATGATCTTTTGTCGAATCGGTTCGGAAAAACCGTCAAATTCCGACGCGAAGTCTGCGTGAAATTCCACTACCCAATTGTCATTGATTCCGAGAGACATTTCCTTTCCTTCCTTGATGGCCCTGCTCCCGGCCAGGCCAATGAACCTCTACATTCTGATGCAAGTATGTCTCAAAATGCCTAATGTCGTCAAATGCATAAAACTGACCTGCGGCGCTCCCTACAGAAGCCCCGCCAGGCTCAACACACTAAACACCACCTGCAGCGCCACAACAGCCCCTCCAGCGGCAAGCGCGAGGCGCCGGCGCGGGCTCTCGTAAGCGTCAGCAAATACACCGGCGACGAATGTGAGCAGAAACGGGATGGCCCAGATCCAGGGGCTGCCCTGTGTGCCCGTCAGAATCAAAACGAGCAGAACCAGACCGCAGAGCAACGGGGCTGTGTTGCCAAAGTAGCGGGAGCGGCGAAAGGCCAGATACAGCAGCAGGGCGGCGGCCGCAGCAATGGAGATGCCTGCATTGGGCAGAGCGCTGAAGAAGCGTCGTGCCGGGTCAATCGAGAAGGACATGAATCCGGCAGCGGAGCGAAAGACGTAACTGAAGACGTCTGGCGAGAAACCGTAGCAGCCGAAGAGAATGACCAGAGCCCCGGCCATGGCGATGAGAATGATGGGCAGCACCTGGGCGCGACGGCCCTCGGCGACCCACAGCATGGCGATCAGGCCCAGCAGCGCCACCACCGGCAGAGCGGCGATGTGCGAGCAGGCAGCCATGCCAAAGGCGCAGGCCAGCAGGACTATGCGCGGTCGCCACTTGCGGCGCGGTCCCTGCATGGCATGGGCAACGCCGATGCAGGTGTAGACGCCGCCATAGACGGCGAGGGCCGCCAGCACCTCGCCTGATGGGGTAACGCAGGCCCTCAGGATAGGCGGAGAGAAGCAGTAGAGCGCCAGCGCGGTGTAGCCGCCGAAGTTGCCGTAGAGGCGCCGCGTCACCCACCACAGCCCTGCGCCAAGCGCGCAGCCTGCCAGCAGAAAGGGCAGACGCAGCAGCAGCAGGACGTGAGTCATCTGGTGGCGCAGCTCCCATGGGCTGATTTCACCTGCAACCTGGATAACCCGGTCCTCGGGCTTGCGAAAGTGGTCGAACACGCGTTCCAGTTCGAAGTTGATGGTGAGCGGCAGGCCCGCCAATCGATAGACCAGAATCCCATCGTGAATATTCCCGCAGGTGGTGTAGTCGCCGGCAATGGCGGAGGGACGCTCCCACACCTCGCGCCCGCAGCGAGCGTACTGATAGTCGCGATCGCTGAGAGTCTGGCGAGCGGTGAGCCAGAGGCCCTGCAGGAGAAACAGCGCGAGCAGCACCGCCGCTATGCGCTGCGGAAGATTGAAGCGAAAGCGGCGAATCCGTGCGAAGCGATGGGTCATCGTATGAGGGACTAAGTTCCAGTTTAAATCGCTCGACTTGGCGTCTTTCTCGATTCCCGCGGCCCAAGCAACTCGCCGATGGTATCCTCCTCTCAAAAGGATTCAGGCGTGAGCAGTTTTCTCACTCTCGGTCACTCCAACCACAGCATCGATGAGTGGCTCGCCCTGGTGCGCCAGCACGCCATCGAAGTTGTCGTCGACACGCGCAGCTCTCCCTACTCCAAGTACGTGCCGCAATTCGACCGCGAGCAGATGCAGCGGTCGCTTGAAGCGGCTGGCGTCCGATACCTGTTCCTGGGCGCGGAACTGGGTGGCAGACCCGCCAACCCTGGCTACTACGACACAACCGGCCGAGTGGTCTACAGCCTGCTTCGCAAGGACGCTGCCTTCCAGGCGGCGATCGTACGGCTTGAGACAGGCATGGAGCGCTTCCACATAGCACTGCTTTGCGGTGAAGAAGATCCCGCGCATTGCCACCGCCGGCTCCTGATTGGGCGCGTGCTGGTTGAGCGCGGACACGAGATGGCCCACATTCGCGGCGACGGGCGCATTGAAACGGAAGAAGCCGTTGCCGCTCAATCCGGCAAGCCGCTGGTCGATAGCCAGCCCGCCCTGTTCGCGGAACTCGACGAGGACAAATGGAGATCTACAGCATCGGTTTTACCCAAAAAAGCGCCGGCCAGTTCTTCGGCACGTTGAAGTCGCACGGCATCGAGCGCCTGCTCGATGTGCGGCTCAACAATACATCGCAGTTGGCCGGATTTGCGAAAGCCTCCGACCTGCCATTTTTTCTTCATGAGATTTGCGCCGCGGAATATGAGCATGAACCACTGCTCGCTCCCACGCAGGACATTCTCGATGCTTTTAAGAAGAACAAGGGCAGTTGGGATATCTACGAAGAGGCCTTCCTCGCCCTCATGCGCTGCAGGCAGGTTGAGTTGAAGCTTTCCAAAGATAGCTTCCTTAGGAGGACCGTCCTCCTCTGCAGCGAAGTGACGCCGGAACACTGCCATCGAAGACTCGTCATCCAATACTTACAGCAGCACTGGGAAGGTGTTACGATGCGCCATCTTTAATTCAATTCTTCGAGGAGAAGTCCTCCGTTATGGGACTCGACCGGATCGTTTGCCTCGCCAACTCCTATAAGCATGAGCATAGGTGCGTCGCAGGAATCGGCCTGCGCAGCAAGAAGTGGGTGCGCCTGGTTGGAACCCAGATTCCCGGCTGCCTGACTATCAAAGAGACCTGCTACCCCGACGCCGCCCCGGTCGAATTGCTTGACGTTTTTGAGGCCGAGCTTGGCGAACCATGCGGCTCAAACTCCCATCCTGAAGACGTGTTCATCCTGGATAAGCCATGGCGTCCAATTCGCCGGTTCGACCAGCTTGAAGACTTGCGCTTTCTGTCGGGATATCTCAACAAGGGTCCGTCCGTACTGCAAGGGTATGGAGATCGAGTCTATGAAAAGAAGGTGGCAGGCTCTCCTGTAGCTCATTCTCTCGAAGTTCTTCATCCGTCCGATCTCTGGTGGTGGATTCGTGACGAAAAGGGCAAGCGAAGAAACCGCGCCGTCTTCCGCCTGGGATCAACTTATAGAATCCGCTACGACTTTCCCGTGACCGATCCCGTATGGCTCGAAAAACTCCATACGCGTCCGGTGGGAATTCACTCTCACAGCTCATTCTTTGAGCACACCCCAAAGAAGACAATCCTCACTGTTAGCCTGAGCGAGCCATTTGAGGGCTTCCACTACAAGCTCATCGCCGGTGTTGTGAATCTCCCCTCGTAGCACCACTCAGGTTTGAAGAAAAGCCGCAGACGCACGAGAGCCGCTCCCCGGTTGGGAAGCGGCTCGTGAGTTGCGTGGGGTTGTGTCAAAGGGCCTGCCTGCCCTGCCCGAGCAGGCCCTGTTCCTAGTTGAAGATGGCGCCTACGGTTGCATTCGTCTCACCCAGCACGATCGTGCAACTGTTGGGTCCGGCTGCGGTCGGGGTGGCGGGTGTCGGCGTGCAGTTGTAAGTCCATCCGCCGAAAGTAGACGTGTTAGTTGAGCTCGGCGCCTGCGCCGCAGTGATCGTCACCGTGGTGCCAAGCGGGTAGATCGC
>PMXB01000251.1 GCA_003165935.1 Acidobacteriaceae bacterium | reverse complement strand
CTGCTCAACACAGTTGCTCAGTGCTTCTTCCAATCCACGCCCGGCCGCGCCACCGCCCACATCTCCGCGCCGATCTGGTCAAACAGCCCCTGCGGATCCTTGTCCACGCCATAGAGATCGAAGTGTGTGCGGTCGGGCAGATACGTGAAATGCGGCTCCGCACCCAGTCGATNNCGAGCGCTCCGCCCAATGGGCCTCCACAATATGCGCCAGGTCATAGTGATCGTGCCAGTAGGCAACCACCTCCGGATGCACAGCGCCTGTCACGTGGTCAAACATCGGCTCCGGGGCTCCATCCTTGCCCTTGGGAGAAAACACCCAGTCGAACGAAGCAATCTGGCCGCCAAATGACCCAGTCGTGTCTTCAATCTTCGTCAATTGCTCTGCCGTCGCAACCACCGTCCCCTTGTTGCGGAAGATAGGAACTGCTGATCCATCGGTCCAGTGATAAAAGTTCGCGTTCGCCGCGTAAAGATCCACCCCAGTGAAGTCATGAAAATCGCTGGGGTCCGGCGACGTTGACCATGTCCCGCCAAACACATCCGGATAGTTCACCTGCAACTGCAGCGTGGCCCAGCCGCCGCTCGAGTGACCGTTCAACAGCCGCCCGGTCGGCCGTGCGTCCATCCGATACTTTGCCTCAAGATAAGGTATGAACTCGCGCGTCAGTGCCGCGCCCCATGGCCCGTTGTTCACTGAGTCGGCGAACTCATGCGTCCCCTCCGGAATCGACTCATCCAGCATCACCCAGATCATGGGAGGCATCTTCCCATCAGCCATCCTCTTCCGCAGCCGCACCCCCTGCACCATCGCCCCATCGATGTCGCCGCCAAACCCGAACGTCCAGTACGCAGTCGGATAGCTCTCCGCCTTTTGCCCGTCATACCCCGGCGGCAGAATCACCCAGGCCCGGATCTTTACCGTGTGACCCCAGAACGCGCTCAACATCGGGCTTTCATACTCCTCCAGCCCCTCCTCGCCCGGCTTCACCTGCGACTTTGCCATGTCCATCATTGTTAACCGGCGCGGATTCACCTCAGGATGATGGTCGAGCACGAACACTGGCTCGTCTCCAGTGCCCGGCGTCCACCCGCCAAGCAAAACCACGTTGCTCTCCCAGTCATCCGGAACGCGCTCCTTGTAGTTGTAGCTGTGGTCCACATCCAGCACCGCCTGCGCCTCGTAGTCGCCCGCACTCAACGCCGAGAAGCCCTTCGGATAGGCAATTTCGTTGGCATCCAGCTCGATAGTGCTGCCAGCCGCCACATCATGCACTTCGCGCGCAGCCACCCAAGTCGCCTCCGGATGAAACTCGCTGATCCCGACTTCCTTGTCGCCCTTGCCCTGCTTCAGAAACACAAGCAATCGGCCACTCACCGGTGCGGTAATGGAAGGGCCCACCACGATGCGCAGGAATACGTGCGTGGGGGCCGGCGTTGACTGCGCAAAGAGCAGCGGTGCGGCAATGCCCGAAATCAGAAGCAAACCAAAAACCACGCAACGCACCAGACCGCCAGTACGACGTTTCAACCGCATTCGTTCTACCCTCCAAAAATCCAATATCACACGAGTCTACAACGCGCTCTGCGCCGCACCACAGTTCACTACATCAGCCGNNGCATCCACATCCACAATCAAGTTCCGACGCGGAATCTCCTGTTTGTCCGCGTGCGCCAACATCCCGTGCAGTGCCACATTCAGCGCACTCCGCTTCTCCGCCTTCAGAATCATGTGAAAGCGATACGTCCCCTTGATGCGTGGAATCGGAGCAGTGCATGGACCGAGGAACCTGACTCCCGGCGGCGCGGCTTGCTCAAACCACTTGCCCAGCACCGTCGACCACGCGACCGCCTCTTCCAGCTTCTGCGATTGAATCAGCACATTGGCCAGCACGCCAAACGGCGGGTAGTGCATCCATCGGCGGAACTTGAGCTCGCGCTCTACAAAGCTCGCGTAGTCGTGCTTGGCAGCAGCCAGGATCGCGTAGTGATCGGGATAGTACGTTTGCACCACAACCCGGCCCGGCAAATCTCCGCGCCCTGCCCTTCCCGACACCTGCGTCATCAGTTGAAACACCCGCTCGGCTGCGCGAAAGTCCGGCATCGAAAGCGAATGATCGCAGCCAACCACCCCCACCAGCGTCACGCCGTGAATGTCGTGCCCCTTGGCGATCATCTGCGTGCCCACCAGCAGGTTGATCTCGCCCGAGTGCAGCCGCGCTAGCAGTCTCTCCAGATCGCCCCGCCCCCGCACCGTATCCCGATCCATCCGCCCGATCCGCGCCGACGGAAAGATCTCCGCCAGACGCTCCTCACCCTGCTCTGACCCCGCGCCGAGGTAATACAAATGCTCGCTATCGCATTTCGGACAGCGCGCCGGCACGCTACGCCGGAATCCGCAGTAGTGGCACTCCAGCCTCTGCCCCTCTCGCGCAATCCCCGCATCGTCTTCAGCTGGCTTGTGATGCGTAAGCGAAATGGCGCAGTTCTCGCATTCGAGCCTTGCCCCACAGGCGCGGCACAGCACGCTGAACGAGTACCCGCGGCGGTTGAGCAGAATCAGCGCTTGCTCGTTCCGGTCAAGTGCCTGCTGCGTCTCCCCCACCAGCGAGCGCGAGAAGAGCTGTTCCTTGCCCGTCTCCTGAAACTCCCGCCGCATGTCGATGACTTCCACCTCGGGCAATGGCCGGTTCATCACGCGGTCGCGCATCTCAATGCGCTGATACTTCTTCTGCACCGAGTTCTGCCAGCTCTCAAGCGACGGCGTCGCCGAACCCATCACCACCACCGCTCCAGCCAGCTTCGCCCGCATCACGGCCACATCCCGCCCGTTGTAGCGCGGAGTCTCTTCCTGCTTGTAGCTCTGGTCGTGTTCCTCGTCCACCAGGATCAGGCCAAGATTCGGCGCAGGTGCAAAAATGGCCGACCGCGTACCCACCACAATCGGTGCGTCGCCGCGCTTGATCCGCCGCCACTGCTCGCTGCGCTCCTCCGGCGTCAGCGCGGAGTGAAGCAGNNCTGCATCGCAGCCAGGTAGACCGCTGTCTTCCCCGACCCGGTCACGCCATGCAGAAGGAACGGCCTAAACGCGCCCAGCGCCGAGACAATGCTCGCCAGCGCTTCAGTCTGTGGCTCGTTCAGCGGGAACGGCGCAGCAGCGGGCACCAACCCTCCCAGCCGAAACGCTGCCTGGCGCTCGTCGATGCGGACCAGTCCTCGCCGCACCAGTGTTTGCAGTGTCGATGGAGGCAACCCTCGTGCTCGCAGCCCAGCCAGCGGCATCTCTCCTCCGCAGGCAGCCAGTTCCGCCAGAATCGCTTGCTGGTTCTGCGTCAGGGTGGGCAGGCGTACATCCGACACCAGCACGCAGAAGCGCTCCGTACGCCGCGCGTCCCGCTCCACCGCAAGAGTCTCGCGAACAATCAGCTTCCGCCGCACCAGCGACGCCAGCAGCGGCAGCGATGCTGCGGTCGCCGTACGCAGCTTCGACACCTTCACCGGGTCCCCACTCGCCAGCCGCTCCAACACCTTCCGCTCAATGTCCTGCTCTTCCGGCGACAGTCGGCTGCGGCGAGCGCCGCGATTGCCTCCCGGCTGCCGCAAACCCGCCTCGCCATCAAGCGTCTTCGCCAACGCGTCCCTCCCAAGGGCGCTGATCCGGTAATAGACCGTCCGCTTCACCTCGGCCATTAGCGGCAGCATCCCGCGCAAAACCTCGCCCAGCGGTGCCAGGTAGTACTGCGCCATCCATTCCGCAAGGGTCAACAGTTGGTCGCTCAGCAATGGTTCGGGATCAAGCACCGCCTCCAGAAAGCGGACCTGGAAATCAGGAGCCGCGGTAACGGCCACCGCCGTAACCACTCCGATCAGCTTCTCGGTATTGAACGGCACAATCACCCGGGCGCCCCGCTGCGGCAGTTGACCTTCCCTGATCGCGTAGGTGAAGGTCTGGTCGATCGGAACAGGCAGTGCGACTTCGCAGTAGGCGGGCATGAGGGGTACCCATAAGTTTAGGCGATTGGGGTCTGGTGCATTTCCCGGCAGCCTGAGGAGAACCTTGTCCCGCAAAACATCTGCCCGAATCCGCCTTCCCGCAGTACAATTCATTCCTGATGACCGCCAAAGCCAAAAAGCCCTCTTCTAAAAAAGCCCCGGCGCCCGCTCCCAAGCCGGTCGACCTTGCCAAAGCCAAACATCCGCTCACCATCTGCATCGACATCGGTGGCTCCGGGCTCAAAGCGATGGTCCTCGACGCCAACGGGAAGCCCGTCAGCGAGCGCCAGCGCGTCCCCACTCCAAAGATCCCCACCCCACGTGCCGTCCTCAAAGGGCTCGACAAGTTGAAGAAGCTCTCGCCGCCTTTCGACCGCGTCTCTGTCGGATTTCCCGGCGTCATCAAGCATGGCTGCACCTATCTCGGCTTCAACCTCCATCCGCTGTGGGCCAAGGGCTTTCCGCTGCAAAAGGATCTCGAAAAGATGTGGCACAAGCCCGTCCGCGTGGGAAACGACGCCGACGTGGCAGGATACGGCGCAATCAAGGGCAAGGGCGTGGAACTCGTCCTGACGCTAGGCACCGGCATGGGCGCTGCGCTCTTCACCAACGGCCATCTCGTCCCCGGCCTCGAGCTCGCCCACCATCCCTGGATGAAGAAGACCTACGAGGACTATCTCGGCCGCCGGGGCCTCGACAAGTTCGGCAAAAACCGCTGGAATACCTTCGTCCTGAAAGGCATCAAGGAGACGGAAAAGCTCTTCAACTGGGACCACCTCTACATCGGCGGCGGAAACACCAAGAAGCTGAACTTCAACCTTCCCCCGAATGTATCCATCATCTCCAACACTGAGGGAATCCTCGGGGGCGTGCTGCTCTGGAAGGACCAGGGCTGAGCATTCCAAATCGGCGACCAGTCCTGCTTGCACTTGCCGTCGGCTCCCTGCGGCGCAAATAGCCAAGCAGAGCGTATTCTGCGCTGGTGTTCTGATATCCATGCTGGCCAATCCTCCAGATTGCCCGTATGCTTGAATCGACTTCCCAAACGGCGATCGGCATACGCTCCATGGTTGACTCTCTTCATCGCGGTCTTACGGCCCCATCGCAGCTTCCTTGCCGTGCGGGTGTGGTCGTCTGCCTGCTTCTTTCCCTCTTCCCAAGTCTCGTGGCCCCACAATCTAAAGGCTTCAGCATGGGTGACTCTGTGGCTCCCACTGGCCGGCGTCTGGCCCTCGTCATCGGCAACAAGGACTACGACTGGAAGCCCCTCGCCAACCCGGTCAACGATGCCACCGACATTGCGGCCGCCCTCGAGCGCGACGGTTTTAAGGTCAGCCTCGATACCAACCTCAGATTTCGCGATTCCAACTCTGCCCGCGAGATGAAGTCCGTCGTTCGTCAGTTTGTTGAATCGGTCCACAAGAATGACTTCGCTTTCGTCTACTACTCCGGCCATGGCATAGAGGTGCGTGGCACAAACTACCTGCTTCCCATCGATCTGCCGGGCGATGCCACTGCGGGCACCATCAAGGATGAGGCCGTCTCCGCGCAGGATCTGGTAAGCGACCTCCAGGACCAGGGTGCCTCTGTCAGCGTGCTCGTACTCGATGCCTGCCGCAGCAATCCAATTCATGCCAATGGAGACCGGGATTTCGTAAGCGGCGGCTTGGGCAGGATGGATCCCGGCCATGGCACACTCGTCGTCTTTCCCACCCAGGCCGGCCAAACGGCGAGCGACAACTCCAGCAGCCGCAACGGTCTTTTCACCCAGTACCTGCTCCCAGCGCTCGCAGAGAAGGGCGTGCGCCTCGACGACGCCATCCGCGACGCGGCATCGCAGATGGTGCACGACACCGGCGGGATGCAGACCCCCGCTCTCTATGGGCTCCTCGACAACCCTGTCTTTCTCATCACCGGACCTGTAACGGTCAACGTGAGCCCCGCGCAACCCGAGCCCGACGCCGCGCTCGAAGCCTGGAATGCCCTCAAAGACACCCACAACCCCCAGAACCTCGACGACTTTGTTGCCGCATTTCCCAATAGCCAATACGCCACCTCAGCGCGCCTCGCAGCCAACCGGTTGCGACGAGAGTCCGCGGCAGCCAGCCAGCCAAGCCGCCCGAACCCCGAGGTTTCGCATACAGCCGCCGGCGACGGCCTCTTCACACTGGTCGTCAACTGCGACCTCCCCTGCAAGTGGCAGATCGATGGAGAAGTGAAAGGTGCGATTCAGTTGGGAGACGTTGCACGTGCGCAGGTGCCTCCCGGAGATCACATCCTGAGCGCAACAACCACCGATGGCCGCGACCAAACCAGCCAGAAAGTCACTGGCACAGGTAACTCAAGCAAGGTCGTCTCCCTCGCCTTGCAGCCAGTCGGGGAACAGCGCACTGTCATGGCTCAGGCCGCGGCGATCCAGGGAGAGAGTTACCGGAAGCAGAAGGATTACCCGCACGCGCTTGCCGCGTTTCAGGAGGCTTGTACCGGCGGTGACTCAACGGGCTGCTTTGGAATCGGCTATATGTACGACACCGGGACGGGCGTAAGCCTGGATTACGGAAAGGCCGGGGAGTTCTTCAGTCTGGCATGTGATCGGGGAAACATGACGAGCTGCAAGTTCCTTGGATACCTGTACGGTGCTGGCCTTGGCGTAGCCCCGGACCCGGCAACAGCAGTGTCTCTTTACAAGCAAGCCTGCAATGGAAATGAAGCGCAGGCCTGCCAGTACCTGGGTTCGGCTTACTTTGACGGAATCGGCGTGGAAAAGAACGACTCCCTTGCATTTTCGCTGTTCAAGCAGGCATGCGACGGAAACAACATGGATGGCTGCGACTACCAGGGAGATATGTACAAGCGCGGCGAATCCGTGCCAGTGGACCTCGACAAGGCGCGCCAACTCTACGATCAAGCATGCAAAGGTGGCAATGATACCGGCTGCAAGAATTTAAAGGCACTCACAGACGCCGCCGACGCCAGCAAGCCCGTCACCTCCTCGCCCCAGCCAACCGCAAGCAGCAACCCCGCCGACGTGAAGGCCTCCGCTGAACAGGGACNNTGCCGACTCACAGCCATTATCTATTTCAGACCGCTCGGAGTTACTCAGGATCACCTCCAGTCCGCAGCCTATTTCAGAAAGGGCTGCGACCTGGGCGACATGTGGGGATGCAACAACCTCGGTACCATGTACAGGACCGCCGACGGAGTGCCGCGGAACTACCCGCTGGCAATCTCGCTCTTCAGGCAAGCATGTGCCGGGAACAATACTTGGGGCTGCGACAACCTTGGCGCTATGTATCAGTTCGGTCGATCCGTATCTGTCGACATCGGAAAGGCGCGTCAACTCTACGATCAGGCTTGCAAGGGTGGCGATGACACTGGTTGCAAGGATCTGAAGGATCTCGACACCAATTGAGCATCTTGGGGTTGCGCTGAGTCAATTCGCCCGCAGATTCCGCACGCGGTCGGCGACATAACACTGTTGAACTGAGGCTAGTAATATGACCGAGAACAAAACCAGGGCCACCACCGCAAGCGTGACGGCCTTTATCGATGCCCTCCCTGAAGAGAAGCGCGCAGACAGCAAAACTCTCATCAAGCTGATGCGGGATGCTACCGGCGAAAAGCCGAAAATGTGGGGTCCGTCGATCATCGGCTTCGGCGCCTACCACTACAAGTACGAAAGCGGCCGTGAGGGGGATAGCTTGCTGGTAGGCTTCTCTCCGCGCAAGCCTGCGACGGTTTTGTATGGCCTGCTTGGACACAGCGACAGCGAGGCACTGATTGCCAGGCTGGGCAAACATACAACTGGCAAGGGATGCCTGTATATCAAGAAGCTCGCAGACGTTGACTTGAAGGTGCTTGAGACGCTGATCGATAGGGGATGGACTGCCGCGCGGGCGCGTCACGTCGGCTGAGGCTGGGGTTCACCCCTTCCCAGGTGGCTTCAGCCCCAGTTCCTTCATCGCGATCTGCAGATCGGCCCACGCTTCCTTCTTTTGCCGCGGATCACGCAGAAGATACGCCGGGTGATAGGTCACAATGAGCTGCGTACCGCGGAACGCATGCACCCGCCCTCGCAAGCCCGCCAGCGGCTGCCGAGACCCAAGCAGATATGTAGCTGCCGTTGCTCCCAGCGCAACCAGCACCTGCGGGCGCACTACGTCGATCTGACGAAACAGGAACGGCGAGCACGTAGCGCCTTCTTCAGGCTCCGGCGTCCGGTTCCCCGGCGGCCGGCACTTCACCACGTTTGCAATGTAGACTTCATCCCGCCTCAGGCCCATGGCAGCGATCATGTTGTTCAACAGTTGCCCTGCCCGGCCCACAAAGGGTATCCCCTGCGCATCTTCGTCAGCGCCCGGTCCTTCGCCCACAAACATCAGCCGCGCCGTCGGTGAGCCGTCGCCGAACACGATCTTGTTGCGGCCCTTGTGCAGCGCGCAGCGCGTGCACTCGCCAATCTCTTCCCGGATGATCTCCAACGCTGCCGCTCGTCCGGCAGGTGCAACCTCCGGAGCAATCAATGGCGACGAGAACTGAGCCTTGCGTGCGCTCATGGCTTCCTCCGCTGAGAGAATGGATTGCGTCGCTGCATTTCCCGATGCGGCCTGCCGCGCCTCGTGAGCATGATTGTCTAATGAAACCTCTTGCAGTTCAGGTGCCGCTGCTTGCTCTTCAAGCCTTGGGGAAGCAGACTCAAACTGCTCCAGAATAGCCGGATCCACCGCCCGCCGATAGAACTCCGTCAAGCCCAGGTCGCGATAAAAACGCATTCGCAAAACCAGAGCATCCCGCGTTGCAAGATCAAGGTGTCGTGCCATCCCGCTACTCCACAATCAGCTGGCGGCGCGAACCCGCAGCCGACGAGATCAACACCTCATCCGCTTCTGTCGCCGCATCCCCGGCCGAGGACGCCTTTAGCACTGCATCCTGCTTGGCCTTTTCATCCCCCGACTCACCAAACTCAACCAGCAATGCCTTCGGGCGCCGCAGCGTAAGCACCTCGTCAAAAATGCGATCGGCAAGCGAGCGCTTGGGCATCAGTGGCAGTTCAATCGCCGTCTGAAGCGTCAGGAAAGTCGCAGCATTGGAATCGGCCTCGATACCCACACCGTCTCCCGTAACTGCATTCACCACGATGGCATCGGCCCCCTTGTTGAGTAATTTGGCCCGCCCGTTTTCCAGCTTGTCCTGCGTCTCCGCGGCAAAGCCGATAATCAGTTGCCCAGGGCGCCTGCGCCGCACCACCTCAGCCAGAATGTCTTCGGTTGGCGCAAGCTCCAGGGTCATCGGTCCGGTCCGCTTTAACTTCTGATCCGACACGTGCACTGGCCGGTAGTCGGCCACAGCCGCGGCCTTGATCACCAGCGTTGCTTCCACCATGTGCTCAATCACGGCATGCCGCATCTGGTCGGCTGTTGTCACCTTGATCACTTCGCAGTGTGCCGGCGGGTGCAATGCCGTCGGCCCGCTCACCAAGATCACCCTCGCTCCGCGGCTTACTGCGGCCTCCGCCAGTGCGTATCCCATCTTCCCGCTCGATCGATTGCCGATAAATCGAACCGGGTCGAGCGCTTCACGCGTCCCGCCCGCCGTCACCAGCACAATTTCCCCGGCCAGATCGTGGCGTCGTCCTAGCGCGCTCAACACAGCATCGGCAATCGCCTCAGGCTCCGCCATGCGGCCCAGACCCATCATGCCGCAGGCAAGCGCTCCCGCACCAGGGTCGATAACCCGCACGCCCCGCTCGCGCAGCAACTCAAGGTTGTCTTGCGTAGCTGCATGCTCCCACATGTTCACATTCATCGCTGGAGCCACCAGCACTGGAGCCCGAGTTGCCAGGTACAGCGTCGTCAGAAAGTCGTCTGCAATCCCATGCGCAAACTTGGCCAGGATGTTGGCCGTGGCAGGTGCCACTACCAGAGCCTCAGTCCACTGCGCTTCGCTGATGTGCTGAATGCCGTTCTGATCCGTCGTTTCCGCAGACCAGTAGTCATCCCACAGGCTGGTCAGCACTTGGTGCCCGGTGAGTGACGCAAATGTCAGCGGCTGAATGAACTTCTGCGCCGCCGCGGTCATCACCACGTGCACTTCAGCGCCCTGCTTCTGCAGGGCCCTTACCAGTTCTGCCGCTTTGTACGCGGCGATTCCGCCCGAAACGCCGACCGTCACTCTCATAGAACGATTGTAGAACAGGGGTGGTCGCCAACACTGGCGTCCGTTTGTTCCGCAGGCCCGATCGCACAATTCACGCAGATACGCAGCCCGCGCTCAAGTGCAGGCAAGCGCAGCAATGAGACCTCAATAACGAGGAAGCTTAGCTCAGAAGTATGGGGATCGCAGGGCCCTCAATCAGAGGCTTCTGCACTTCCTTGGCGACTTTGACGTAGGAAATCTTGCCCGCCTCGATCTCGTCCTGGGCGATGCGGCAAGCTTTGTTCGAATGAGTGGGGACCAGGGCGCGCGCGCCGCTCTGTATCTGGCGTGCGCGACGAGCTGCCACCAGAACCTTGCGGTAGTTCGAATCGAACTGGGTCTCAATCGTCATCTTGATCTTCTCCAAACAGCAGTTGTTGCCCGCCGGATCTGCCGTCGATCCCAAAGGCCTCCAGCACCGGCTTGAGCCGCTCATGCGCGTTCATCTGCAGACATGCCGCGGCGACCTCCAACACCCTGCGCGACCGGTAAGCTATGGCCTCGCCATTGCGATAAAACCGTTCCGCCAGAACAATCGCTTCAAGTTGGGCTACTGCACGGTCAAGGATGTCGTTGACCAGAATATAGCCGTATTCGCGATAATTCTCAATCTCCTTGCTCGCCTCTGAGAGCCTCCGATAGAGCTCGGCCTCGTTTACCACGCCCTCGGCGCGGCTCCGATTGCGCAACCGTGTGCGCAGAACCTTGGGATTCGGCGGCAGCACAAAGATACTCACAGCCTCCGGCATCTTCGCCCGAACCTGCGCCCCTCCCTGCACGTCGATATCGAGCAGCAGGTCGTGACCCGCGTTCCGCGCCTCCTCCAGCGACTGGCGCGCGGTCCCGTAGAAGTGACCGAACACCTCGGCATATTCAAGGAAAACTCCTTCGTCGATCATGCGCTCGAACTCTTCACGTGTCGTAAAGTTGTATTCGCGCCCGTTTTCCTCTGAGCCGCGCGGCGACCGCGTTGTCCACGAAATCGCAAAATCCACGCCGCTCACCTGCTTGCGCAGTTCGCTCACCAGCGTGCTCTTGCCCGAGCCCGACGGAGCCGAAATGATAAAGAGAATACCTGCCACTCGCTTGTGTCCCTCGTGCCTTCTATCAGAGTCCGCTACCCTGCGCAGATGCTATCCCCGGTTTGGGCGAGAAAACCATCCCGATGATTCTATTCGACGTTCTGGATCTGTTCGCGTGCCTTTTCTATCTCGGACTTCATCGCCAGCCCCAATTCCGTAATTCTCGTGCCCCGTCCGGCCGTTCCGCCGGTCTTCGAAAGCAGCGTATTCGCTTCCCGATTCATCTCCTGAAGAAGGAAATCAAGCTTCTTGCCGGCCTCGCCGCCAGCCTTCAGCAACTCGCGAAAATGCCCGATGTGCGTAACCATTCGCGTCAGTTCCTCGGCAATGTCGCTGCGCTCCACCAGCACTGCCACTTCCTCCAACAGTCGCTGCTTGTCGAAGGTCGGCCCCACTGCGGACTGCAGCCGCTCAGCCAGCCGCGTTTGATAGCGCAACTCCACCTCCGGCCGCAGCTCAGCCACGCCGGCCGTCGCCTCCGCAAGCCGGTCCATTGTCGCACTCAGGATGCCAACCAGCGACTCGCCTTCGCGAGCGCGCATCACCTTCAGTTCCTCAAGCAGCGGCCCAATCTGCGCCAGAACGCTCTCCGCAAGCGCTGCCAGATCATCGTCCGTCCGGCTGTCCCCCTGCAATGCGCCGGGAATCCGCAGCACCGCATTCAGGTCCGGCTCGCCCTGCAATCCAAAGTCCGCCCGCGCCGCCTTAAACGCCGCAACATAACTTGAAATCAGCTCACGATTGTAGCCCGCGCGCGACTGCAAGCTTCGGTCCACGTTGAGCGTCAAATCTACATGGCCACGCACCAGCGAATCCTTCAGCGCCTTTCGCAAATCGTTCTCCAGTGCATCCAGCCCGTTGGGCAGGCGCATCTGCACGTCGAGAAACCGGTGATTCACGCTCTTCACGCTCAACGTGTAGGTCAGAGCATCGTGCAGGCTCACCTGAACGCGGGCAAATCCAGTCATGGAATAAATGGGCATTTCTCTCTCACTATCGTGCAGAACTGCGAATTGAAGGCAAACTCAATCGCGAATTCATAATCAAGGGTTGCTGAACGCATAAACGGTGGCGATTCTCATTGCTCCACCTCCTCAAGAGACTCCGGCACCGCTGACTCAGCCGGAGCAACGTCTGAAATGTCAGTGAACTGGAGCTGATAAAGGCGCCCATAAGTCGGCGAGTTGGCCAATAGTTCCTCATGCGAACCGATGGCAGTAATCCGTCCGTCTTCAAGAACGGCAATGCGATTGGCGCGGCGAATCGTTGACAACCGATGGGCGATCACCAGCACCGTACGGTCCTGCATCAGGTTTGCCAGCGCAGCCTGCACCAGCGATTCGCTCTCCGCATCCAGCGCCGACGTTGCCTCATCCAGAATCAGTATCGGCGAGTCCTTCAGGATGGCCCGCGCAATGGCCAGCCGCTGCCGCTCGCCGCCGCTCAGCCGAAAGCCTTTCTCACCAATCACCGTATCGTAGCCCTGCGGCATGCGCAGGATAAAGTCGTGCGCAAGCGCGTTCTGCGCAGCTTTCTGCACCACAGCCATCTTCACGTCAGGCTGCCCGTAAGCGATGTTGTTCCGCACAGTGTCATTGAAAAGAATCGTCTCCTGCGTCACCTGCGCCACTTGCCTGCGCAGCGAACCCAGCGTCAGCGATCGAATATCCTGCCCATCGATCAGGATCGCGCCCGAGGTAATGTCGTAGAAGCGCGGGATCAGATTCACCAGCGTCGACTTCCCTGCTCCGCTCGGTCCCACCAGCGCCAGCACTTCGCCGGCTCTCACATCTAGATCCACATTGTGCAGAATCTGGTGCTCGCCTTCGGCTGTCGAATAGCTGAAGCCAACATCGCGAAACTCGACCCTGCTTGAGAAGCCCTTCAGCGTTACCGCGCCCGGGCGCTCCCTCACGTCGTCTTTCGTATCAAGGAAGCCAAAGATCGATGACGAAGCGCCCATCGCTTGCTGGAAGCTGTTGTAGAACGACGCGAACTTCCTCACCGGGTCGTAGAGCTTGAAAAGCGCGATGATGAATGTGATGAAAATCTCCGCGGTCATGCGCCCATGCTTGATCTCGGTGCGGCCCACCCACAGCAGCAGCGCAATCGCCACCGAGCCGATCGTGTCCATCAACGGCGAACTGATCGATTGAATCCTTACACTGCGCAGGTTGGCGCGAAACAGCCGCTTTGCTGCATTCTTGAACCGCAGAATCTCCCACAGTTCCGTGTTGAATGCCTTCACAATGCGGTTGCCCGTGACGGTCTCGTGCAGGATGTTCTGGATCTCCGCAAGCTTGTCCTGGCCACTCCGCGTCCGCTGCCGCACCTCGCGGCCAATGCGCCGCGACGACGTGATCACCACCGGCACAAACAGCAGCAACGCCCAGCTCAGCCTGCCCCCCAGCGCAATCACCAGGCACATCGTCGCCGCAAAAGTGAAGAATTGCTGCAGAAAGTCGCCAAGCACCGTGCTGACCGCAATCTGCACCCGATCGACGTCATTGATAAGCGTCGAGAGGATAGTCCCCGTCGGATGCTTATGGAAGAAGCTCGACGAACGGCGCAGGATGGTTTCGTAGAGATGGTTGCGCAGGTCGGTGATCATCCCGAAGCCCGCGTAGTTCACCAGGTACGTGCCAAGGTAGTCGCACAGCCCCTTGATCACAGTCGAGGTGACAAGCGCAAACGCCACTACGGTCAGGGGATTGTGCATCCAATGGGGAACCATCGAGTGCACATCAAACTGCCAGCGCGGCGACGCGAAGGGGAACAGCGGCAGCGCACTCGACGGATTATCCGGCCTCAGCACGACGCCCAGGATCGGCACAAATAGCGCCATTCTCAAAGCATCGAGCAGGCCGACAATCGCCAGCAGAAAAACACCCGGAAGCCACTCCAGAGAGTAGGGGAACCCATAGCGCAACAGGCGGAAGACATTCTTCATGCCGGCCGGCCTGCGCAGCGCCAAATGTGCCGCCGGGACTGTTCCCCGTGGGTTCGTGACTCCATCTGGTTATTGTATCTGGCGCTTCGGCCCGGGGCTGCAGTACTGCTTCGGACGGCCTGGGTTCTCCTTCAAGCCGCCTCAGTTCGCTTTCCCCGCGCCCCGCGAAATGAGTTGCGACGTCGAGAATCCAGGAACAATGGGCACGATCTCCACCTGTCCGCCCCAGGGACATACTTCCTGCGCTCCAACTACCGTATCGATCGTTGTAGTCGCCGCCCTTCACCAGAACATCCGGTCGCGTAGCCGCAATCAGTTCCATCGGCGTCGGCTCTGAGAAATCGCAAACAGCATCCACCGCAGCCAGCAGGTCGGGAGTCGCCATGCCACCGGCGCACGAAGATAACGGGCGGCTGAAAGCCCGCAAACCCTGTGGTAGCCTAATGACGGGAAGCGTCTGCCCCGATAAGTGGCCCTTCCCTCACCTTGGCCTGCCGATCGACTTGTCGATGACGACGCAGTCCATTCCCAAAGAGGAATCTCGATGAGCGACACCATCGTCTGCCTGGCCGCCGACCACAACGGCGTGGGGCTCAAGGCCAAGATCAAGGCCTCGCTGGTGAAGGCAGGGATACGCGCTCTCGATCTCGGTCCCTACACCTCGGAGACTTCCGTCGATTACATCGACTATGCGCAGCTCGTGGGCACGTTGATCCAGAATGGGGACTGCGACCGGGGCATCCTGATCTGCGGCACGGGCATCGGTATGAGTATCTCGGCCAACAAGCTGCCTAAGGTGCGGGCGGCGGTGGTGCATAACTACGAAAGCGCCGGCAAATGCCGCGAGCATAACGACGCCAATGTCTTGTGCCTTGGCGCCTGGATTTGCACCGACGACGAGAATATCGAGATCTGCCGCTTATGGCTTGCGGAGAAGTTCGGCGAGCGCAGGCATGTGCGGCGGGTGGAGCGCATTGCGCCCGATCCGAGGGGAAAAGTGGTGTTCACCAACGGCATCTTCGACATTCTTCACCAGGGACATCTCGATCTCCTGAAGTGGTCGCGCAATCTCGGCGACCGTCTGGTGGTGGGCATCAACTCCGACGCTTCGGCGCGCGCCCTCAAGGGCGAGGGCCGCCCGGTGAACTCCCAGGACAATCGTAGAGCCGTCCTGCAGGCCCTGCGCTGCGTGGATGAGGTGGTTATCTTCGAGGAACTGAGACCTACGGAGTTGATCTCCATGCTCCACCCCGCAATCGTGGTGAAGGGCGGCGAATGGCTGGCCCAGCAAGTGCGCGCCCAGGACGAGATCCCAGACGATGTGGAGATCAAGATCTTCCCCTTCGTCAAGGGTTACTCGTCAACCACCATCATCGGCAAGATCAAGAGCGGAGAATCCGCCGTGCCTGCCGTTGAACCAACCGCGCGCATAGCATAGCGAACAGGAAAGCCCCTTTGAGCGACCTAGAAGGAATTGTGAATCGATTTGCGTCCGCCAGGGTATTGCTGCTGGGGGATACGATCCTGGATATCTATACCTATGGCACGGCGATGGGGCTTTCCGCGGAAACTCCCACCATTGTCGCTCGCCGGAAGGAAGTGAAGCATTCTCTTGGCGGCGCGGCGCTGGTGTGCAGGAATCTGCTGGAACTCGGAGCTGCGGTCGAGTTTGTAACGCTGGCGGGCACTGACCTGGAAGCGGCCCGCGTGCGGGAGTTTGCAGCGCCGAAGCTGAAGATGCGGGCTGTTGCCGACGCCGGGCGACCGACCACGGTCAAGCATCGCTTCTGGGTGGATGGATACAAGCTGCTTCAACTGGACCAGAGGGACGACCGGGCTATCTCATCGGAGGTAGGCAAAGATGTTCTGGCGCAGGTGGAGCAAGCTCTGCCTGAGACGGATATAGTGATCGTCTCCGACTATCGCCACGGGCTGCTTTCGCAGGAGTTGGTCGCGGAGTTGCTGCCGAGGTTGCATGCGGCAGGCAAGCAGGTGTATGTAGATTCGCAGGTCTCGCAGAACGCCGCCAACCACGCGCTCTACCGCGGGGGCTGCGTGATTTGTATGAACCTGAAAGAGGCGCGGTCGATCGATCCGGATTTCAAGCCGGAGCACGAGGCCAAAGCGTTCGCCGCCCTGAATCGCGAGCTGGATACGGAGCGGATTGTGGTGAAGCTTGGTGAAGACGGCGCGATGTTCCAGGGTGGAGCGCGCGTGACCCACGCTCCGGCGAACAAAGTTGCAGTCGCCGACACGACCGGTGCGGGAGATGCGTTTCTTGCCGCATTTTGCCTGGCTGGCGTGGACAACCCGGATGGCGCGCTGCGGCTGGCGAATGCGTGGGCGGGCCTTTCCGTGCAAATTCACGGTGCCATCCCACCGAAGAAGGCCGACTTGCTGCGGGCCGTGAAGGAGCTTTGAAATGGCGTATGGATTGACAGCCGATCAGGTGCGACGGACCAACCGGCCCGCGCCGGTTGCGGCGCCCTGGGGAAGCGTGACCTCTCTGACGGAGATGGCGGAGTATGCCATGTATCGCATCGATGTTATGGCCGGCGGCTCCCAGCCGCTGCACTTTTTCCCGAGCGGCTATACGGCCTTTCTCGAGTCGGGCGAGCTTGCGGTGCGCAGCCTGAACAGTGCGGGCAGGTCCCAGGCCGGAACGGTTCTTGCGGGCGAGGTGCTGCCGCTGCCGCGATTCATGGTGCACGGATTTTCAAGCGCGCCGGGCGCCGCTGTCTATTTGTTTGGACCGCGCAGCAGTGAGGGATTGCAGGCGTTTGCGGTCGAAACCGCGGAGGCCGCGGAGGCTGCCTTCCACGCCCTGAAGCCGGCAGAACTTCCGCACGCGGGCCAGCCCACCACGGACGTGCGCGAGAAATACTGGGGCCGGATCGAAACCATCCTGAGCGACGACGTTGCCGCCAAGCGGATCTTCGTGCGCAAGGGCAGCCAGGGCAGCCTGGAATATCATGTGGAGAAGCGCGAGACCTACTACATCCATTCTGGATTAGTGCGGGTCGGCCTGCGCATCGGCCGTGCCGAAAACCGCAGCATCGTAATGGGCCCCGGCGAGAGTTACGACGTGCGGCCCGGCCTGATGCACCTGCGCATAGGCCTCGAAGACTCGGTGATACTCGAAGTCTCGACACGCGACTCGGATTCGGACTCCTATCTGGTGGAAGACGGCCAGACCTACCGCCATATCGATGTAGATTCCCAATCGGCAACCGAACAACAGGAGCAACCCAAGTGAAACTCTTTCTCGACTCCGCCAATCTCCAGGACGTGGAAAACGCGCTGGCGCGCGGCCACATCTCCGGCATAACAACCAACCCATCCCTGCTGGCCAAAGAACCCAAGGCGAATTTCCTGGGCCACATCAAGAAGATCGTCAAGCTGATCGAGGCGGATGGGCGTGGACTGCCCCTCAGCGTGGAGGTCTTCGCCACCAAGCCGGACGAGATGATCGCCCAGGCGCAGGAGTTCGTCCAGGAACTCGCCTATCCGGGACTGAACATCAAGGTGCCCATCGGCTGGGATGAGTTGAAGGTCATCTATGCATTGGCCAGGCTGGGCATTAAGGTGAACTGCACTTGCATCTTCACCGAGGAGCAATGCGTGTTGGCCGCATCGAGCGGGGCGAGTTACGTTTCCATCTTCCACTGCCGCCTGAAGGATATCGGCGGCGACCCGGTCCGGGTGATCGAGAATACCCGCCAGATCTTCGATGACGCCGGTCACAGCGCGGAGATCATCGTCGGCAGCATCCGCATGCAGACCGACATTCTTGAGGCTCATCTGGCTGGCGGACACATTGTGACAGCCGGTGCGAAGATTCTCGAGCAGATGGCGGCTCACCCAGCCACCGACAAATCCGTGCAGGGATTCCTCAATGACTTCGCGGGCTGGATGTCGTAATGACTATCTGCTTCGATATCGACGGTGTGCTGTGCGACCAGGTAGAGGGCAACTACCAGGACGCTCAGCCCAACCGCGAGATGATCGCCCTGCTCAACCGCCTCTATGATCGCGCCGACCGCATTGTGCTCTACACCAGCCGCTTCATGGGCAGAGCCAAAGGCAATCGCGAAGAAGCCGAGCGCATCGGCCGTGACTTCACTGAGCGCCAACTGGCCGGATGGGGCGTACGCTATCACGAACTGTGGATGGGAAAACCGCGCTACGACTACGTCATCGACGACCGCTCAGTGCATCATGACGCCGATTGCTCACGCATCGAGGCGTTTCTGGAAGAACGCAGGAATGCCGGGGCGCAGTAAAGGTCCGTGCCGGCTTTTCAGCTTCGTTCTGGCAGAGCGGCGCGCGCGACCAATTTCGTGGTGCTGAATCCTTCCACGAAGGGTACGATTTTGACCCGCCCGCCCCAGGATCTGACTTCTGGCGCGCCCACAATCTCATCGGCGACAAACTCGCCGCCCTTCACGATCACATCCGGACGCAGAGCGATCATCAGCTCCAGGGGCGTGGGCTCGTCGAAGACCACCACGGCATCGACAGCGGCGAGCCCAGCCAGCACGCGGGCGCGGGCATCCTCTGGGACGATGGGACGCGACGGACCCTTGATACGGCGAACGGAAGCGTCGCTGTTGATGGCCACGATCAGGCGGTCGCCTTCGCGGCGCGCGCCGTCCAGCAGGGTAACGTGGCCGAGGTGTAGCAGGTCGAAGCAGCCGTTGGTTAGGACCACGCCAAGGCCCTCGGCTCGCCATTCCCGCACGCGGTCGAGAAGCTCGGCGAGCGGCACGATCTTGCTCTCCGGCCTGATGAGCGGTTCCGTCTTCACGCGACATTCTCCTTGGGCCGGATGGCCTCGACCGCGGCTTGAAACATGTCTCCGACGGCAATGGACTCGATGCAGATTTTCTTTTTCTCGATGCACACCTCAAGCTTGCAATTACTACACTCGACCTGGCGATAAATGAGCCGGTGGCCTTCGCCCAGTGGGAACCAGCGGCCACGAAGGTCCACCGAGGCAAATGCAATGGCGCAGGGCACGCCATATGCCGCGGCCAGGTGCATGGGCCCGCTGTCCGGACCCAGAAACAACCGCGCCCGGCGGATGACCGCGGCAGACTCACGCGGCGTCAGCACGCCGCACAAATTCAATACCGGCCCCTTCCAGCCGCCAGCTGCGTACGCGCTCACCGCGCTGTCTTCCCTGGCTCCAATCAGCACCAGCGCGTGCTCCGGAAACTCAGCAGAGAGCCGATGCAGCAGTTCGCGCCATTTCTCTTGGCCCCAATCCTTTGCCTGCATTTTGGTGCCGGGACCGCAGGCGACGATGGGCCGGCTGCCCAACGGGGCCAACAGCTCGCTTGCCTTGGCGGTCTCCGCATCGGTCAGGCGCAGATCCCAATTGCGCAAATCGCCAACATCGGCTTCCCCGAGTGGGCGAATGCAGCGCAGCAGTCTTGCGGCCTCGCGTTCCCATAGATCGCTTGCAGGATCGAACTTGTTTTCTGCCAGATTCCCCACCGGCAGGCCGACGATGCGGCGAATCCCGCAAAACCGGAAAAACGCGGCATCGCGTTTGACCGCCTTCTCGCCGCGGGGCTGCGCGAGGTAGACCAGTACATCAGGGCGGAAGCGGCGAATTCCCCACGCCAGCCGTAGCAACCCGCCAGCGTTACGCGTACCCACCATATAGCCCAGGTAGTCATGCACCAGGCCCGACTCGCCCAGCACCGCCGCCGCGGGAGGGGCCTTGGCATCGACGGGAAAATTGGTCAGCAGGCGGCGCTCAGCGTCGGGAAAAACACGCGCAATCAGATGGAAACAGGGCAGTGCAACCATTGTGTCGCCCAGGCTTCCCAGGCGATAGATCAGGACCTTTTTCACCGAAGCATCTGGCTTTACCGAAGTATTCTTCTGCAAACCTTCAGTCTCCTAGTAGCTTCGCAGATCGACGATGGCTTTGAGGATGGTGTCCGGCTGAGGCAGGATTGCGTCCTCAAGCAGTGGCTGATAGGCAACGAATGTGTCCATCGACCCAATCCGCCGCACCGGCGCATCCAGCGAATCGAAAAGCTCATCGGCGATGCGAGCTGCAATCTCCGCGCCATAGCCCCAGCTCAACATGTCCTCGTGAGCTACGATCACTCGGTTGGTCTTCCGAACCGAGGTCGCGATAGCTTCCCAGTCGTACGGGCTCAACGTCCGCAGATCGATAATCTCCACTTCAATACCCTGGCTCTTGGCCTTCTGCGCCGCCTGCAACGCCCGCGGCACCAGCGCGCCATAAGTCACGAGCGTCACATGTGTCCCAGCTCGCACAATCTTCGCCTTCCCAAACGGGATCGAAAACTCCGGCCCCGGATAGGGCGCTCTGCCCCACGTCTCGCGATAAAGGCGCTTGTGCTCGAGAAACAGCACCGGATCGTCGCAGCGGATCGCCGTCCGCAGCAGTCCATTCGCATCCAGTCCATTCGAGGGGAAAACTACCCTCAGCCCTGGAATATGCGTAAAAATGCTCTCGCCCGACTGTGAGTGGTAAATCGACCCGCCAGTCAGATAGCCGCCGATCGGCACGCGAATCACGGCCGGCACAGCCCATGTCCCGTTTGATCGCCAGCGCATCAAAGCCAGCTCATTGCGGATCTGGTGCATCGCTGGCCAGATGTAGTCGAAGAACTGAATCTCCACCACGGGCTTCATACCGCGCACCGCATAGCCCACAGCGCGTCCCACAATATTCGCTTCTGCCAGCGGCGAGTTGAACACCCGTTCCGATCCAAACTCCGTCTGCAGCCCCGCTGTAAGTTTGAAGACACCGCCCTTGCCCTTCACTTCGGCAAGCGCCGCCTCGCGGCTCGCGTCGGCCACATCTTCCCCGTACACCACAATTCGCGGGTCGCGTCGCATCTCATCATGCAGGCACTCATTGATAAGGTCCGCCATCGTGCGCGGTGTGTTTACCCTGTCCCCACCACGCTTGCCATTCTTGCTCATGGCCGCAGTCGCATTGCCCCCGTCCAAGCTCCCGCTTGCCGCCGCAGCCACTGTGGGGTCCATTTGCTCCGAGTACACATGCCGCGTGACGCTATCCACCTCGGGCAGCGCCGCTTCCATGGCCCGTTCCCCTGCCTCCGAAGCCTCGTGATCGAGTCGCTTCTCCAGCGCATTGATCTGCTCTTCGGTCAGAATCCCCTCGCGCAGCAGCCGCATTTGCATCTTCGCAATTGGGTCGCGCATCGCATCCGCCTCGCGCTCAGCTGCCGACCGGTACAGCTTATCGTCGTCCGAAAGCGAATGGGAATACGGCCGCACGCAGTGCCCGTGAACAAAGGCCGGACCAAGTCCCGCGCGGCAATGCGCCACCGCTGCCTCGAACACCCGCAGGCTGGCCTCAGGATCGGTTCCGTCCACCTCGGCAAAGTAGAAATTCGGGAAGTTCGCCACCAGCTTCGAAATGTTCCCGCCCGGCGTATTCACCTCAACCGGAACGCTGATTGCATAACCGTTGTCCTCTACGCAGAAAACCACCGGCAATTTTTGATTCGACGCGGTATTCAGAGCTTCCCAGAATTCGCCCTGCGATGTGCTCCCCTCGCCAAGCGAAGTGAAGACCACTTCGTCCGCATGGAACTCGACGTCGTGAAATGCGCGGTAGTCGCCCTCCGCCGTCGCTGCGGCCTCGGGATGACGGCTGAAGTACCTTCCCGCCTCAGCGCAACCAACCGCATGCAGCAGTTGCGTGGTGGTCGAGGACGAGGTGCTCACAATGTGCAGCTTCCGGCTGCTCCAGTGCGTCGGCATCTGGCGTCCGCCGCTGGCCGGGTCCGATGCAGCGCCCACCGCCTGCAGCATCATCTCCGTCGGTGTCACTCCAAGAGTCAGGCACAGCGCGCGATCGCGATAATACGGAAAAACCCAGTCGTAGCCAGGCTTGAGCGCCAGCGCAGCAGCCACCTGCAGCGCCTCATGACCGGCAGCAGATATTTGAAAGAAGATCTTTTGCTGACGCTTGAGCAGGATCTCGCGGTCGTCGATCCGGCGAGAAAGATACATCAGCCGGTAGATCTCCACCAACTGCTCCGGCCTTAGGGGGCCTTCGGCTTTCATCTGCTCTGGCACACGAGCGCTGGAAATTGCCACGTCCATTTCCGTCCAATCTCCCAAATTTCGCGATCCTTAGAGAAAGCCAGAACTGATTGTAACAACCCCGCCAATACCCGAATAGGCCGAAATCCTACCCTGTCAAGCCTTCATCCCGGCGGTCGCAAACTACGGTATCGGAAGCAGGCCTGGAGAGCGGTAAACGGGAGTCCCAACCACCGTGATCTTCATCTTTTCCTTCACGTTGCGTGCCAGCTTCTCAATATCGGCTATCTTGCGAATCTCCGCCGGCGTTGGCCCCGACCCTTCCTCTTTCGCAATTTCCGCATTCAGCTCGTTGGCCAGTTTCAACAGCTTTACCGTGTCCGCCACCAGCGATTTTTGCCGTTCGGCATTCAGCAGTCGAAGCCGCCGGGCATCGTCCACATCGTAGGGGGACGCATTATCCAGGCCACTCAGTGCCGGGTCGCCAACTCCCTGGGGAATTGGCTGGGGCAGCCCGGGAATGTGGCTGGTTGGTGCGTTTTGCGCCCATCCCAAAGGCAGTACGAGCAGGAACAAGATGAAAAGCACCCCGCGCGTCGATCCGCGGCCTGGCTTGAACTGCAGCCCATTAAGCGAATTCACACGCCTGTATTGCATTGTCATCCCCTCAAGAGAACTGTTTCCATCGAAGTCCGAGTCCCACTCCCGTAACAAAGGCGGAACTTAGACCTCAGTTCGCCCCAACCGTGAGCTTCATCTTCTCCTTCACAATGTGGGCCAGGCGTTCAATCTCGTCTGCCTTGCGAATTACCGCAATCGACAGCGTGTCCTTGTCCGTCTTGTCCACTTCCGCCTTCAGTTCATTCGCCAGCTTCAGCAGCCGCGCGCTGTCGTCGCCGAGTTGCTTCTTCCGCTCCGCGTTGGCCGCCTCGAAATTCACCTTCTTTTGCTGCTGTTCCTGCATCTCCATCCGCTGGTTGGGGTCAAATGGCCGGTTCGCCTCAGGCAGAATGATCGGCTTGTCCGGGCTTCCAGGCGGAGCCGTCTGCGCACGGACGACCGCCGACACCTGTAAGACCCCGGCTATCCCACAGGCCGCCACAAGCAGCCATCTGAGATTCCGCGGGATTCCGGTCGTCCCCAATCCCCGCCACTCCCCTCCCTCGATTGAGCGCTTTGTCAGGCGCATTGAAACCTCCCCTCGGCAGAAGAGGCTCGCCGGATTCCGGTCCCACAATCAACTGGATCAGTAAGTCCGGGCCGCTTCCCCTGCGCACAGTCTAGTCTAGAAAAAGGAGCAAAAGCATGCATTCTTTTTTGGCCGCTTTTCGATGGGGCATCTTTGCCGAGGGTCGCTTTCTTGGAAAAGTTCTCGACGAGTGGATCGTTGATGCACAAGAGTTTATCCGCCTCAAACTTCCTCACCTTTTGGTCGTCCTCGTCATCGCCCTTATCCTCTACAGGATTCTCCGCCTCATCACCTTTCACATGACGCGCGTCGCCGAACGCCACGCCGCCAGCCCCGAACGCATCAACCAGGTAAAAACCGTTGCCAGCGTCTCCAGGGCAACAGGCCTTGCCATCATTGGCCTCATCACAGGCCTCCAGGTCCTCGAGATCCTCGGCCTCAACCTC
Organism: Acidobacteriaceae bacterium; assembly: GCA_003165935.1. Lineage (GTDB taxonomy): Bacteria > Acidobacteriota > Terriglobia > Terriglobales > Acidobacteriaceae > Telmatobacter. Next base: position 5,691 of record PMXB01000251.1, on the reverse strand, counting down.
GCGCCGCTCCTCGCCTCCGCCGGGGTCGCTGGCATCGCTATCGGCCTGGCTTCGCAGAACATCGTTCGCGACGTCTTCAACGGGATCCTTATCCTCATAGAGGACCAATTCAATGTGGGCGATTCCGTCAAGATCGCCGGCCTGGCCGGCACCGTTGAGGCCATGACCCTGCGCAANNCCTCTACATCATCCCCAACTCACAGATCGGCACCGTCGCCAACTTGAGCATCGGCTACTCCATGGCGACCGTAAACGTCAGCGTGGATTTCTCCGCCCATCCTGACAAGGTGGTCGCGCTCCTCAAATCCATTGCCATGGAGATACGCACCAGCGACGAGTTCCGCTCGATTTTCATTGCTGACCCGCAGATACTCGGCGTCGACGCCGTCCACGGCTCTGAGGTGGTCTTCCCCGTCGTCTTCAAGACGCTCCCCACAAAGCAGTTCGCCCCTGTCCGTGAATTTCGCCGCCGCGTCCGCCTCGCCCTTGAAGCAAACAACATGCTCCCCGGCGACCCCAACCGCGTCTTCGACACGCGGATCAGTCGCTTCACCGCCAAATCCGACCCAATCGCAGAAGCCGACCCGGCCAAAACATCGGCATCCCAGCCAGACTCAGCAAACGAACCGAATCCATCGAAGGGAACTTAGGCCGCCACCGTTTTGTCTCTTAAGAATCGGGCTGTCCAGCTGCTTCATTGTTGCTTTGAAGCCGCACGAAGTTGCGCACTATTCGCCGCTCGAAAACGCGCATTGCCCATGGGAGGCTCGGAACTCGCCCGCGCCTGAAAAGGCGGGACTTGCCCTTTGATCTTCTTGAGCAATGCCTGGAACCGGGACTCGTCCTCAATTGGCGTCCACGCAGGAAGAGCTTCTGCCGAGAACCAGGAAGCAAGGTTCGGGTCGTGGTTTGCACTGGCCTCTTCGAGCAGTTGCAGAGCCTCCTGGTTCTTCCCCAGGCGAACACACGCGAAAGCTCGCCAGACGCGAGGCATGTCCGTTGACGGATCGCATGACTCGGCTTTAGCAAACAATGCCCTCGAAAGTCCGCGTTCGCCGCCTTGCGCATATCCAGTGCGTACCGCTGCCGTCAATTCTCTGAGCGCCGCGTCATTATGAAGCTGTGCCGATTCTTCTGACTCGGCGAGGTAGGCCGGATAATCGCCACGCTCAAATTCAACGACTGCAAGGTAGGTGTGAACTGTAGCGAGACCAGGGTCTGCCCGTTCCACCTGCTTGAGAAGCGCTTCCCCTTCGTCCTTCTTGCCCGCTTTGTATAGAATGATGCCCTTGCTGGCGATTATCGAATGGGAAGCGGGATCCAAGTCCTGCGCTTTGCTTATCTCCTCCAGTGACTCGTGATATGCCTCTTGGTTCGCTTCCTCTGGAGTCCCCTTTCCTACTGCGAGCGCATTGGCAAACCAAAGGTGCGCCAGCGGGTCTTTCGGATTCAGCTCAATGGCGCGACGAAACTCCTTGTATCCTTCGGGAAAGTTTCGTGCACCCCACACTTCGGCGAACGCCAATGCGCGATGCCCTTCAGGATTGGAATCATCCAATTCCACTGCACGTCTGGCTGCCGCAATCGCCCTCGGATACATGTCACCGGCGGGAAGGGTGAAGAAAATGCATTGAAGATTGTATGTGTCCGCCATGCCGGCGTAGGCCTCCGGACTGTCAGGATCGTGCACGACCGCTTGTGTGAAGTCGTCGAGTGCCCGGTTAAGGCTCTCCGGCGTTCGCTGATTCCACTCGTAGCGCCCTTTGAGGTAAAGCTCGTGCGCGCGAGCTCTTTCTTCAACGGAAACGGATACCGGGCCGGGGTGAACAGACGCTGCCTGCCCGAAGCCAAAAGTCGAAGAAAGCCGATGTGCGACTGCACCGAAGATTGACCGATGGTTCGCGGCGAATGCTGCTAGGCCGACCGCTGCCACGAGCGATGCAGCCAGCAAGGTCTTCCAACCTGGCCTGAAGGCATCCCGCCCGGCATGCAGGTCTCCAGCATTGGCGGTTAGCTGACCTTCCGCAAGCCCGGCCATCTGCCCGGCGATGGGAAAATCACAGCCGCCTGCACCGCTTGTCTCGTCTCTGGCAATCGGCGAGGTGGACTTCTCACCGACCCCGGCCTCATGCAGGCCTTGGGCGCGGCGCGACGTCAGCCATTCATCCAGTTCGGAGGCCAGAGCGTAAACGCTTCCCCGGCCATCCCCAGGCACACGATGGACCGGCAGCGAACGCTCGCTTTCCCACCGCTTCGCCGTGCGTTCCCCCCTGCCGAGATAGGCAGCGATCTCCTTCCAGGAGTCCAGGCGAACCGCCGAGGTCCCCTCACGCGGCTTCGACGGGTCCAAAAGGCCAGATGACACGAGATGACCTCCGGCTGGCGTTAGACGGCACTTTCACAACCTGCAGGTTTCCAAGACTATAGCTTCCAGTGGGTTGTGCATTCGCTCATCTGGTTATTGTACCCAGCGTTTTCCCCGAATCAGCCGCACAAGTTCGCAGCTTTCACTTTCTTTTCATTTACCTGCGTCGCAGCTTGGGGTGCTATCGCACTCGTCTTCGAACGCCTGAAGTACACCTGAAACCACCCCCGAGTCCCGCTTGGGGGCAAGTTCATCACCGAGGAGACCCAGCAATGCGCATCTTTGGCTTCAAACAGCGGTTCGCGCTCAGCGTCCTTCTGCTCGCGGCATTTGCCGCGACATCGAAGGCTGACACTATTTACAACAACAGTGCCCAATGGCTGGCAGCAACTTCGAGGGCAACGACGATCAATTTCGGCGCTCTCTCTCCACCAATTGGTTCATACTTAACTTATGCGACGCCGCCAGGCTTGACTACCTCCGGGGTGAATTTCTCCAGCACGGGATCTGACATCTATGATGTGAGCGAAAATTACTGCTGCTCGACTTACGCCAGGGGTGCCGACTCACTCAGCAGCGCCCCGGGATACAACCTGGTTGTCACCCTGCCAGCGAATACGACGGCGATAGGCTTCGACATTTTCACGGTCACACTCGGGGATCTCGAGGGATCACTCGCCGGGAATGCGGATATTGACGTAAATGGCACGACGTATGTCGTGGGAACTGATACGGCCCCCGGGCTCGTGTTTTTTGGTCTGACTTCCTCCAACCCGATTTCGAGTTTAACAATCTCCGCGGAACAGGTCGGGTCGGGGACACAGGTCGACCTTACTGACTTCTCCTACGGCTCGACGGGCACGACGGCCACTTCCGCTACTCCTGAGCCATCCAGCTTTCTGCTTCTCGGTACCGGAGCTTTGGCGTTAATCGGGACGGCGCGCCGCAGAATCGCTGGCCACAGGGTGCGATAAAACAAACTCCATTGCAGGTCGCCATTTGACGCGGTCAAAGACCTTGGCCGCGTCTCAATCGCCCTCTTCCAGCGCCTTCAGCAACTCCTCCGCGTTGGTAATCGGCGTCAGGCACGTCCGCCCACGGCAAACCAGCGCCCACGCCTCAGCCCCAACAGGCACAGGCACCTTCAGCAGCGTCTCCGCCAGCCCCTCCGGAATCCCGTCCGGCACAAGCTGGCCTGGAGCAAACCGCATCACAGTCTTGTTCACGCCGAATCGCGCAATCGCCGTCGCCTCCAGCCGGAATGCTTCCGCGCCTGAACCGACGATCACCACCTGAACTGGTGCAAGCATCAGCCGCTCCAGCGCCAGCCCGTAGCTGCCTGCATAGAGCCCAAAATGCTCCACGATGCCGGCAAAGTTGTCCAGCGTGTCTTCCGCGAGATCGCGATACTCCTGCTTCCCGCTCAGCGTTTCAAGCCGCAACAGCGCCGCGGCAGCCGTCGGGTTCCCTGCGGGCGTGGGCGAGTCCTGCATCGGCTTCCGCCGTGCCGACAGCGCGCCCAGAGGAGCCGCGCCGGGCGCAATCGCGGCAGCATCGTAAAACGCCCCCGCAACCTCGTCATAGAAACGCGCAATCATCCCATCGGCCAGCTTTACCGCCACCCGATAAAAGTTCATGTTGCCGGTTGCAAACCACCCGTCCAAGCACGCATGAACGGTGAACGCATAGTCGTCGAGCGAACCTGCAATCTTTTCCACCGGTGCTGCCCCATCGGAGTAGGCAATCACGTGATACAGGTTCTCCGTTCCGTCCCACGCCTCGTCCAACAGCCTGTTCAGCGTAAGCAGCGCAAACTCCCGCGCTGCGTCGATGCGCAACACTCGCGCGGCATCCAGGTATGCCGAGATCGCCATCGCATTCCAGCCCGTATAGAGCGTGCGATCGATAAACGGCGTCGGCCGCTGGCTCCTTGCTGCCAGCAGCTTGGCCTTCGCTCGTTCCATCAATGCCCGATCCCGCAGCGCCGCCGTCGCCTCCACATCCCCGCTTTGCCCAGCCCTCTCTACCAGCGTTTGCTTCACATGCAGCACGTTCTTGGCCGGATTATGGTGCATGTCGCCCAACTCGCCAATGTCCCAGTAGCTCGATGCAAACTCCAGCTCCTCTGCATCCAGCACGGCCCGCGCCTCGTCCAGCGTCCATGTAAAGTAATCGCCGTCGTCATCAAGATTGATGTCCGCGTCCTGTGACGCATAAAAGCCCCCGCGCTCGCGGTCGGTCATCGTCGAGTCGAGCCAAGCGATAATCTCCCGTGCCGTCTCCAGAAAATCCGCCCGCACGAAACTCTGAAACCCGTGCACGTAGTTCCGCAGCAGCTCCGTGTTGTCATAAAGCATCTTCTCGAAGTGCGGTACCACCCAGCGCTCATCCACCGAATAGCGATGAAACCCGCCGGCAAGTTGGTCGTAGACACCGCCTCGCGCCATCTTCTCCAGCGTCGTCACAAACGCCTCGCCGGCCTGCTCGTTATCGCGATTCATTGCCAGTTCAAGCAGCAGATCGAGCGCCGCAGGATGAGGAAACTTGGGCTGCGACCCGAATCCGCCATTGCGCGCGTCAAACTGGCTCAACGCCGACCCGGCAATCTTGTCCACCAGTGCCAGGCTCAGTTCGGCGCCGCGGCCCGAAAAGCTCTCGTTGTGCTCAATGGCCGCCATCACGCTCGCTGCGGACTCAAGTGCTTCATCACGCCGCTCGCGCCAAACTTGCGCCATTGTCTGCAGCACTCGCCCAAATCCGGGCCGACCGTAGCGATCGTCCGGAGGAAAGTACGTGCCACCAAAATAAGGCCGTCCATCCGGCGTAAGAAATGCGGTCAGCGGCCAGCCGCCCTGCCCGCTGATCGCCGAAACCGCCGCCTGGTAGCGAGCGTCCACGTCCGGCCGCTCGTCGCGGTCCACCTTCATCGCTACATATTGTTGATTGATAATCGACGCAATCGCCGGATTCTCATACGACTCGCGGTCCATTACGTGGCACCAGTGGCACCACACNNGCCGCGCCCTGAAGTGAATTGGCTTCGTCCGTCCCTTGTTCTTTGGGCGCCCCTGCTTCTTCGTGTGCTTGGTTCACGTCGTCCATGCCGTGAGGATAAACCGGCGAGGTCCCATTTCGTTTGCAATTGAACAAGCCGGGGGCCCCATCCTGTCGCCGGTTTTCAGGCGAAAGGGTGGGAAACCATGAACTTACTCGTGCTAAAAAACGGCCGGGGGCCCCAGGGTCTCGACATTGAGACCTGGGAGTGAACGAATTCAACCCATCGAACTACGCGGTCTTCGCCAACTCCGCCTCAATCGCCGCCACCA
>PMXB01000030.1 GCA_003165935.1 Acidobacteriaceae bacterium | reverse complement strand
CGGGCTTTAGCCCCTGCTAACCGATTTTTCGCCGGATTTGCTTTTCGTTCGGACTTTTTCAGCAACCTGTTCAGTCGTGCCAATAGGGCCGAAGAGTGACCGTGGGCTTTAGCCCCTGAGGGATGTACGCCTCTACATCGCAACAAAGACGCCACGAGAAAGGTCCGATGTTAATGTACACACCGAAGTTCAACCAGGTCACCGACCGCGCCATCCTGCTTGAGACCATGCAGACGTACTCCTTCGCCATCCTCTGCGGCCCGCAATCACCCGGCAGTGAATCCCCCATGGCCGCCACTCACCTGCCCCTCGTCGTCAAAGACGCAGGCCCACACGGCCTCATTGAAGGCCACTTCGCCATCGCCAATCGCCACCATCAGGCTCTCGCCGGCCGCGAGACCCTGGTCATCTTTCCCGGCCCGCACTGCTACGTCTCGCCCACTCTCTATGTTGAAGACCTGGCCGTGCCCACCTGGAACTACATCGCCGTCCACGCCTACGGGACGCTCACCCTCGTCGAGGACAACGAAGGCAAAGACGAGCTCCTTGCCGGCCTGCTCAACAAACATGAGCCAGCCGTNNGCGCCTCGGCCTCTAGCCGCGTCAAGTTGACAGAAGATCGCCGCCGCCCCCGCCTTGACCGACCCAACCCGCCCGTCGTCTACTTTGTCCAAATCGCGCAGCACCTCAGAACTGAAAGGAAGCAAGTCATGCGCAAGGTTTTTCTTTTCCTCGTTGCCCTCACCGCAGTTACAGTTTTGTCCGCACAGCCTGACCCGCCGCCCAACTGGAAAGCGAAGGTCAACCAGGCCATGCCGCTCATGGGCCATCGCAACTGGATTCTGATTGTGGATTCGGCCTACCCGCTGCAGTCCTCGCCCGGCGTCGAAACCATCGACACCGACGCGCACCTGCTCGAGGTCGTTCAATACGTGCTCGAAGCGATGAATGCCTCCATCCACGTGCGGCCGCTCATCTACATGGACTCGGAGCTGCCCTTTGTCCCCGATGAGGATGCGCCGGGGGCGTCGAACTATCGCCGCCAGGTCGGCGACATGTTGCGCAACTACCCGGTTGCATCGCTTCCCCACGACACCATCATCTCCAACATCGACCAGGCCGGAAAGCAGTTCCAGGTCCTCGTCCTCAAAACCCGCATGACCATCCCCTACAGCTCCGTCTTCATCCGCCTCGATTGCAAATACTGGAGCGGCGAAGCCGAAAAACGCATGCGGGCCAAAATGGCCGCCGCCCAGGGAGCACGACAGCCGACGCAGTAACGGCCGGCGCGGTCCGGGCCAACCACCAACGCCGGTGGGCGGGGAACATCCCGCCTGTCCTCGGTTTCTGCGATCTTTGTGGTTGCAGCTCCTCTATTCCCATCGATTTAGACCGAATCGGCCTGGATCGAATTTTCAGCGATCACAGGCGTCTTCGGAGACCTTCTGCTATAAACTGAAAATCCTGGCAATCGCTGGTTGTTCGTTCTCTATTCTCTTCAGTTGCACCGGGCCGAGACGAAGCCGGAAGCAGCCGGCATAGTCTTCGTTTTATCTTGCTTTCAGTTTTGACGGCAGGAATTGTCACCAAGGCTTTTGAGGTTCGTCTCTTGATGACCTTTGCACACGAGGAGATCCAGTGAATCAGTCACAGACCGCTTGTCATTCGGCTATTCGGAATGCTTCTTTTTTGATTGCCAAAGCTCTGCATGGGGTGTCAAGGACTGGGGCTGTGCGTTGCCTTCTGCTGCTGACCCTGGGAGCCATTTCTCTCAACGTAGATGCGCAAACAGCCCACTTCAGCTATGCACAGATTGCATTGGGCGGCGGCTTCCTCGCTCCCAGCGGCGTGGCGGTGGACGGCAGCGGCAACCTTTATGTAGCCGACTACGACAACAACGCGGTGAAGGAGATGCCCGCCGGTTGCGCGTCCTCGAGTTGCGTGACCACGCTGGGTGGCGGCTTCAGCCATCCCTTCGGCGTGGCTGTGGGCAGCAACGGAAACGTCTATGTCGGCGATACTTTGAACAACGCGGTGAAGGAGATGGCCGCCGGTTGCGCCTCGTCGAGCTGCGTGACCACGCTGGGCGGCGGCTTCAGCGGTCCTCAGGGCGTAGCGGTGGACGGCAGCGGCAACGTCTTTGTCGCCGATTACGCAAACAAGGCGGTGAAGGAGATGCCCGCAGGCTGCGCCTCGTCGAGCTGCGTGACCACGCTGGGGAGTGGCTTCAACGGTCCCGCAGGTGCGGCGGTGGACGGCAGCGGCAACGTCTTTGTCGCCGATTACGCAAACAACGCGGTGAATGAGATCACGACGCGCGCGGTGAACTTCTTTACCGTCCCGGTGGGAACCGCCAGCGCGGCGACCCCGCTGACCTTTACCTTCGATAGCGCCGGGAGCCTGAGCAGCACAACTCCCTACGTTGTGCTGACGGAGGCCGCGAAGAATCTGGACTTCAACGCTGCTGCGACGCAGGGGGCGAATGTCTGCAACGGGACTACAGCCTACACCGCAGGCGAAACCTGCACGATCAACGTCACCTTCACTCCCGTGTTCAGCGGAACCCGTTATGGCGCGGTGGTGCTGGAGAGCTCGAGTGGCGTGGTGGCTACCGCCCACCTGCAAGGCACAGGTGTGGGGCCGCAGGTGAATTTCATGCCCGGAACCCAGAGCGTTGTCGCAAACGCTGCAACAAACGGCCTGTCCGATCCCGAAGGGGTCGCGGTGGACGGCAGCGGCAACGTCTATATTGCCGATGCCATCAACAATCGGGTGTTGAAGGAGACGCCGTCGGCGGGCAGCTACACGCAAACCGTCGTCGCGAACTCTGCAGCCAACGGCATTACCTATCCCAATTGGATCGCTGTGGATGGCAGCGGTAACGTCTATATTTCCGATACCGTCAACCAACGGGTGTTGAAGGAGACGCTGTCGGCGGGCAGCTACGCCCAGAGCGTTGTCGCAAACGCTGCCAACAACGGCCTGAACTATCCCAGAGGGGTCGCGGTGGACGGCGCCGGCAACGTTTATATTGCGGATCCCGGCAATTCCCGAGTGTTGAAGGAGACGCTTACGGCGGCCGGCTACACCCAGAGCGTTGTCGCAAGCTATGCCAGCAACGGCCTGACTGCCCCCGTGGTGCTCGCCGTGGACGGCAGCGGCAACGTCTATGTCACATGTCTTTCTCCCTCCCCTAATGCTCAGATCTTTTTGCTGAAGGAGACGCTCTCGGCGGGCAGTTATACGCAAAGCGTTGTCGCAAGCTTTGAAACCCAGGCCACAGATGACACCTATTGGGTCGCGGTGGACGGCGGCGGCAACGTCTATCTTGGCATTTACGACAATAACGAGGTAGTGAAGTTGACGTTTTCGGCGGGCGGCTATACCCAAAGCACTATCGCAGACTATGCAGCCAACGGCCTGAATGAACCCGAGGGGATCGCGGTGGACGGCAACGGCAACGTCTATATTGCCGATAACTATACTGAACTGGTATCGAAGGAAGACTTCGCCGACCCGCCGAGCCTGACCTTCGCTAACACAGCCGTGGGCTCGACCAGCAGCGACAGTCCGAAGGCGGTCACGGTCGAAAACGTCGGCAACCTGCCGCTCGACGCCGTAGGTTCGGGCGTGGCCTTCTCCGTGCCGAGCTTCGTTCAGGTCGAAGGCCCGGGAACACCGGCCGACTGCACCAGCAGCTTCGCGCTGGCGCCGGGAGCAGACTGCAACATCAGCATCAGCTTCTCGCCAAAGGCAGCGGGGAGTATCAGCGGTTCGCTGGTGCTCACCGATAACGCTCTCAATGGTACCGCCGCAACCCAGACGGTTTCTCTCACCGGCACAGGAACCTCAACTACAACTACCGCCTCGCTGACCTCAGTGGTGACGTTCCCCAACACGACTGCGCACACTACCTCCGCGGCGCTGGCGGCCACGCTGACCAATACCGGCAGCAACAC
>PMXB01000214.1 GCA_003165935.1 Acidobacteriaceae bacterium | reverse complement strand
GAGTGCCGCATCAATGCCGAGCATCCGCAAAAGTTCACGCCCTCTGCCGGAAAGATCACAGCTTTCAACGTGCCCGGGGGCAACGGCGTGCGGGTGGACACTGCACAATACGCCGAGGGTGTCGTTCCGCCCTACTACGATTCGCTCATTGCCAAGCTCATCGTTCACGGCGTTGATCGGGCTGAGGCAATTGCCAAAATGGAGCGCGCTCTCCGCCAGTTCATTGTGCAGGGAATCGACACTTCGATCTCTCTCCATGAGTCGATCTTTGCCGATGAGGACTTCCGCAGTGGCAAGTTCGACACCAAGTTCATGGAGCGTTTCCTGGCTTCCAAAACCAATTGACGTAAGCGCGGCGGCACATTTCAGGCAATCCAGTGCAGGGATGCGCTAGGATTCTGAAGTGATGAAAGTTTCCCCGGTCGCGCGAATCTCTTCAGCCATGGTCCTGCTCGTCGCAAGCACATGCGTCTGTCAAAGCAAAGATGCCAAGAGCAATGCTGGCCCCAAGAACGCAGGCCCTTCCCACGTTGACTGGTCCGCCTACAACGGCGGCATCGACGGCGACCACTACTCGCCCCTCAGCCAGATTCATCGCGGCAATGTAAAGCACCTGTCCCAGGCCTGGGTCTTCGACACGGGCGACCGGGGCGGAATCCAGACCAATCCGTTGGTGGTTGGCGGCACGCTCTATGCTTTTACGCCCACACAAAAGGTGATTGCGCTCGACGCGGCCACCGGTCAGCTCAAATGGAAGTTCGATTCGGGCGCAGGAGGCACGCAGCCGGCGCGCGGCTTTGCCTGGTGGACTGGCGGTGGTGAAGCCCGGCTCTTTGCCGGCATCATGAACTTCCTCTACTGTCTCGATCCAGCGACAGGTAAGCCGATCCCGAGCTTTGGCGAAAACGGCCGCATCGACCTGCGCAAGGGGCTGCGTGAGCCATGGCAGGAGCAGTCGATCGTTTTGACCACACCAGGAATCATCTACAAGGACCTGATCATCGTGGGTGGGCGCAACCCTGAGACGCACCCCGCCCCGCCGGGAGACGTGCGTGCATTCAATGTGCGCACTGGTGAGCTTGCCTGGGTGTTCCACACCATTCCGCGCCCAGGAGAGCCCGGCTACGAGACATGGCCGGCAGATGCCTGGAAGACCGCTGGCGCAGCCAACAACTGGGCGGGTATGACGCTCGATGCTTCGCGAGGAATCCTCTTCGTTCCAACGGGCTCAGCTGTATTCGACTTCTACGGCGGCGACCGAGTTGGAAATGATCTCTATGCTGATTGCGAGCTGGCCCTCGACGCAGCCACAGGTAAACGCCTCTGGCACTTCCAGGGAGTGCATCACGACATCTGGGATCGCGACTTCTCGTCGCCGCCCGCGTTGTTTACGTTCATGCGAAATGGCAAGATGGTGAGCGCGTTGGCGCAGACAAGCAAGCAAGGGCATATCTACGTCTTCGACCGCGAGACCGGCAAGCCGCTCTATCCCATCACCGAGCGGCCCTATCCAGCCAGCACCGTTCCCGGCGAAGTAGCGTCGCCAACGCAGCCGCTGCCGGAAGTCCCACAGCCCTTTGCCCGCCAGCGCCTGACGGAGGACATGCTGACCACGCGAACGCCCGAGGCTCACGCCTGGGCGGTGAAGGAGTTTCAGACCCTGCGCAGCGAGGGCCAGTTCCTTCCATTCGCCGTTGGGCAACAAACGGTTGTCTTCCCGGGATTTGACGGTGGTGGGGAGTGGGGTGGCCCTGCCGTTGACCCGCGCACGAACATTCTTTACGTCAACAGCAACGAGATGGCCTGGACAGGCGGCCTGACCCCTGCAAAGCGTTCCGGCAGCCCCGGAGAGCTGGTCTACGAGAGCCAGTGCGCAATGTGCCACGGGCCCGAGCGCGCCGGCGCGCCGCCCGCTTTTCCGTCGCTAGTGGATATTGCCAAGCGCCTTGCACCGGACAAGATCGCAGACACCGTTCAGCATGGTAAAGGCCGCATGCCGTCCTTTCCAAATATCGATGATGCCCGGCTGACGGCGCTGCTCGACTTTCTGCGCACCGATGTCGACGCGGCGAGGAGCAAGGAACTCGCAACCGTTGATGCCGCGAAGATAGCCGCCCTGGCCCCCGCTAACGCGCCCGGAGCAGCCATCTATCGACAGCGCTGTGCAGCCTGCCATGGCCAACAGCAGCAGGGCGTGCCGCCTGCTATTCCCATGCTCATCGGGGTAGGGAACAGGCTCTCGGTTGCGCAGGTAGCAGACGTTATTCACAAGGGCAAAGGCAAAATGCCGGGTCGGCCGGAGTTCGTTGGCCCTGACCTCGATGCGCTGCTCGCCTACCTCAGTGTCGACGACCATGCAATGAGCGCGATCGAAGCCACTGAACCAGCAGATGCTTACACCTTTACCGGTTATCGCAAGTTCCTCGATCCCGACGGTTATCCGGCCATCGCTCCTCCGTGGGGGACCCTCAACGCTATCGATCTGACCACCGGCAAATACCTGTGGGAGATTCCCCTCGGCGAGTATCCTGAGCTGGCGAAAGACGGACTCACCAACACGGGTTCGGAGAACTACGGCGGTCCCATTGTTACGGCAGGCGGGGTGCTCTTCATTGGCGCCACCATCTTCGACCGCAAATTCCGCGCCTTTGACAGCCGCACAGGCAATCTCCTGTGGGAGTCGCAGTTGCCCTACTCGGGCGTTGCCACTCCGGCCACCTACATGGTCGGCGGCCGCCAGTTCGTGGTTATCGCGGCCAGCGGAGCCCGTGACGCCAAAGGCCCACAAGGCGGCGCTTACGTGGCGTTCGCGTTGCCGCGTTAATTTGCCACCGGAACAGGCGTTAGGATGTCTTCTTTCGATTTCGGATCGCCTGCTGCCGGTCCATGCCAAACGCTGCCGCCAAAGGTCGTGATGTAGATCTGCGTCGGGTCCTGAGGGTCGACAATTACGCGGTGGCCCCACTTGAAGTTGTAGCCCTGAATGCGCAGCCAGTGTTTTCCGGCGTCGGTTGACCTCCACGCGCCCGCGTCAAATCCGCAGATGTAGAGCGTGTCAGGCGATTTGGGATCAATCGTGACGTCATATACATGTTGCGAATCGCCGAACGATTGGGTCCATGTAAGGCCGCCATCCGTGGTCAGATATACCCCCCCTCCAACATCCACCGGGTCGTGTTCCTGTCCCCACGCCGCCAGGTACATCCGCTTGCTGTCACGTGGATCAATCGCCAAGCCAATTGGCCCGTTTACATTTGCCGGAAGAGAAAGCTTCTTCCAGTGCTCAGCTTCATCGATCGAGCGGTAAAGCGATCCGTCGCCCACGTCCGACCCGTAGCTCCCTTCGTTGGCCCGCGCCACAATCAGATAGAGCACACCGTCGGAACTGCGAACGAGCCGCCAGGCATAGGGGTTCTGCTCTTCAATGCCGAAGTTCTTCAGTTCCCAGGTCTTGCCGTTGTCCACGGATTTGTAGACGCCCTTGCCAAACCCGCACGCGTACAAATACCGCGACCCAACCGGGCTTACCGGATCGATGAGGATGTGCGTCACGGCTGTCTCATCCATCCCGTCGTTCGATGGAGTCCAATGCTTGCCGCCATCTTTTGACACCTCAACACCGCCCGTGAAGTCGGTTGCGTCCTGGTGACGCCACATCTTCGGATGCGGAAGATCGTGAATGTAACTGAACGCTCCCCACATCAAACCTTTTACATCCGGATCGAATGCCAGCCAATAGGTGGTGTTTCTCCACTCGTCTGGGACGCCTTCGGTGGCCGTTTCCCACGACTGGCCCCCGTCGTAGCTTTGGAACGCTCCAATGTCGGTGTAGTCGATGAAGATGTGCTTCGGGTCAAAGGGATCGAACTGAACCCCGTAGGCCGTGGTTACATCCAGGCCGCGTGTGGTCCAGCGATTCTGTCCCACTTGCACCGAGTTCACTTGCGCCCAGGTCTTACCGCCGTCGAGTGTCCGGTAGGCGCGAAAAAGATCGGTGGCGTATACGATCTCCGGGTGCCCCGGCGCAACGGCGAGGCCGTACGGCGCGTCGAAAATGATGCTCTTGCTTCCGTCGAAGTTGCTGCTGTTGGCTCGCTGCTCAATCCACGAGCCTTCCTTGTTGGTGGCGGGCCTGGTCGACTCTTTCAGCACAATCGACCATGTTTTTCCTCCATCGGTCGTCTTGGCAATTCCGTTGTAGAAGTCTGCTACCTGCTCTCCCAGCTTCAGGTCGCGAAATCCTACATAGGCGATCTTGCCATTCTCTGGCGATGCGGCCACCGCGCCAAACTGAGCCCCTTGCTGGCCGAGATCAGGGGTCTGCACCTGCCAACTCCGCCCCTCGTCGCTGGAGATTGAAAGCGCACCGTCGCTTGTGGTTGCGTAGAGGGTCATGCCTCCACCGGTCGCTCCACCGCTGGCATGCGTGATCTTGAGATCGGACCCACCAACCGGCTTCATCTTCTCCAGCTTGTCGTTATTCACTCCGCGAAGACCGACCGCGAGCCGGTTTCCGCCGGCATAGGAGAGGAACATAAGTCCGTCCGCGGGAAAATCAACCTCTCTTTGAAACGTCACGCCACCATCCTTCGACATGAGGAGGGCAGTGGCATTCTGTCCGGGATCCCAGAAGGCAATATGGACGCTGGAGTCTTTCGGATCGACGACGATGAGCCCAATCGACGTGCCGGCGACATAAGTTTCATCCTCAGTCGTGAGGCTGTAGTCGCTGTGATCGCCGTTCTGGTGCTCCACGGTTTTCTTTGCCGGGTCGGGGTAGACCATGCTCCAGGATGCGCCTGAATCGTCACTACGCCACAGGGCAGCGCCACCGGCATAGATTCGCTTCGGATTGTTGGGATCAAAAGCGAAGCTCGTTAGACCGTTGCGCAAGTTAAACATACGCCAAGAGTTACCGCCATCCTGGGTGATGTATGCGCCCGTCATGTCGCAGCGCACCACCACCAGCCTGGGGTCGGTTGGGCTGACGGTGGGACTCGCCATGGTTCCCCCGCCCCCCGGGCCAATGATTTTCCACGCATCCAGACGCGGAGCAGGCCCGGGTGTCTGAGCCGGTGCGATTTGGACGGTCAAACAGAAGACAAGAGCCAGAAAAGAAAGGACTTTCAAATTGAACCTCCGGGGGTGAGGTACATGGGTGCGATGACCAGCCACCGCTAGCATTGTAGCGGAGGCATATTTAAGCGGAAACATCTGCGGCTTTTCTTTCGCCTTTTATTCCCATTTCAGGTATGCTGGCTTCGCAACATCGGAGGTTGTTCAATGGACTTCAAACAGAAACTTATCGCAGAATTCGATCGCGAGACGGCGACCACCCGCAAAATGCTGGAGGCAGTTCCCGCAGATGCCGACTTCAACTACAAACCCCACGAAAAATCGATGCCGCTCGGGCGCTTGCTTGGGCACCTTTCTGACACCGCAGGCGATTGGGCGATCCACACCCTCACCACAGACAAGCTCGAATTCCCAGAGGGCCACAAGTTTGAGCCCTACATTCCAGCATCGAAAGATGCAATGCTCGCGCGGTACGACAAGCAGGTGGCTGAGGCCAAGGCTGCACTCGTCGCGTTCGACTCCTCAAAGTGGGACGATCATTGGAAGTTTGTGGCTGGCGGCCAGGCATGGATCGATGAGCCCAAGTACGACGTATGGCGCACCTGGGTTGTGAACCACATGATCCATCACCGCGCGCAGGTCGGCGTGTATCTCAGGCTGCTGGATCATAAGATTCCCGGCTCATATGGTCCTTCTGCGGACGGGATGTAAACCGGCCGATCACACCGACAGAGAAAAGAGGACTGCGGCTCGTTTTTCGGCTTCAGAGCGGTCTCGGTATTCCATCACTGACAACTGGCCGCAGTCCCTTCTACTCTTGTATCTATGCCGCATTCATTTCCTCGTGTCTACCCGATCCTCGATGCGTCGATCCTCCCCGCAGCCGATCGGGCCGTCTTTCTGCACCGTCTTGGCTCTGAACTCACAGAGGCCGGGGTTACTCTCCTTGAGTACCGAAACAAAACAGGCAACGCCGCTGAGCTGCTCGCTGACTGCGAAGCTCTGCGTGCTGCCATGCCTGCCGGCAAGGTGCGCCTGATTCTCGACGACCATGCAGACCTGGTGGATCGGCTCCAGTTTGACGGCGTCCATGTGGATGCAGGGGACGCATCCCCCGCGGAGGCGCGGCGCCTGGTGGGTCCAAACCGCATGGTAGGCACGTTCGGCGGCAGTGAGGCATTGGTCGAAGATATTCTGCTCGCTCCTGCGGACTATCTCTCCATCGGGCCGGTCTTTCCGACGCGTACCAAACAAACCTCGAAGCCGCCAATCGGAACTGAAGGCGTGAAATGGCTGCGTTCGCAGGCCGGGTCAGGGCCAATTCTGGTTGCCGTTGGAGGTGTAACGCGGGCTACAGCAGCTAAGGTTATCCTCGCGGGAGCCGATGTTGTGGCCGTCTCTGAAGGATTATTCGGCCAGCCCAATCCCGCCGCCGAGTTCCGTGCCTGGTTGGCGGAACTGACCGAATAGAGCGGTTGCCGTCGCAGAGGGATCAACTCGCAGGGAACGAGACGGCCAATCGTTTCAAGAAAAACAAAGACATCCGCGCCAAATTCCTTTACAACTAATCATTAAGTGAGCCCTTCAAACCTGACTCAATTCCCCAAGCCTGCTTGTTCGCCTGACGCGCCCACGCCCGACGCACCCAAGCCCGGCGCCGTGGGGATGGTCCAGAGCCTCGGACTGTTCAGTTCCACCGCGCTTGTCATCGGGTCGATGATCGGTTCGGGCATCTTCATCGTCGACGCCGATATCGCGCGTGGCACCAACTCGCCGGCACTTTTCCTTGGTGCTTGGGTCGTCACGGCCGTTCTCACCATAATCGCCGCGCTCAGCTACGGCGAGCTCGCCTCCATGATGCCCAAGGCCGGTGGGCAATACGTCTACCTGCGCGAGTCGCTCGGCCCGCTCTGGGGATTTCTTTACGGCTGGACGCTTTTCCTGGTCATCCAGACTGGGACTATCGCCGCGGTGTGCGTTGCGTTCGGCAAGTTTCTCGGCGTTTTTTTTCCGACAATCTCCACGACCCACTGGCTTTGGCACATTGCCCATGTTCCAGGCATCACCGTCGGCCCTATGGTTCTCGGCAATATGGAGATCGGCGTCAGCACGGCCAACTTGACCGCCATTGTGATCGTCTTCTTTCTCGCCATCGTAAACATTTTCGGTGTACGGCTCGGCGCCATGATCCAAAACGTCTTCACGTCGGCCAAGGCACTGTCTTTGGCCGCGCTCATCCTGTTGGCGTTCACAGTTGGGCGCAATGCGATTGCTTCTGCTGCCAATTTCGGCCCAGGCCTGAGCGAGTTCTGGAAGAATGCCGGCTGGGGTTCGCTTCATCCAGTTCAGGTTGGAGTTGGCGGGCCGATTGTCCTGGTGAATCTGGCAGTCATTCTTGCGGTGGTGCAGGTGGGTTCGCTCTTCTCGGCCGATGCGTGGAACAACATCACGTTCACCGCTGGCGAAGTGAAGAACCCCAGGCGCAATATTCCGTTGTCCCTCATCTTGGGCACGGGCTTTGTCCTCACCGTCTACTTTCTGGCGTCGCTTTCCTATCTGCTTGTTTTGCCGATGCACGGCGATCCGAGCGGAACGACCGTCCTGGCCCGTGGCATTCAATACGCTGCGGAGGACCGCGTGGGTACGGCGGCTCTGGAGCAGATATTCAGCTCGGGCGGTGCGTGGCTGATGGCAGGCGCAATTCTAATCTCGACATTCGGCTGCGCCAACGGCATGACCCTCGCCGGCGCGCGCGTCTATTACGCGATGAGTCAGGATGGGCTCTTTTTCAAGTCCGTCGGCAAGCTTCACCCGCGTTACAAGACGCCGGTCGCGGCGCTTCTTGTGCAGGCGGTATGGACCACCGTGCTTTGCGTCTCCGGTTCCTATAGCCAATTGCTCGACTACATCATCTTTGCCGTGCTGGTCTTTTACATTCTCACCATCGCCGGACTCTTCGTGCTTCGCGTTAAGCGCCCCGACGCACCGCGCCCTTACAAGGCGCTGGGCTACCCGATTCTTCCGGCCGCGTACATCCTGCTGGCTTCATGGATCTGTGTCGTATTATTGCGATACAAGCCACAGTACACATGGCCCGGCCTGGCATTGGTGCTGCTCGGCATCCCCGTTTACATCTTCTGGTCTAAAGCGAGCCGAAAGACTTCAAGAGACTAATCCAACCCAATTGCGCGCAAAGGAGTGGTTCACCCACATGGCGAATGTCTTCAGAAGAAAGCCTCTGCACCTGATTGTTTCGGAAGCCAAAGAAGAAGGGGATGAGCACCTCAAGCGGTCTCTTGGACCGATTTCGCTCACTGCATTGGGCGTCGGTGCGGTCATTGGCGCGGGCATCTTTGTGATGGCAGGTTTGGGGGCGCATGAGGCAGGGCCGGCTCTTACCCTCTCCTTTGTGATGTGCGGGGTCGCATGCACGTTTGCGGGCCTCTGCTATGCCGAATTCGCGGCCATGATTCCGTTAGCGGGTTCGGCATATACCTATTCGTACGCCACTCTGGGAGAGCTGTTTGCCTGGATTATCGGCTGGGATCTCACCCTCGAATATGCGATGGGCGCCAGCACAGTAAGTTCCGGCTGGTCGAACAATTTCGTCGAGTTTCTCAAGATTTTTGGGCTCAAGATTCCACTTTGGCTGGCCTATGACCATTGGACGGGGATCGATCAGGGGCAAAAACAGGCTGCGCGCGAGTTTCTCTCGCAGGCGCATCCTGAACTGGCGGTTGGTTCGACTGGCTATTTGGACGCCCTGAAGGGATTGATGGTGAACCCGCCGCCTGCGATTGTCGAGCGGGGACACCAACTGCTGAGTGCCCCGCATCTCTTTGGCGTTGAAATTGGATTCAACTTGCCAGCTTTTATTATTGCCCTGATTATTACGGCCATTCTTGTGATTGGTATTCAAGAGAGCGCAAAGTTCAATGCAACCATTGTGATTGTCAAGGTCACGGTCGTTCTGTTTATTATTGCCCTCGGCTCGCGCTATATCCATCCGGGGAACTGGGGCCATGACTGGAGCAGTTTCGCCCCGTTCGGCCTTGCCGGCATAAGCTCGGCTGCGGCATATATCTTCTTTGCGTTTATCGGCTTTGATGCCGTCTCAACCACGGCGCAGGAGGCCAGGAATCCGCAACGCGACCTGCCAATTGGAATTATCTGCTCGTTGATTATCTGCACGCTGCTCTATGTGGGAGTGGCAGCCGTTCTTACGGGCATGGTTCCCTGGCAGTTGGTCAACGTCGAAGCGCCCTTGACTTACGCGTTTCTGGATCACAACATCGGCTGGGCGGGCGACATTATCACATGCGGCGCATTGGCCGGGCTCACTTCTGTGATGCTGGTGATGCTTATCGGGCAGACCCGAGTTCTCTACGCAATGGCCTCCGATGGGCTGCTCCCGAAAAAGTTCTTCGCCGCGATTCACCCGAAGTTTCACACCCCCTGGAAGAACACCATCCTGGTGGGGCTGGTGGCAGCGAGCATCGGCTCCGTTACACCAATCAATAAGATTGGCGAGATGGTGAACATCGGGACGTTGCTGGCCTTCGTAATGGTCTGTGCCTCGATCATCGTGCTTCGTATCAAGTCTCCGAATCAGCCAAGGCCGTTCAGAACGCCAGGAATCTATTTGGGCGGGAAATTGCCGATCGTGCCAGTTCTTGGCATCCTCGCCAACGGCTACCTGATGTATCACCTGGGATTAGGGAATTGGATACGCCTGATCGTTTGGCTGGTGATAGGCCTGTTTGTCTATTTCCTGTATTCCCTCAAGCACAGTCGGGTGCAGGCACTGCCTTCGAGCACAGAGGGCATGTAGCGGAGCTTGACTTTGGAGCAAGACGCGACGGCCCCCTGAACCGGGAGCCGTCTCTGTTTGGAAGATAGGCCAGGTCAGATGCGCCAGTTGTCTGGGCGCCAGTCCTTGATGCGCTCCTTGATCTGCTTGCGGTTGAGGTTGTGCTCGAGGGCCTGTTTGGCGAGCTCAACGACCTCGTCGTCGGAGGCAAAGCGGAGGCCGATGAGCTGATCTTCAGAGAGCTTGTAGATCTGGGCGTGCCACTCGGAGGGGGCGAGAGCCTGGAGGCGAAGGCGCTCCTCAAGACGGATGACGCGGTCCTGGACCTTGAGAGGGTAGGTGCGGATGCGGAGAACCGGGATGAAGACTGCGATGGAAAGGAGTATGAGCCACTCAGAATAGACGAGCCAGTGGTTGAGCCCGAACTTGTGGAGTTCAAGGGTAAAAAAGATGGTGATCGCGATGTTAACGACGAGCACAGCAAAGAGAATCAGGTGATATGGAGAGTCGAAGCGGGCATGCTTCTTGAAGCTTTGTGGGGTTTGATCGCTCATGAAATTCCTTCGTTTCTCTCAGGCCGATGTTGGCTGACTTGCTTGGGACGACATCGGGGGATCAACACGCAGCCGCGCGGGAGACCTGGAAGCCCACGCTGGGAGCGATTGTCCGTGGCCGGTGGGGGCTATGTCAATGCACGTAGGTGAAAGGTAACTAACACAGAATGGGCAGGTAACGAGAATTGGGGGTGGCCTCGTAGCCCGCGCTCCCGGCGCGGTTGCACATCTGGTGCGGAATACCTGAGTTTGTTGCCGAGCGGAAAGCCGGCGTTTGAGCAAATCGGAGAGCCCTCAACGGCTGACGCAGGAAGGGGTGGTCTGGTAGTGTTCTGTTTTCGTGAAGAAGTAATGAGAGGCAGGATTCGAATGAAATCGGGAGTGGAGTTCATGATGGGCCGGAAAAGTTCTGTTGCGATCTTCTTTGTGCTGGCTTTGATCACTGCGGCGAGCGCGCAGGTGAAGCTGCCCAAGGTGTTGGCGAGCCACATGGTGGTGCAGAGAGATCTGCCGGTGCATGTGTGGGGGATGGCGAGCGCTGGGGAGTTGGTGAGCGTGAGCTTTCGCGGGGAGACTGGATCGACGACGGCGAGCCAACTGGGGCGGTGGAGCGTGTATCTGAAGCCTGGGGCGGCGGGTGGTCCGTTCACGATGACGGTGCAAGGAACTCCGGCGGCGGGAGGCGCGGAGGAGGCATTGACGCTCGAAGATGTGCTGGTGGGCGATGTGTGGGTGGCATCTGGGCAGTCGAATATGGAGTTTCCGCTGAAGCGGGCTTCGACCGCCGCGACGGATTTGCCGAATGCGGGGAATTCTCAGATTCGGCTGCTGATGGTGGACAAGAAGCCGGCGGATTATGCGCAGGACGATATCTCGACTTCTGGATGGACGGCGTCGACGCCGGAGACGGCGAAGGAATTCTCGGCTGTGGCGTGGTTCTTTGCGCGGGAGATTGAAGAGAAGGAACATGTGCCGGTGGGGGTGATTGACTCGACGTGGGGTGGAACTCCGGCGGAGGCGTGGACGCGGGTGGCTGCGCTGGGGGAAGATGCGTCGCTTAGTTCGCTGTTTTCAGAGTGGGGCAAGCGGACGGACATTGAGGCCGATTCTGCCCTTGCAATCAAAGATGAGCAACGGCAGAAGGATGAGGCCAGGGCGGCAGGGAAGCCGGAGCCGCAGTTTGGGTGGCATCCAGATGTTTTGAGTTGGGGGCCGGGGCTGCTATGGAACGGGATGATTGCGCCGCTGACGCCGATGGCGATTCGGGGAGTGATCTGGTACCAGGGGGAGAGCAATGCGGGACCGGAGCGAAACACGATCTATGACAAGACCATGCGGGCGCTGATTGAAGACTGGCGCAAGCAGTGGGGCGTGGGCGCGTTTCCGTTTCTTTATACGCAGATTGCAAACTGGCAGCCCGGAGGTAGCTGGCCCGTATTGCGCGAACAGCAACTGAAGACGCTGGGGTTGGCGAACACGGGGATGGCTGTGACGATCGATATCGGGAACGCGACCGATATTCACCCAACGAATAAGGCCGAGGTTGGCCGGAGGCTGGCGCTGTGGGCACGGGCACTGACCTACGGAGAGGCGGTTGAGGATTCGGGGCCGCTGTTCCGGCAGGCTACGCCGGAAGGGAAGTCGATTCGAGTCTGGTTTGAACATCATGCGAAAGGGTTGGTGGCGAAGGGCGGGGAGTTGACCGCGTGGGAAGTGGCGGGGGCGGATGGGAAGTTTGTGTCCGCAACGGCGAAGATCGATGGGAACACGGTAGTGGTGACGAGCGATGCGGTGGCCGAGCCCAGGTTTGTTCGGTATGGGTGGGCAGCTAACCCGGAGTGCAATTTGTTCAACGGGGAAGGGCTGCCGGCGTCGCCGTTTACGAGCGAGTGAGGGAGGGACTAAGGGACTGAGGGACTAGGGACCAGGAGGAGCGAAAGAGCAGCGGGCGGGGTGGTCATAGGTCTCGGTTACGTCTTCGCCGGAATGCGGATGGTGGTGTCCTGGATCTCGATGATTCCGGAGCCGGCGCGGCGCTCGATCTCGGGGAGTAGTGCTTCGATTTTCTCGCGGGTCTCGAGGATCTCGATCTTGATGGGCAGATGGTCAGAGATCTCAAGGATGTGCGCGGAGTGCATGCGATGCCTGGAGCCGAAACCGGCGACGCCCTTGACCACCGTGGCTCCGGCGATTCCGCTGTGGAAGAGGAAGTCGAGGATGCTGGTGTAGACCGGAACGCCGTGATGCTTTGCTCCGTCGCTGAGGTAGAGGGTGACTTTAACGGCCTTCCCGCTAGCGAGCATGGAATGGCTCCTCTCTGAAATCAGGACGGCGCAGAGCGCGGACCTGGAACCCATGAACAAGGATGGATTGAAGCACTTTTGCAGGCAAGTTGCAAATCCTGGGATTTTGCATGGCTTCCTAAAGCAAGTCGGCGAGGGCGGTTCCGCACCAGGTGGCGGCCAGGCCGAGGATCAGGCTGCCTGCGGCATAAAGCGCGGCGAGGAAAAAGGCGCCCGACCGCATGGTGGACAGAGTTTCCCATTCAAACGTGGAAAAGGTGCTGTAAGCGCCGATGAAACCGACGGGAACAAGGAATCTCCAGGCGGGGCTGAGATCGGCGCGCTTGCCGAGATAGGTGAGAGTGAAACCGATGATGACGCAGGCGGTGATGTTGATGACGAATGTGCCGTAGGGGAACTTGCTTCCCATGCGGCCTGCGATGGTGGAGCCTACCCAAAACCGGGCGATGGAACCCAGCGCGCCTCCGACGGCGATCAACAAATATTTCTGCAATGTGCCGTTCTCCTCTCAACTAAGGATGCACCGCGGGCAGCGCCGGACGCCAGCGATGCGAGCGGGTGATGGATTGATGGGACCGCCTGGCTGCTGGTTAAACCGGTGTTGCGCACGGTGATTTCAGGGATCGCGCCGGGGAATACGGCTCCGCAACCGGATTCCCTGCCAGGAGTCATCATCTGTGCGGCCTGTTGGGGAGGACAGCGGTTAAGGGTGAACTCTTTCACCTATCGAATAATTCGATTACACGATGGGGCGAGCGGGGCTGTCAACTAAGGACGCGGCCAAGCGGTCCCGGTGTAACGGTCCTGATTCAGCGACCCGGGCTAGCGGTCGGTGCAGGAGTAGCAGGGGTCGACGGAGGCCTGGATCAGCGGAGTGTCAGCGAGGCGCGCGCCCTGTACCATCCAGCGGACCGCGGGCATGTTGACGAAGGTGGGGGTGCGGACGTGAACACGGCTGGGGTTGCGGGAGTTTTCTTTCCAGGAGACGGAGTACATGACCTCGCCGCGCGGAGCCTCGACGCGGCTGGTTGCGGTGGCGGTTTTGAACGCGAACTTGCCTTCGCCGGTGTTGATTTCGCCGCCGGGCATTTTGGTGAGGGCCTGGTGGAGGATGCGGCAGCTCTGCATGATTTCGAGGGCGCGGACGAAGAGGCGGGCGCGCACGTCGCCGGCCTGCTCGACGGGGATTTCGAAGTCCATCTCGGCGTAGGCCGCGTAGGGTGCGGCGCGGCGCAGGTCCTGGGCGACGCCGGAAGCGCGCGCCACGGGGCCGACTACGCCGCAGGAGATGGCTTTGTCGTGGGTGAGGACGCCGATGCCGGCGCAACGGGCGCGCGCGGTGGTGCTGGTGGTGAAGATGGGAATGATGGTGCGCACCATCTCCCGCTCGAGCTGCTCGACCATGCCGACCAGGGCCAAGGGATCCTCAATGTCGCGATTGACGCCGCCGATGCG
>PMXB01000209.1 GCA_003165935.1 Acidobacteriaceae bacterium | reverse complement strand
CGCGGCCCCCATGGCCTTCACTTCGCCCTCGGCAAAGTCTTCTTCACCGCCGAAGCTGCCAAGGCCATCGGAAGCTACGACCCCGCCACCGGTACCATCGACTGGATCATGGGCACCGGCCAGGACCGCACCCACATGCTCTACGTCTTCCCCGACGGCAAGCGCATCGCCACCACCAACGTCAACGCCGCCACCGTCACCATCATGGAGCAGGTCCCCGCCCGCCCCTTCGGCCCTCCACCCGGAATGCCGCCGCCCCCCGGCTCAAACGGCCTCGGTGGCCAGCCAGGTCCCCCTCCAGGAATGCCTCCAGGCCCTCCTCCGCCACCGCCCGGCCCCAACTGGGAGCTCACCGTTTTCCCCGTCGGCCGCGGATCTGAAGGCTTCGACATCTCCCCCGACCTCAAGGAAGACTGGGTCGCCAACGCCCAAGACGGAACCGTCTCCATCATCGACCTAGCCTCAAAGAAGGTCACCGACACCCTCGAAGTGAACGCCCGCGGCGCAAACCGCCTCAAGTTCACTCCCGATGGCAAGCTCGCCCTCCTCTCCGCTGGCCCTGAAGTGGTCGTCGTCGACACTGCCACCCACCANNCAGGTCATCAAGCGCATCCACACCGGCGGCAACGGCGGCGGCATCCAGATGCAACCTGACGGCGCTCGCGCCTACGTAGCTACCGGCGGAGCCAACTACGTCACCGTCATCGACCTCAAGACCCTTGAAGTCGTCGGCAAAATCAACGCCGGCGGCGGACCTGACGGGCTTGCCTGGTCCGTCCTGCCCTGACCTGGCGCTCGCACCGGCAATCCGAAGGGCGCGAACCAAGCCGCCGCTGACTTGCTAACTCGCTGACCTGCTGACTCGCTGCCCCTCTACTTCTCCTCCAGCACCAGCACCTCAATCGACAGCCCCGGCACTGTGTGGCTGATCTTCTCGCCCACGCCGTGCAGCACGCTCTCTGCTGGAACCAACTGCGTCGGATGATCGATGGTGTTCGTCGACTGCGTGCTGTGTGCATGCAGCGCCACCAGCTTGCCATCCGCCGCCAGCTTTGCCCCCGGCAACTCAATCTCCAGCGCCTGCGCCGTCGTCGAAGCGTTCACCAGCTTCACATACAGCTTCTTCTTCGCAGCATCCCGCGTCACGCTGTAGAAAAACTTCGGCACCCCGCCATCCGGCACCGCATCCACGCCCTCCAGCTTCGTCGCCGGCGTCTCGCTACCCAGGTAGCTTCCGAACATCACCTGCGCGTAGTAGCTCGGCGACCCATAACTCCGCAGCGCGTCATACCCAATCAAATCCGTATCCCACTGCAACCCGCCCGGATTCACATTCGTCAGCAGCGGCGCATACGACGCCATCACCACCAGGTCGCTGTTCCGCTCCAACCCCGTCATCCACGCCGCATCGCCCAGTGCCGCGCCAAAGTTCGGTGTCGGCGCGCCCTCACGCGTCGCCCACTCGCCCACAAAAATCTTCGGCCCGTTGCGGTCGATCTTGTCGTAGTGCGTCTGATCCTTGAAAAACTCCTGTGCCCGCACATAGTAGTGATCGTCTACCATGTCGGGTTTCATCCCCTTCAACGGCATCGTCGCAATCAACTGCAGCTCCGGGTACTTCGCCTTGATCGCCTTATAAAACTGCGCATACCGCCCCTCGTAGCTCCCCGAGTGGTCGAAGTTATCCTCGTTCCCTATCTCTACATACGTCAGCTTGAACGGCTCCGGGTGACCATCCTTCGCCCGCTCCGCGCCCCACTTCGTATCCGTCCCGCCCGTCACATACTCAATCTCGTCCAGCGCGTCCTGCACATACGGCTCCAGGTCCGGCCCCGGCTTTACATGCTCCTGCGACAGCGAATACCCCGCATAAACCGCCAGCAGCGGCCGCATCTTCAAGTCCTCACACCACTCCAGAAACTCCAGCAGCCCCATCCCATCCGTCGACCGATACCCCCAAGGGCTCATATGCGTCGGCCTGTCCACCAGCGGGCCAATCGTCTTCTTCCAGTCAAACCGCTCCGAAATATGATTGCCCTCCAGATAATTCCCGCCGGGGAACCGCAAAAACTGCGGATGCATCGCCGCCATCTTCTCCATCAAATCCACCCGGAACCCATTCGGCCGATCATGATACGTCGGCGGAAACAGCGACACCAGGCTCAGCCATAGCGTTCCCGCATGCCCCACCGACAACTCCAGATGATTCTGTGCCGAAGCCTCCAGAGCGCCCGTCTTCAAAGTGAACTCAAACTGCTTCCACTCCGTCCCCACGCCCGTAACCGTTGCCTTCCCCTCGGCCTTGCCACTCTGGTTGTTCACCAGCGCCACCGTCACCGGCCCCATTTCCGCCGAATCCGCCTTCGCAAAAAACGAACCCTTATACGTTGTCTCCGGCCGCACCGCCATGCCCCAGTAGCCCACATTCAGCACGCCCGCCTGGTTCTCGGCGTCCGCCTTCGACACCTCGATCTTCAGGCTGTGCCCCAGCGCCTTGCTCGGACCCGTCGCCCTGTCCTCCCCAATCTTCGCCTGCGCGCTCCCATACTCCAGCAATACCCAATGCAGAATCCCCGACCAGTCTCCGCCAAACGTCCGGTTCCTCACCATCTCCGCATACAGCCCGCCGTCGTACGAGTAGTTGATCTCCTCGGTCATCAGCCCATAAAGCGTCGGGCTGACCTTGCTCACCGGCTGATCCGCATGAATGGTCAATTTCGCAGTTGTCAGCTTGGTCGCGGTCTGCGCCCCGACTGGAATGCATGCAATCAGGGCCGACATCATCAGCGCCACACCTTGGGCAAACGTTTTCTTAATCATCCCTAAATCCCCCTCAAATAAGTGCCGCCCCAGTATAAATAGCGGCACCCTCCGCTCGCTCCCGACCTTTTCTGCTGCCCCTATTCGTCGGTTCTACAGCCCGCAGTGCCCAGAATCCAACCGCCGCCAACGACTTCGTCTCCGTCGTAGAACACCGCCGCCTGACCTGGCGTCACAGCACGCTGCGCCTCGTCAAACGTCGCCACAACGGCGCTGGAATCTCCGCCCAGGCCGGACTCGCTCGTCCCAGCCGGTTCAATGGTCGCCCAAGCCGCCTCATGCCGGTGGCGAATCTTGGCCCGCACCCGCATCGGCCCCGCAAGCCCCGGAATCGAAATCCAATTCATCCGGCTGGCGCGCAAGGTCCTCACCGCCAACTCCTCGTCCGCCCCGACCGTCACACGGTGATTCGCCGGATCGATCTGGATCACGTAAAGCGGGGACGGCGAAGTGACTCCCAGCCCCTTCCGNNGTAGTGGCCACCAACTCGCCAGAAGTCTCCGGCGATGCTTCGCCCTGCTCTTCCAAATAGGCGGAAATAAAGGCCTTGTAATCCCCGCCCGGAATGAAGCATATCTCCTGCGAATCCGGCTTCTCAGCCAGCGCCAGCCCGTGTGCGCGCGCCATCTCGCGCACCTCCGGCTTGGTCAGGCGCCCCAGGGGAAACATTGTCCGTGATAGCTGCTCCTGGGTGAGGCCAAACAGGAAGTAAGTCTGATCTTTTGCCCGGTCCGCCGGCCTCTTCAGAATCCATCGACCGCGCTCTTCATCGAACTCATTCACCGCATAGTGCCCTGTGGCGATGCGCTCAGCCCCAATCGATCGCGCCGTAGTCAGCAACTGATCGAACTTCAGGTGGTCGTTGCAGAGCGAGCATGGAATCGGCGTCCGCCCGGCCAGGTACTCATCCACAAATGGCCGGACTACATCCCGCTCAAACCGCTCTTCCTGGTTCACCACATAATAGGGGATACCCAGGTGCTCGGCCACACGCCGCGCGTCGTATACGTCGTCGAGAGAGCAGCATCTGCCCGCCTTCGGAGCCTCCGGGATGCCATGCTTCCCCGCCAGCCGCATCTGGTCCCAGAGCTGGAGCGTGAGCCCCACCACCGGGTACCCCTCGTGGACCAGGACAGCCGCCACCGCGGAGGAGTCGACTCCTCCCGACATGGCTACGGCAATGGTTGTTCCCTCGCTCATACACTCTCGTCCCACTGGCCCTCAAGCCCCCGCGCATCACTTCCGTTAAAACGTGCCACGGGGCGCAGCAGAGGGCAAATCCGTCGCGCCCCGCACAAATCTTCCATCTTGCCTGTCTTGCCTGCTCTAACTCGCCGTCGCCGCGGCTACCGGCGATAACGACCGCACATGCTCCACAGCCTGCGGAACGACCTGGAGCGCATAGTCCACATCTTCCTCGGTCACCGTCTTGAGCAGGCTGAAGCGCAGGCTGGCACGCGCACGTGCCTTGTCCAGGCCCATCGCCATAAGCACGTGGCTGGGCTCGGTTGCGCCTGAGTGGCAGGCCGAACCGCCTGAGACTGCTACACCCTTCATGTCGAGCGCGATCACCAGCGCCTCACCTTCAAGGTTTTCAAACCAGATGTTCGACGTGTTCGCGGCGCGCGGCACAGGCTTTCCATCAGCGCCCACGCCGTTCACGCCCGTCCCCGGAAGCTCGAGAATCCCTGCCTCGAGCCGGTCGCGCAGGCTCGCGAGCCTATGAATCGTCCCGTTATCGAGCGAGGCCATGGCCAGTTCTGCTGCTTTGGCCAATCCGACAATCCCCGGAACATTCTCAGTCCCGGCGCGGCGGCGGCGCTCGTGGCTTCCGCCCACCAGCAGTGACTCTACCGGAGTGCCCTTGCGCACATACATCGCGCCAACGCCCTTGGGTCCGTGCATCTTGTGCGCGCTGATCGAAAGCAGATGGCAGCCGAACCGGCGCACATCGAATTCAACCTTGCCAGCGCCCTGGACCGCATCGATATGGAAAAACACGCCAGTCGACGCGGCGACCTTGCCGATCTCTTCCACCGGCTGGACCACGCCTGTCTCGTTGTTCGCCAGCATCACGCTGATGAGGCGAGTATTGGGCCGGATGGCACGCATGATGTCCGTCGGGTCAATAAGGCCGCTCTTTTGCGGTTTTACAAACGTGGTCTCGACGCCATGGTGCTTGAGCCTCTTCGCCGCCTCAAGAATCGCCGAGTGCTCGATCGATGTGGTGATGAAGTGATCGCCCGGATGCAGGAGGCCGAAGATCGCTGTATTGTCCCCCTCCGTGCCTCCTGAGTTGAACACAACTTCCGCATCATGGCAGTTGAAGAACTGCGCCAGTGTCTGACGCGCCTTGTCCACCGCGCTATGGGCCTGCTGCCCGTGCTGGTGAATCGACGACGCATTGCCGAAGTGCTCCATCCAATATGGGCGCATAGCCTCCATCACCTCCGGCAGCAGAGGGGTGGTGGCATTGGCGTCCATATAGACTCGGCGCATGTCGTAAATTCTCCTTTTTAAAGATTGTACGGGGAATTTGGCCCCGACGGCGGGTTGAACACACCAAATGGGGATTTCGCCGTCCTGTATTGTCGAGATTTCACCCTGATCTGATAAATTGCCATCACGCGGTTCCGACCGCAAGAGGAGTCTTTTCATGCTGAGATCAGTTCCCCGCGGACGCATCGCCGCCCGCCTGTTTGCATGTTCGCTGCTAAGCGCATCCTGCGCGTTTGCGTTTTCGCAGGCCGCTGCTCCTGCCAAGCCTGCTGCCACCGCCAAAGTCGCCACGAAAGCATCCGCAACACCCAAGCCTGCCGCCGTGCACACCCCACCCGCCGAAGCCTATGGCAAGCTATTGAGCCTTCTCGANNCGAATTACTACTTTTTCGGAGGATCCGATTTCAATGAGGCTGCAACCAAGGCCAAGGAAGACGAGATCGAAAAGCTCACGACCAAGGCTGACATCATCAAAGCATTGAAAGACTCCTTCGCCCAGGCCCATAAATATGTTGGCGAAATGACCCCCTCCAACGCCTTTGTCAAAAGCGGCAACAGCACACGCGCCACNNTACCTGCGCATGAACGGCATTGTCCCCCCAGCAAGCCAGAAGAAATGACAGAAGCGACGCCCAAAACGCAAGCGACTGCGCTTAACCAATTCTTTACAGCCCGGCTTCAGAAGAGTGAGAAGCCGGGCGGATGGACCTTTGTGGTGTGGCCGCGCTCCGTGGCGTTCTTTGGAACGCGCGGCCTCGTCAAGGTTCGAGGGAAGGCGGACGGCGTCGCTTTCCAAAGTTCGTTTATGGCCCTCGGCGACGGCAGCCACAAACTCCCCATCAAGGCCGAACTACTTCGCGCAATCCAGAAGACCGTTGGCCAATCCGTTCGCGTGCAACTCGAAGAGCGCATCGGCAAGGGCAGCTAGAGCGGCGGACCAGCCCGCAGTTCGGTTCAGCAGCGGATCACTGGATCAGCACTACGTTCATGCTCCAGGGATCGAGAGTAAGCGTGAGCGGAAGACTCTGGGCTCCCATGGTGGTCGTTGTTGGTGGTGCCCACACATTGTTCTGCGACTGGTCGTAGATTGCCTTGCTATAGGTGATCACGGTGACACCCTTCGAAGAGTTCGTCCCCGACAGGGAGATCGTCACTGGCTCCGGCGTAGTCTGGTTGCGGTTGAACACGAATAGCGCGGTGCCGCCGCTGTGCGTGGCCGCATAAGCCACCACGTCTGTTGTTTCGCCGGCCACGGTCGCGGTGAGAGCATTCTCGCCGTTCACAGCTATGTTGCTGAAGAGCTGAAAGGCTCGCGCCGTCGGCGACATGGTCCCAATTGGGCCCGCTCCCGCACACCCGGTGTCCGTGGGTCCATCCGCAAAGATGTTGTAACCGCCGAAGCTCTGCCAGCCATAAAGCGACGAGCTGATGTTGCCGGCAGTCCCGTTGCAGTTGCCAAAACCGATCCACCAGGTTGACCGGACCACACCATCGTTCATCATCTCGCCCAGCATTTGTCCTGCATAGAGTCCTTGCGTAATCGACATGCTCTGCTTGCCGGGGTTGGTGTAAACCGATCCGATCTCTCCGACATAAATCGGCGTGTTTGCCGCACCGGCTGTCGCTAACTCTGCCTTTAACTGGTTGATTGTGGTGGTCAGTCCCTGCGCAGCCTGCTGCACCAAGTAAGCGTCGCTTTCGGCCCCGGGCGCTTGTGGATAGTAATGGAGTTCAACAAAGTCGTAGAACCCCTTGGCTCCGGACAACACCGCCGGATCCCAGGCCGCAGGACTCCCTGGACTCACCGACACGCCTACGAGAGTGCTTGGGCTTGCCGCTTTAATTTGCGCGTAATAGCCTGTCGCTCCGGCCGTTGCCGCCGCATACGTTGGCCCGTCGTTCGGCTTCGGATGCATGTCGGTTTCCCATGACCCGTATTCCTCATTGCCCACGGTCATGTGGCTCACGGTGAGCCCCAGCTTGAGCGAGTCGGCCACCCATGCCGCCGCTTCTGCCGGATCGCCAGGTCCGTTGCATGTCGAGTTTGTCCCGTAGTCGGCAGTGAGCGCCACATCAAACGACCCCGCCAATGCCAGATCATTCACAAACTGCGGATACGTCGCATTGGAGTTCGGCGTCCCGTTGCAAAGCGTGTTGTTCGTCCAATGGTAGTCGTCGGACCACGACCCGCCCGGCCACCGCAGCGCCTTGATCCCCGCAGCCTGAAACGCAGGAACCACCGCGGGCGTGGTGGGGTCGTACCACGCTGCCATGTTCATGCCCAGCAACTGATCTGTCACCGGAGGACCCGCCAGCGCCTGATTTACCGCAACGGCGGTCTGCAGATTGACGGTGACTGCCTGCGACGTTCCCGTGGCAGATGTGTACACCGTCGAACTCGCTGCATCCGGTGTATACGTGGCCGTCAGCGTGGGCGTACCTGAAGCCAGCGACTCGGCCGGAACTGTGACGGTTGCACTTCCGCTTGCGAGCGTTATTGCGGACGATGTGTAGCTCCCGCTGGTCAGCGTGACGGAACCTGTTGGAGTCGGGTTCCCGGCGCCTCCGCTCACTGCCACCGTCACCTGCAACGACTGTGACCGCGCAATGGATGCCGCTCCCGGAGTCACCGTGACCGTCGGCTTGATGAGCGGCGCCACATACGTTGCCGTCACTGTGGTGTTCGCGTCCACCAGCACTGTGCACGTCGCTCCTGTCGCCGTGGTGCACCCGGTCCAGGACGAAAACACTGTCCCGTTCGTGCCGGACGCATTTGGCGCCGTAAGCGTCACGGTCGTTGCCTGGTTGTAGGTTCGAGTAAACGCTGTGGACCCGTTGCCTGCGGAGTTGTTGTCCGCAGGGGCGACCGTGATAGCCACGCCGCTCGCCGGATCAGCCGAGTTCACTGTCAATACGAAGGTCGTTGGCGGCGGCGTTCCACCACCCGAATTGCCCCCGCCCCCACATGCCGACATCAGCAAGCTCAACAGTCCTGCAGCAACTACCGCAACTCTTCGAATGCTCATACCGCTCGATTTCCGCCGACGGGCCTTGAGCCACATGGAACAACTCTTGGCCCGCATCCATGGCAATGATTTCTTTTCGCGGTAACGATATCAAGAGCCAGCAACTCTGTGCAACAGCGCACTTCACATCAAGAGGCAAGTCCGTTGAACACAGGCTGCCAGCGGCTGCTGAATGAATGGACCAGCGATGCGCGGATGAAAGGTGAATACGGCCATTCGGCGGATGTGCTGGACATCAGGGAAGACCTCCCCACCGATCGGCAGGAGATTGCACAACCTTGGCTAGGAGATGCGGCTGACCAGGGTGGCGCTCACGCGGGTAAACTCGCCGTTGATTCCGGACGCCACCGCTTGCATTCCCGCAGCCACGCCGAAGGCCATGAGTCCAACCACCAACGCGTACTCAACCAGATCCTGGCCATCTTCCTGGGCCAGCAATTGCAAGAACCTCTGTGCAACTTTGAGCATGGTGTCCCTTTTCTCTACGTGCATCGGCTGAAGGTATCCCAACGCTATCAGCCGGATGTTGGAGAGCACATTCCCCAATGGTCACCACAAGGGCACTTTCTAATACTCAA
Source organism: Acidobacteriaceae bacterium (assembly GCA_003165935.1). GTDB lineage: Bacteria > Acidobacteriota > Terriglobia > Terriglobales > Acidobacteriaceae > Telmatobacter. Next base: position 14,286 of record PMXB01000209.1, on the reverse strand, counting down.
CCAGGGCGGTTTCGTACTCTTTGCCCGCGCGCTGGTACCCAGTTCCCTCTTACGAAGGTAGCGTTCAGCGCCCCACAGCAACGGAAGTGCCGCAGCGAATACACTGTTTGGGGCACTGAGAAGGCCGCAGTTGGTGGCGCGGAGAAGGCTCCAGTTTGAAAGAGGGAATCATGCACTCATATGTGCGGCTCGGACTGTTAGCTACCGTAGCGGGAAGTCTCGCCGCCAACGCGGTCGCGCTCTTCTGCCAGACGCCACAAGCCTCTGGGGCTCAGGCCCAGCCTGTCCAGGCATTGCCCGTAGAGGTGCTCGCCGCTCCGGGCGAGTTGAGCAAGATATTTCCCAATGACGGCCGGATCGAGTTGATCGGCCGAATCGACGATCGCGACCCGCTAAAGCCGCGCCTGGCCTACCCCGGCACCGAGATCCGGCTTCGCCTCCAAGGCGCGTCGATGCGCCTCGTCGTCGAGAGCGACTCAGACAAGAGCGCTCTCACAGTCGTGGTGGACTACGGAGCGCCGCGACTCCAGCTTTTGCATGCGGGCCTGAACGAAGTGGTTGTCAATGCCATGCCCGCAGAGGGCAATCACACCATTGAGATCGTCAAGCGTACGGAGACCTGGCAAGGAATTCTCACTTTCGAATCCGTCGGCTTGCCCGAAGGCGTCACGCTGTTACCGCCCCCGCTGCGCTCCGCAAGAAAGCTAATGTTTGTGGGCGACTCGGTGACCTGCGGCGCCGGCGTGAACAACAACGCTACCTGCAAGCCCGATCCGGAAAATCCGGCCAACGATGTGTACAACTCCTACGGGCTGCTGCTCGGCCGACGCCTCGATGCCGAGACCCAGCTTGTTTGTTACGGTGGGCGCGGGCTTGTACGCGACTATCGCGGACTCGGCGTCGCAGACAATGTATTGAACGCGCCGCAGTTTCTGATGCTCTCAGTCGCGTCGGACGCATCGGAGGGCCGCGTTGCGTGGGATGCCAACCAATTCCAGCCCGACGCGATTGTCTTTTCGATTGGGACCAACGACTTCAATCTGCAGAAGACGAAACCCCTGGACGAGCCACAGTGGATTGAAGCGTACGTGGCGCTTCTCCATTCAGCTCGTGCGCTCTATCCGAGGGCGAAGTTCCTGGCCACGGAGGGCGCGATTGTGACCGATCCGCTCTTGCGGTTGATGCTGCAGAAGGCTGTCGCACAGTCAGCCGACCCGCTGGCGAGCTATGTCCCATCGCAGCACTATCCGGGCAACGGGTGCGACGGTCATCCGACTGCCAACCAGCACCTGCAGATGACCGACGATTTCGAAACGATTCTGCGCGCACAACTGGGCTGGTGATGCAAGGCTTCGTGGTGTTTCTTTAAGGGGCAAGATTCCAGTTGGGGGCGATTGCTGGAGCCGAGTTTTGCTACGCCGAATTGAACATCTGGATCAACGCCTGGTAGTTGATCTTGTTGGTCGATGTTCGCGGCAGTGAATCCACAAAGATGAACACATCGGGATTCATATAGGCCGGAAGATGGTCGTTGCAGAAGGTTCTCATGTCGACGATGGAGGGCCGTGAGATCTCTTGAGCGGCGATGTAGCAGATGATGCGCACTCCCAGTTCTGGATGCGGCGAGGAGATAACAGCTGCCTCCAGAATTGCAGGATGGCGGTAGAGAGCACTCTCGACCTCGCCCAATTCGATGCGATAGCCGCGGCGCTTGACCATGCGATCGCGGCGTCCTACATAGATGAATCCGTCGGCCGGATCTTCGCGCACCACATCGCCGGTGTTGTACCAGGGCACGCCTTCACGCTCGATAAACACAGCTGCAGTTTCGGAGGGCCTTGCCCAGTATCCCGAAAAAACGGATGGGCCGGAAATATACAAGAGCCCTTCTTCGCCCTGGCTCACCGGTTGTTTGTCAGGGTCGAGCACGAGGGCTTTGCAGTGAGAGCATGCCCATCCAATGGGATAAGGCTCGTTACGGGACTCGGGAATCGGAAGTGGAATAGGAGCGTAGGTGCAGACGTTGGTTTCGGTGGGTCCGTAGAGGTTGTAGTAAGCGGGCGAGGGCCATTTAGTTGTGAGCTTGCGCAACTGCTTGACCGGAAATACTTCGCCCGCAAATAGAACAATGCGAAGGGCGGAGTAATCGAACTTGTTCAGTTGCCCGAATTCTGCAAGGAGGCTCAAGATGGCAGGTGTGGAGTACCACACGGTGATCTTGTTGGCGGCGATGAAGCTTGCCAGCTCTCGCGGGCTCTTCCCCAATTCATCAGGGATCAGATCTACCCGTGCGCCGTGTTTGATGGGGACATAGATGTCGAGGATTGAGAGATCGAAGTGAAATGGCGCATGGCTGCTGAAGCGATCGAATTCAGTGGGCTGGAAGACTTCAGTGCACCAATCCACGTAACTGACGGCGTTGCGATGGGATAGCATCACGCCCTTTGGAATACCCGTGGATCCGGACGTGTAGAGGATGTAAGCTAGATCGTCTGAATGGCGCGCCTCGACATCGGCCGAGTACGGGGCGTGGGCCACGACAGTTTCCCATGGGAAGGATTTCAGCTCGGAAGGGTTTCTGGCTTCGTCTAAATTCTGGTCGAGCACGATCACCGTGTCAGAAACGTCGGCCACATCGAAACGACGGCTATCGACAAAGACGGCGCTCACCTGACAGTCCGACAAGATGGTCCGAATGCGGTCCGCCGGGCTCGACCAATCCACGGGAACATACGCTGCGCGCGCCTTCATCACGCCGAAGAGGATCGTGAGTGCATGAATGTTCTTAGGCAGAACGAGGCCGACTCGATCGCCCGCGCGGACGCCCCGATCCACCAGAAACCCGGCCACGCGGTTGGCGCGATCATTGAGCTCAGAGTATGTGAGCGCGGCGCCGTCAGGGTCGATTGCGGCCTGGCGTTCAGGAAAGCGGCTCGCGCTGGCTTCGAGGTAATTGCATAGATGCAATATGGACAAGGGATTCTCGCGCCGACTAGCCTTAGGAGGCTCCGGTTTTCTTGCTCTCGATGAACGCTGAGATGCTGTTAATGCTGTCGAAGTTCTCCACGCTGGCTTCGTGGGCCTCCACCTGAATGCCGAAGCGCTCTTCGACGAAAGTGACCAGGCGCAAAGTGGCGACGGAGTCGAGAATCCCACTGGTGCGCAGCGGTGTGTCGTCCCGCAGGTTAGCGGCTTTCTCGCCGGGGAGAAACTCAGTGAGGATGTATTGCCGAATCTCTTCTTTCATGTTCTCTGTCGTCATGTTGTTCGATTCCAGAATCTATACGGTTTGGCGACTTGATTTTCGTGCTGGAGCGGTACGAAAACCAACCGCGAAGTTTATCGCTGCCGATATCGTGCAGGGATCTCCTGCACAACGCAGACGCTCTATTCCCCAGTAGCCGAGGTCAACAAAGTTACCCCAGCCGAATGGAGGACCAAAGCGAGCCAAGACACTGACTTTGCCCGCATCTCGGTAAACAGATTATCACCGATTCCGGTCGTGGCGAACTACCCTCTCGCCCCTTCCTGGTACGGAATCTCTGGACAATTCTGGCCTGTCTTACTCGGACTGCCGTGCAACGGAGACTGGGAAAATCAGATGCCGAGACTGCCGGCAATCAGATTTCGCTGGATCTCGGAAGTGCCGGAATAGAGCGTGCTGCCAAGTGCATCACGTAGATCGCGCTCGATACCCTGATCCACCATGTACCCGTAGCCACCGTAAATCTGCATAGCATCCTGGCACGATTTGACCAGCGATTCAGAGAGGAACAACTTCGCGATGGAGGATTCGAGTACAGCTGGCTTGTTCTTCTCTTTTAGCTGCCCAATCCGATAGACCAGGGGGCGACAAGCATCCAGCCTGACCTTCATGTCCACAATACGGTTGGCCACGGACTGGAATTTGCCTATCGGCTTGCCGAATTGCTTGCGGTTACGGACATGGGCGATGCAATTCTCCAACTGGCGGCGCATCAAGCCAAGATAGTTGGCCAGAATGCAGCCGCGCTCCCACTCCATTGAACACTCAAATACGGCTACTCCGCGCCCTTCACGGCCAAGGCGATTTGCGACAGGAACGACGCAATCCTCAAAGATGACCTCGGCCATTGGCGAGGTGCGCAATCCCATTTTCTCCATTTTGCGAGTCACGGAAAGCCCTGGGGTGTCGCGGTCGATAAGGAAGGCCGTGATGCCCATTGCCCTAAGGCGGGGATCGATTGTGGCATACGTTACGAAAAGATTCGCGATGGGGGCGTTGCTGACGAAGGTCTTGGCGCCATTGAGAAGATAATGGTCTCCCTTCTTCTCGGCCCTTGTGCTCATTGCGAAAATGTCAGAGCCCGCATCCGGTTCGGACGCGCAATTCGCTCCGATGACCGAGTCGCCGGCCAGCCCGGGAAGATATCTCTTTCGCTGCTCCTCGTCGCCATAAAAAAGGATGGGGAGGGTAGCCGTCCACAACTGAGCATTCAGCGAGAAGAGCAGTCCCTGGTCACCTGCACCGTAGCCCAGGCCTTCCATGACAGCGATCGCCTCAGTGATACCGAGGCCCATGCCACCATACTCGGGGGGGACGGGCAGCCCCTGAACGCCGAAGCGAGCACAGGCCTTCCATCCTTCGTGACTGAAGATTTCGTCGTGGTCGCGCCGGATGACATCGTCGTTCAGTTCCTGGCGGGCGAACTCGATGGCGGCGTTTTGCAACTCCTGCTGCTCTTCGTTTAGCTCGAAATCCATGATGCCTTTCTAAACCCGGCAGCCCGTATTTCTTATGCGATCACGAATGCGTTTCACATCTGACGCAATAGATCGGTGAGCCTATCGGAGCCGAACGAAATGCGGCTCCCATCATCTTGAGAATCCGACCGATCAGGCCCATGTGGAGTCGCTGAACGGGAGGTGCGGCTGGCTGAAACACGGCGAGATTAGGCATTCCAGGCCGCGATTGTGAAAGCTCGCGGCCCAGTTGCTTCTTTAGCTTGCTTGGGGGACGAATGCATCGCTGGTCAAGGTACCGAGCAAATCGTGCCAAATATGCTTGGGATTCTGCTCCACCTCAGAGACCATAGCCTTCATCTTCTCGAGCACTTCTGGTCTTGCCTCATCGTAGACGTCGCCCTGGAGCAGCTTTAGCACATCCAGGCGATATCGCTTGTCGGAGACGAAGTACGTGAACAGGACATTGAGGCGATAGTAGACGCTGATGAAGTCATACCAGTTCCTAGTTCCAAGAACGATGGTGTCTTCAAAAGTCTTGAAGCTGGCGCGGGAAAAGTCGTTGCGCTCGAGCGCGCCCAGGATGTCCTTTTGCGCGAACCGGGAGCTATTGAGAGCAATACTGACACCCGTCGAGAAGATGGGGTCAACAAAGCGTGCGGCGTCACCCAACAATACAAAGCGGTCGCCACAGATTTGCTTCATCGCGTAGCTGTAATCGCCCTCCGCCTTGAACTCCCGAATGCGCGTGGATTTGCGAAGCGCCTCGGCGATTCTTGGGCGGCTGTCGACCGATTGCCAAAAGAAGTCTTCCCGTTCCTTCTTCGATTTCGCAAAGTTCGACTTCTGCGTCACTACACCGATGCTGGTGATGTCATCGGTGATGGGGATCTGCCATATCCAACTGTTTGAGATGGGCAGGAAGTGAATGTGGATGTAATCGAGCTCCGCATTTGATTTTGCCGCAGCCCCGCGATCGAAGCCGCCGAACCAGGAATGGATCGCGTATTGGTCGAAAACCGGATCCTGGATCTTGAGCTTCAATTGATTTCCGAGGAGAGTATTTCGCCCGCTGGCATCCGCTACCATGCGAACGCTGACACCCATCTCTTTGCGGCCCATAGTGAATTTAACTACCGGCAATTCGGAGGAGAAATCTACCCCGGTGACCTTGACCCCCTCATAGACGGTAGCGCCGAGCTCATTCGCATGCTGGAGCAGGAGCAGATCGAACTTGCCGCGGTCCACGTGGTAGGTGTAGTTCTTGTCGACGCCCACCTGTGCGCGTTCCTCGAAGCGGAACATAGCGTGGCAGTCAGGCCTCATCCCCTCCCAGTCGTGGTTATAGGCCTTGGTATCGTCGTTAGCGGTCCATGCGGCCCCGTATTTACGAGGAAACCTGGCTTCCTCCATTTTGTCGAGGAAGCCCAATTCTTTGAACACCCTGGTTGAGGAAGGAACCAGGGACTCGCCTATATGGGGACGAGGGAATAATTCGCGCTCGAAGACCACACACTTGACACCTGCCTTGGCAAGGTATGCCGCTATCGACGAGCCTGCCGGCCCGCCCCCGATAATGCCAATGTCAAAATCCGGTTTCATATGTCCATTCCTTTCAGGTCGTATCCTAGCACTGCGTCATCCGGTTCGCCCCTGGTCTGCGCGTGGGCTCGTTTGCATCATCGAGCAATCAGGTAGTAGTTGTTGCTGTTCTCAAATCGTTCCCGTCGAAGGAACCCGACGACGATGTCTTGCACTCTATTTTGCTCTTCGCTGGCTTCGAATCCCATCCTGTGTTCCGAGACAACTGATTTTCATGGTTCCGTTCTATTTTCACTTCGCTGCGGCCGAAGAAGCAACTTCGCAAGGATGGCCTGCCAATGCGAGCCATGCGGCGGGTTGGGCTTGCATTTTGGCAAACAGATCATCAGCGATCATGGAGTGGCCGAGCACATTTGGATGGATATCCGAGTTCGGATCAACTTCTACGGTGGCTGGATTCACGGAACTGAACGTATCTCGCAGGTCAATGACTGGTACCCCGAGCGGTTCTGCAGTCTCCTGGAACTCGTTGAAATCGGCGTCGACGAGATCGGAGGAGAGAGGGGCGGGGATAAGGAAGATGGCCATGGAGGCACCCTGCTTGGCAGCTTGGTCGCGGATCTGCCGCAATGCCCAGCGCTGGACCGGTTGAATGTAGGGGCTCAATTTCTTCCTTATTGTGGGGAGATGGTTCGTCTTCTGAACGCCAGCTTCGGCAACCACCTTGCGCAGATAGTCGTACTTGAGGTCGGTTCCGTTGATGAGCAGACTTCCCACGTGGGTACGCCATCCCAAGGTGTCCATCGCTTCCAGGTCGGTAATGGTAAACACATATGCGTCTGGGTGGAACAGTGGCGCCTTCGTCAGGCCGACATCCATCATCTGCAAGATGCTGTAGGCGTAGACCGAGAAATTCAGCACCTGATAGTTCTGAATTTCCGGTGTCCTGCAATTCTGATTCAACCTGTTTTCCAACTGGGCGACGTAATCGTGACCGTATGGGCCCAGCGACAATGAGTCGCCGAGGATGGCAATGCGCCGCGTGTGTGGAGGCTTTGCATAGGGGTACTCAGGATTTGCCATCCCCATGCTGTTGGTAAATCTCAAACCGGCCTTGTAGGGCCTGTTCAGATTCGGCTTGAGTTCGTAGCGTAGGAAGTCGTTACGAAATTGAATGTCTTCCCGTTCGCCCGGCAAACCAGGGGCCGTCGCATCGCGGCGAAGTCCCTCATAGTACCCATCGACGAGGGCATCAACATTTTCGCGGGACATTTCATCCCTGCTCATGGGAGTAATTATCTGGTTAATGCGATGTCCGCCCGGGGTCTTGCGCAGAAGGCGCGGGAGTTCATGCAAAGCAAGCACCCCAACAATGAGCAGAATCGTGAGGGTGGCCCGCCTTGTAAACTCATTCATCCGTGGGCTCTTGACTTCAGAAATGGTTGCCATTTTAAGTTCTCCAGAATCAAACCGAGTTCGGTATATGCGCTTGCTGCGTCGCGGTTCTCATAGGTGAGTCTAGGGGGAATCAATCAGCCAAAGGCTAAGACCGTTCTCCGCGTAGAGCTCGCGAGCACCGTTGTATGCGTTCAACCAATTGAGCAGGTCAGGGTGCGCCGGGCCTACAACCACTGCGATGGGGCGCTTGAGCTCTTGTATTGTGTGCAGTGCGTCTTGCCGGAGGGTAGAATCCCTGGAGTCAAAGAACTCGGCTAATGTAGCGCGTCGCTCAGTGAGAATCTGCGAACCATATCCGCCCACCTCAATATCGAGGGCATCAGCCCATAGATTGACTCCGGGGTAGGAACGGTTTTCCGCCGAAACGTACAAACTGCGACCGGTTAGATCAGGGTAGTAGATCGCACTGTTATCGATCAACAACACGCTACGATCGGGAGTCATGGTCCGTATGGCGTTGCAGATGCCAAATCGCTGATCGCGGCTGCTCAATGAAAGAAAGAACCCATCGGTGTTCAGCGGTGGGTCGTATGTTTGGGGATAAGACTGCGAGGTGGCATGAGCACCCAACCATGGGGCCGGCCAGTTGCGATAGGCCCAATGACCATAGGCACCAAGTGGCAAAAGCAGCAGGAGCAGGAGTACAGGAACCGCTCTGACCCGCGGCCACTCCTGCCAGATTCGCTCCGCGGCGATGGCTGGGAAGACGGCGAGGCACATTGAAGCCGTGAAGATGAACTTGTATTCGTTTGAATAGAAGGGAATAAAGAACACAGCGTAAAGCAGGAAACTCGCCGCGGCTCCCAGGAGCAAGACCATCGTTGCTCGACGACAAGTTGCCCACAAGCGCGGAAAAGAGACGACCGCTCCGGCGAGAAGGAGAGACGTGGAAATCGTCGTCGCAAACAACTTCTTCGCCGCGCCTGGCAGTGAAGAAAGTAGCACCTCTGAGGTGGAGTTATGCCGGGCAGTGGTCATGAAGCGGACTTCTGAGTAGGTGAGAACAGCTGCAATCAGTACAAGGCCGGCAAGTGCCAGCATTTCGCGGGCATGGCCCTTCCAGGCGAAGCGATGCTCTTCAAAGAGGTCAGCCAAAGCCCTCGCACACAGCAGGCCGCAAGCCGATGGGAACAACAGCGGATAGAACAGCCCGATACTGCAAAGCAACATGCCTACAACGATTAAGGCCTCCCGGCTGAGGGATCCAGGACGGACGAGAAGATAGATAATCGCCATGGTCAATGCGATACCCATCGTCATTGGACCGAATAGCATGAACTTGTTTACCCAAGGCGTGTAGCGCTCATCTCCCCAGATTTGAGGAAATCTATGCAGGGGGATGAAGTGCACAAGGATGTATCCAACAGGGTTTGTTCCCAAAAGAAGGAAGACAGCCGAAGTGGTCTGGGCCGCAGTACCGCCCCCGAGTTCCTTCGCAACGCCGGCGGCTAGACCGCACACCGCGATCAACAAGAACAGATTGCTCCAGATATAGGTAACTTGAGGCGGGCCTTGCACCAGATAACTGTGAATCGCTTCAAAGGCCAAGCCACTCCAGACGGGATAAGCCATTCTGACGCCGGCAAGTGTTGGGGCTTCCGGCACAAGATCTCCGCGCACCATCATGTAGGCCGCATCGGCGTGCAGCCAACTTGCGCCGGAATAGATCCGAGCATCCGTATTGCCAAGCACCGAAGCCATGCATGCGAGGGGGACGAGCACGCATGTTGCGCCAACCAGCCAGTTAACACGCGCCACCACCTGAAGACTCTTTCGGCAACTCCAAACCAGATACGTCGCGGGAAGATTCAGAAACACAATTACGGCAACAGTGAATGGGAAAGAAACACCAAGCAATCTAAGCGCAAAGAACTCCGCGCAAACAACGGTGGGGGAAATAACGATAGCCAGGCAAGTCCTGATCCAAAAGGAGATTCCTTTGAGGGGAAACCCAAATGCGATCCATGCACCGGGTGTAAACACCAGGAGTAGATACGCAACTCTCCCGAGATAGCCACCGGGATTCATGAACCTCGTTGTGAGTGGGCTCGTGAGTGCCATATCGCCCACAAAACAAAGGTGCATGATTCCTCCCATGTATGACTCTATGTTGCTCGCTATGAGGGCAGTCTCGCTGTGTCACGCTCGCTTAGCGAGTTCCGAAGCGAGATGGAGTTTAACTAAGGCTCAGATCCGGTGCGCAGGAAGACAATCCAATCTGAAAGACTATTCGCGCTCCACAGAGACCAGAGCATCGCCATGAAAGAAAAGGTTGCCAGTACCTGGAGGCCGTACTTCAAGCGGGTCTGCCATCCGGGAACTTGAGGGCGCTTCTTGTACTTGTATTCGAACCATACATTCACCAGCATAAAGAATCCCAGGATTGCCCAAAACAGGCCGTCCGTGACTGTTAAATGGAATTGGCCCTTCAGCCAGAAGAACTGATAGGCGTGCAACAGCCATGTTACGACGATGACAAGGAGAGTGCTTAGAAGTTCGGCTTTCGGAGTCCCCAACTTTCGCAGCTTGAAGTAAGCGGGAAAGTAGACGATCTTGACCATGAAGTCTTTCCAGTAGATATTGATTCGCCGCCAGAGGTCGTTGATTCCGCGAGCCAGAAAGTATTTGCGATTGGTCTCGGGCATGTCGTATCCAAACAAGCACAGCATGCCTGCGATTATGTGGAACTGGCCTGAGACTCGCAGATAGAGCATATACGCGAATACGCTCTTTGTAATTACCGAGACTGCGACTGGGTATGCTGGAGGCGAGAAGCTCCCTTGCCATTGGTAGACAACTCGATAGAGGAGCAAGTGTGTTGTCCCGCGAAAGATCCACCAAACGCCTTGTTGCGCAACGGTATGAATATCGCGCTTGAAGTAGCCCTTGCGGAATGTCTGGTAATCGACGACGGGGAATAACAGGAAATAGTAGTTGGGGAGCAAAAAGAAATAGCTAAGATAGTCCTTAATTCGCAGGGGGATTTTGTTGTACTTAACGTCGTACATATACACGATCATGCGGTACATGAAGATCGCGCCCAGGACCGGCCAGAACCCTTCTAAAGGCGCGTAGCCCAATTTTCCGCGGATGTACATACAGGCGACGAGAATTGCCAGCATGGCGAGAGCGCGCCAACGAAAGGCGATGTTCGTCCGGATGATGGCAAAGAACCCAAGCCCGGCGGCAATCACCAGACCGGCAAATAACGGGCTGAGCAAAACAAATGCCCCGGCGAGGGAGAGCAGAATAACGAATGTTTCTTTGTATCGGAAAGGCAACCAGTAGGAGATAGCAAAGCCGGCAAAGACCATGCATGCCAAAGTGAAGAAAGCCGGCTGCTCCAGTTTGTAGAGTTTGAACACATATAGGAGGAGCGCCAAAGGAATGGCCAACATCAAAAAGCGCCACGCATCCGTCTTAGACCGATCAGCGAAAACGTCAGGAGCGGGCGTAGGCAATGTTGGATTGACTGCTGCGGAAATGGACAATGTCGCCTCGCGTCGTGTTCAGTTTCGCGTTCGAGGTTCTGTTGCTACGTTTCAATATGGACGATGCTCTGGCATCGTGAAATCTCGTTGGATTTTAACGTGTGGAGGGCATTAACCCTTGCCTGGACTTGGGATTGCGAAGAAGGCTCTTGAGATTGAATATACCGATTCGGGAAATGCCATGTCCAGATGACAGGGTTCTTGGAGGGATCGAGCCGTGCCACTTCGGGCAGACACACACAATCCCGGATGCAGGAGCGCTGTGGACGGTCAGGATTCTGCCGCAGCGCAAGCAGAATCAATAGTTGAGGGGAATGGTGGAGGCGGCGGGAGTCNNCTACTGTACGGTCACTGTACAGTGATTTCCCAGAATTCCCACAACTCCCAAAGCTCCACCTCCAGACGTCGCCGACTCTAGCAAAAGAGCATTCTGAAGTGCCTTCGTAGTATCGCATAGGTCCGAAATACCTTGCCCACCGGCAGGGAAGAGGAAGTCAAGCATCGATATTCGGCGCTCCGGATATTGGGAGCCATTCATAGGGACAGGCGCATCGATCAATTGCTTGATGCTGCCGTTGGGGTTGCAGACAGGGGCAACGCCGGTATCGGCGTTCGGTCAATCGGCGGTATCCTTATTATCTTGGATGGTATGTCGAATTCCGATCGTCAATCGAGGTTGGAAGAGCGCGTAATTCGGGCTGCGGAATCCGCGTTGTCGCGTCAACAATACGTCAGCGCGATTGACGTGTTTTGCGGAATGGGACTCTTGTTGCCCATGCACGTCGATTCCTGGCGCAAAGGGCGGGTGGATTGCCTGGAGCGAGTGATTCAAGGAAATCTCCACAAGATCTCTTCGTCGATGGAAATATTCCGGCGTTGGGCTCGGGAAAAAGGCCTGAAGCCCAGTGAAACTGGCTACGTGCGCAGGGCGCGGTCCGGGACCATCCCCTTGCAATTCAGCAAGAGCGGAGACCCGGCGATCGAGAAAAACTACTCGACACACTACATATCGCCCGCGCTCTCTGAGCGGAAGCAAGAGAAACTCCAGGAAAAGCTGAATCGCACTCCGCAACTAGTCGTATTCGAGATCCTGCGCGGCGCGCAGTGCTCGGAGTGCGGCGTGGGGATGGGCGAGGGATCGTTCCTTTTGATGGAAGCCGAGCAGCCGCTCTGTCTAGCGTGCGCCGGTCTCGGCGACCTCGAATTTCTTGCCGCGGGCGACGTGGCTTTGACGCGCCGAGCATCGAAGCATAGTTCGCGAAACGCTGTGGTGGTCCGCTTTAGCCGGACCCGAAAACGCTACGAGAGACAGGGTGTCCTCGTCGAGACGTCAGCCCTGGAAAAAGCCGAGCGGGAATGTGCGGAAGATGCGGATGAACGGGCGGCTGGACGCGCGCGCGAGGCCGTGCGACGAGGTCAAGAAGACCGCAAGCTAGTTGCTCGCATGGCGAAACAGATCGGGGTTTTGTTCCCCGGCTGCCCGGCTCATGAACTCGCTACAATCGCCGAACATACCGCCGCCAGGGGAAGCGGGCGCGTAGGCCGGACGGAGATGGGTAGAAATCTGGAGGAGCACGCTCTGACTGCGGCGGTTATCGCTGCGGTTCGGCATAAACATACCGACTACGACAAACTCCTGGAACGAGGAATGGATCGCGGTACAGCCCGTCAGACAGTCGGCGATAAGATCGACGAGGTTTTGGCGTCTTGGCGAACGTAAGGTCCATTCGACTTGGCATTACCGACTATCTCGCGGAGATCCGGGAATCAGCCGTTTGGTCCCAGCTGATGGAACCCACCATGTGTAAGAGCGATTCAATCGCCCGGTGTATTGGCCCGTGGCGGCGGGCCATGTTGTACGCTCCTGAAGAGGCAACTTTCCTATGCTCATCGAACAGCAGATAGCCGAGCGGCAGCAGAGGGCTGCCGCAGCGCCGCTGAAAATTCTGAAACGGCCGTCGGGCGGTCCTTACGGCGATTACACCGTCAAATCTTCCAGCGGTCGAACCTATCGGGTGGCGATTCGCGGCCTGGGACTCTTTGAGAATTATTGCTCCTGCCCGGATTTCGCGGTCAACACGCTGGGAACCTGCAAGCACGTCGAGGCGATGCTTCTGCGGCTCAGGAAGCGCCATCAGAAGACGTTGGAAGCCGCCAAGTTCAAGCGCACGCGCGCTTCCATTTCGCTTGAGTACGGGAATACGATCGAGGTACGGCTGCGCATGCCCGCTTCGCCTTCCCCGGCGCTCCTGTCGCTCGCAGCGGAACACTTCGACACCAACGGTCTTCTGCGCCGCGAGCGCTATCTGCGATTCTCCGAGGTGCTGGAGGCGCTGCGCAACGCCGACGGTCAAGCGGTGATCTACAGCGATGTGCTGGAGTACATCGACCGTGAAAATGAGTTGGCGGGAGGCCTTGAACTGGAGCGCAAGCTGCTTGCTAAGCTAAAGCGCGGACAGGATCCGACGGCTGGTGTCCTGAAAACCACGCTGCTGCCGTATCAGGCGCGCGGCGCTATTTTCGCGGCTTGCCGCGGACGCGCGGTCCTGGCCGATGATATGGGACTGGGCAAGACAGTTCAAGCGCTCGCCATGGCCGAGCTTCTGCGTCAGCGCCGAGGAATCGAGAGGGTGCTGGTAATTGCACCGGCCTCGGTCAAATATCAGTGGAAGACGGAGATTCAAAAATTCACCGAACGCTCGGTGAAGATCGTCGAAGGTCTGTTGCCGCAGCGGCGCGCGATGTATGCTTCCCCGGAGTTTTTCAACCTCACCAACTACGAGCTTGTTCTCAAAGACATTCGATACATGCAAGAATTGCGTCCGGACCTGATCATCCTCGATGAGGCACAACGAATCCGCAACTGGACCACGGCGACAGCGCGCACCATCAAACAATTGAAAAGCCGCTACGCCCTGGTGCTTACCGGCACTCCGCTCGAAAACAAACTTGAGGAGCTGTTTTCGGTTGTCGAGTTCGTCGACGGCCGCAGGCTCGGCCCCGCGTTCCGCTTCGTGGACGAGCACCGTGTGCTGGATGCCACGGGCCATCTGACCGGCTACCGCGGCCTGGA
>PMXB01000206.1 GCA_003165935.1 Acidobacteriaceae bacterium | reverse complement strand
GCGAAGCAGCGGGGCGTGCCGATTACCGTTGAGACTTGCGTTCAGTATCTATGGTTTGCGGCGGAGGAGATTCCTGATGGGGCGACGGAGTTCAAATGCGCGCCGCCGATTCGGGGGCGAGAGAACCGCGAAGCGCTGTGGGCCGGGCTCGAAGACGGATTGATCGACCTTGTGGCGACTGACCACTCGCCGTGCCCGCCGGAGATGAAGTTGCGCGAAGAAGGGTTGTGGAATCGCGCGTGGGGCGGGATCGCGAGCCTGGGGCTGGCGCTTCCGGTGATGAATACGGCATTAGGGAAGCGTGGATTTGCTTTGGATGAAGCGATGGGGCGGCTGGGCGCGTGGATGGCCGCTGGACCTGCGAAGCTGGCTGGCTTTGAGGAGCAAAAAGGAACGCTGACACCGGGCGCCGATGCGGACTTTGTGGTCTTCGATCCGGAGGCTGCGTGGACGGTGAAGGAGTCGGATTTGCATTTTCGTCACAAGCTGTCGCCGTATCTGGGGGCTGATTTGCGCGGGCGTGTGAAAGAGACGTGGCTGCGCGGGGAGCGGATCTTCAGCGCGGGCGAGTGGGCGGAGAAGCCGCATGGCAGAGAGCTGGCGCGGCGATGAAAGAGCGGGCCGAGCGGGTGATCGCCGATTGCAGGCGGATTGCGCTGATGACGGAGGAGCCGGGGCGTACGACGCGGCGGTTCCTGACCGAGCCTACGCGTGCGGTGCACGCACTGCTGCGCGAGCGGATGGAAGCGCTGGGGATGAGGGTTGCGGTGGACGCGGTGGGCAATCTGCGCGGGCTTTGGAAGCCGCGGGGCGCAGGAGTGAAGCGGCTGCTGCTGGGCTCGCACATCGACACGGTGCCTGATGCGGGGGCGTTTGACGGCGTGCTGGGGGTGATGCTGACTATTGAGTGGGTGGGGATTGCGCGGGAGTTCGGCCTGCCGCTGGCGATCGAGGTGATTGCGTTCTCTGAGGAAGAAGGCATGCGGTATGGAGTGCCGTTTCTTGGGAGCCGGGCAGTGACGGGAGCGTTTGACACCGCGATGCTGAAGTTGAGCGATGCGGACGGCGTGACGATGGACGCGGCGATGCGGGCATTCGGATTGAATCCGGCAAAGATCGAGGACGCGGAGATTGGGGACGATGTGATCGGCTTTGTTGAGCTGCACATCGAGCAGGGGCCGGTGCTGGAGGCGGAGGGGATTCCTGTTGCGGTAGTTGAGGGGATCACTGGGCAGACGCGGCTGAACCTGCGCTTCACCGGACAGGCCAATCACGCGGGGACAACGCCGATGCACTTGCGACGCGATGCTCTGGCTGCGGCGGCGGAGTGGGTTGCGAAAGTGGAGAAGCAGATTCGCGCGGCTGCTACAACGACCGACCCTGGAATTGTGGCAACAGTGGGGCGCATTGTTGTGGAGCCGAATGCGGGTAATGTGATCGCAGGGTCGGCAGAGGTAAGCTTCGAGATTCGCTACGGGTCGAGCGCGGCCAGGCACCGATGGACCAGGAAGCTGATTGCTGATGCGGAAGCGATTGCGAAGATGCGCGGCATTGGCTTCGAGTGGACCGAGAAGCTCGACCAGCAAACGGTGCGGATGGATCGCGGACTATCGACGATGCTGAGGTCTGCCGTGAAGGCGTGCGGCTACCCGGTGAAGACGATGCCGAGCGGCGCGGGGCACGATGCGATGGTGATGGCCGGGCGCGTGCCGACGGCGATGCTGTTTTTGCGCAGCCCCGGAGGGATCAGCCATCATCCGACGGAGAGCGTGCTCGAAGCGGACGTTGAGGCCAGCCTCAACATAGGGCGCGAGTTTCTGATGCGGATTGCGAGCAGAGTTGGTTAGAATCGGGCATCAAGCTTTGTAGATATGCATTGCCGGGAACGAGGTCGATTGTGCAACAACACCAACTGACTCATCTGGGGGCCACGCGGAGTGTTTTGAAGGCCGACCACATGCTGCAGACGCCGGACACGTTTGTTCGCACGCCGCTGCCGGGCGCGGAGGGCGTGGATTTTGTTGTGCACATCGCTCCGCAACGCGGCGCGGCATTTACGCAGATGACAGCGGAGTTTGCCACGGGCGGCATGCTCGGGCCCGCGCCAGCGCAGCGGTTCATCTATGTGCTTGAAGGAAAGCTGGACATGATAGCTGGGGGTAAGAAGCACGTTCTCGGGCCGGGGAGCTTTGGGTATATTCCACAAGGGGTTAAGCACACGGTGCGGGCCAGGAACGACGCGCGGGCGGCAATCATCGAGAGGCTCTACGAACCAGTAGAGACCGAAGACGAAGAACCGCGGGTTGTGGTGGGCAAAGAAGCGGATGTGGCGGCGACACCGCTGGGGGGGGATGAAGGGCTGCGTGTTCGCGCACTGATGCCCGACGGGCCGGAATACGATTTTGCTGTGAACACGATGACATACAACCCGGGCGCGGCGCTAAGCATGGTGGAGATCCACGTAATGGAGCATGGGTTGCTGATGCTTGAGGGCGGAGGCATCTACAGGCTCGGCGACTCGTGGTATCCGGTGGAAGCCGGCGACTTTGTCTGGATGGCGCCTTATTGTCCGCAGTGGTTTGGCGCGCTGGGCAAGAAGCCGGCGAAGTATTTGATTTACAAAGACTGGCGCAGGCATCCGCTGGGAGGGTGAAGACGATGGCAACCGAACCTTTTCGGAAAGTCAACAACGTGCCGGCCCAATTGAGCATCGATGGGCTGATCGACGAGTTGATGACACTGGCGACAATCTCAGAGGCTGAACCGCCGGTGGTGACGCGCGTGGTCTTCAGCGCGGCAGACCTGCGTGCCCGTGCCGATGTGAAGGGCCTTTGCGCAGAGGCCGGGCTCACGATCCACGAGGATGCAATTGGCAATACGTTTGCACGCTGGGAGGGAACTGCGCCGGAGCTTGCACCGGTGGGAACGGGCTCGCACATCGATGCGATTCCGAATGCCGGACTCTATGACGGATGCGTCGGCGTGCTTGGGGGACTGGAAGCGATTCGAGTGCTGCAGAGGCTTGGGTTCAGGCCGCGACGCTCGATCGAGCTGGTAATTTTCACTGCAGAGGAGCCGACGCGCTTCGGCATAGGCTGCCTGGGCAGCCGCATGATGGGCGGTGTGCTTTCGCCGACCGACGCTTTGAAGCTGCGCGACAAGGAAGGGCGCGGGCTTGAAGAGTTGCGCTTGCAGGCCGGATTCATGGGGTCGCTTGAGTCTGTGGCGCTGCCGCAAGGACGGTTTCATCAGTTTGTGGAGCTGCACATTGAACAGGGGCCGACGCTGGAAGCCGAGGGAATCGATGTAGGCCTGGTGACGCATATTGCCGCGCCGGCGAGCCTGCGAGTCGTGGTGGAGGGCGAGGGCGGACACGCTGGCGCAAAGCTGATGCCGGGAAGAAAAGACGCGCTGGCTGCAGCGGCTGAACTGATTCTTGCGCTCGAGGCGACGGCCAAGGGGACGGGCACAATCGACACCGTGGCGACCGTGGGCATCTGCGAGGTTTTCCCCGGAGCGGTCAACAGCATTCCTTCGCGTGTGCGGCTGGAGACGGATATTCGCGATACGGATAGTGCACGGCGCGATGGCGTGATTGATGCGCTGATGAAGGCGTGCGCGGAGACGTCGCAGCGGCGAGGCATCTCGATTACGACGGAACTGGTGAATGCGGATCCACCGGCAATCTGCGATGCGGCAATTCTAGATGCACTTGAGGAGTCAGCCAAGGCCGCGGGCAAGAGCTACAAGCGTATGGTGAGCCGCGCATATCACGACTCGCTTTTCATGGCGCGCATTGCGCCGGCGGCAATGCTCTTTATCCCCTGCCGCGGCGGCGTGAGCCACAGACCCGATGAGTATGCGTCGCCGGAGTGGATTGGCGCGGGGGTTCATGTGCTTGCGCGGACCCTGGCGCATCTCGCGAGTTGAGAACGGTTCTTGGAATTCGGGGCGGGCCGATGTATGCTATGCCTCAACCCGTACGCAGATCCAGCACAGCCCAAACTATGAGCACGAGCGAGAAAACCCGCATCGTTGGAACCGCTGTCCCTAGAAAAGAGGGCGTGGACAAGCTGCTGGGACGCGCGCGCTATCTCGACGATATTGAGCGCGAAGGCATGTGGTATGGTGCGACGGTACGCAGCTCAATTCCACGCGGGCTGATCCGGTCGATTGGCTTTGATCGTCGCATCGACTGGACCGAGTTCACGGTTGTGACCGTGGCCGACATTCCCGGCAGGAATCATATTCAGCTCATCAATGCAGACCAGCCGGTGCTGGCCGATGGGATGGTAAATCACTGCGAAGAGGCCATTGTGCTGCTGGCGCACCCGGACAAACACAAGCTGCGTGAGGCGGTGGATGCGGTGAACGTCGAATACGAGCCGCTGATGCCGGTGCTCACGATTGAGGAGAGCGAGCGGCAGGAGACGATTGTCTGGGGCGCGGACAACATTTTGAAGAGCTTTTTGCTGGAGAAGGGCGATGTAGACGCGGCGTGGGCGCAGGCTGCTCACATTGTGGAGGGTGAGTATCGCACCGGCGCGCAGGAGCACCTCTACATTGAGAACAACGGCGTGATCGCTGAATGGAGCGAGGGAAATGGCATCACGGTGTGGGGTTCGCTGCAGTGTCCGTACTACGTGCACAAGTCGCTGCTCGCGGTGCTCGATCTGCCTGAAGACAAAGTTCGCGCGATCCAGACTGAGACGGGCGGTGCGTTTGGGGGAAAGGAAGATTACCCTTCGACGCTGGCTTCGCACGCGGCGCTGCTGGCGATGAAGAGCGGCCACGTTGTGAAGATGACCTATGACCGCATGGAAGACCTGGCGGCGACGACGAAGCGACATCCATCGAGGGTGCGGCATCGGACTGCGCTTGATGGCGACGGCAAGCTGCTGGCGATGGACATTGAAGTGGCCACGGACGGCGGCGCATATACGACGCTGTCTTCGACAGTGCTTTCAAGGGCGACGCTGCACTCGCCGGGACCGTATGTTTGCCCGAATGTGCGGGTGAGTTCGAAGGCGTGGGCGACCAACACAGTGCCCTACGGGGCGTTTCGCGGCTTTGGCGCGCCGCAGGCGATCTTTGCTATTGAGCGGCACATGGACGAGATTGCGGCGGCAATCGGCATGGATCCGGTGGAAGTGCGGCGGCGGAATTTTCTCCACGATGGTGACACGACGGCAACCGAGCAGGTGATGCGTGAGCCGGTGATTCTGGATAAGCTGCTCGATCGCGCGCTCACGGAGAGCGACTACTATGAGCGACAGAAGCGGTTCGCACAGGAAAATCAGACTCGCGCGGTGAAACGTGGATTGGGGATTGCGGCGTTCTATCACGGTGCGGGGTTCACGGGGTCGGGCGAGCGCTATCTGAATTCGCTGGCTGGAATTGACGTGACGCCGGAAGGCAGGGTGCGCGTGCTGGTGGCGAACACCGAGTTTGGCCAGGGGACCAACACAATTTTGAGCCAGATTGCGGCCGAGTCCATCGGGATCGACTACGACGATGTGGAGATGGCTCCGGTGGACACAAATGTTGTTCCGAACAGCGGGCCTACGGTTGCATCGCGGACGTCGATGGTGGTGGGAAAGCTGATTGAGCGCGCGGGACTGCAGCTTGTGGGGACGCTGCGCGAACGTGCGGGGCTTAGGGAAGAGTTCACGCGAGAGGAGTTCTTTGCGGCGTGCGAGCGTCTGCGCGAGGAAGATGGCGCGGTGATTTCGCTGTGCAGGTATGAAGCGCCGGCGGGCATCTTCTGGGACGACCAGAAGTACCGCGGCGAGGCGTATCCGGCGTTTGCGTGGTCAGTGCAGGTGGCGCAGGTGGCGGTGGACACGACGACCTACTCAGCGGAGGTGGAGGAGTTCTGGTCAGTGCAGGAGGTGGGCCGCGTGCTGCACCCAGTGCTTGCGGGGGGTCAGATTGAAGGGGGCATTGCGCAGGGCATCGGCTATGCGCTCTACGAGAAGGTGGTATGGAAGGACGGCCGCATGGCCAATAACCAGATGACGAACTACATTATGCCGACTGCTGAGGATGTTCCGCCGATCCATGTCTACTTTGAGGAGATTCCGTGCCGCTTTGGCGGGTTTGGCGCGAAGGGGATTGGCGAGTTGCCGCATGACGGGCCCGCGCCGGCAATTCTGAATGGGATTCGGGATGCGATTGGTGTGGGGTTTAACGCGATTCCGCTTTTGCCGGAGGATTTGTTCGCGCAACTGGTGACGCAGGAATCGAAGGCGGAGGTCTCGGCCGTATGAGCGAGCACTTGGCTAACTCCAGCGCCGGGATCAGCTTCATCGTGAACGGAGAGAAGCGCACTGTGGCGGCGCATGGGATGAAGCGGCTTCTGGATGTGCTGCGCGAGGATCTGCACCTGACCGGCACGAAGGAAGGCTGCGGCGAGGGAGAG
This sequence comes from Acidobacteriaceae bacterium, assembly GCA_003165935.1. Classification (GTDB taxonomy): domain Bacteria; phylum Acidobacteriota; class Terriglobia; order Terriglobales; family Acidobacteriaceae; genus Telmatobacter. The sequence goes on along the minus strand of PMXB01000206.1, from coordinate 2,065 downwards.
TGCGGCTCGTGTTCGGTGAGGATGAATGGCGAGCTGGTGAACAGTTGCCTGGTGCCTGTGCTGCAGGCTGAGGGCGCGACGATTGAGACAGTTGAGGGCCTGGGCAGAGCTGAAGCGCTGCATCCCATTCAGAAGGCGTTCCTGGAATGTGGCGGCGCGCAGTGCGGGATCTGTACGCCGGGGATGCTGATGGCAACTGCGCAATTGCTGGCAGTAAATCCCCATCCAACGATTGGTGAGATTCGCGAAGGGCTTGCTGGGAATCTTTGCCGGTGTACCGGATTCAAGCGGATTTTTGATTCAGTGGCCGCAGTAGTCGTTGAGATGGACGCGACTGCGAAGACTGGCGGTGCACATGCGGGGTAATGCTGAGGCGCATGAGCTGATCGCACCGGGCAGTCTGACCGGGGTTCTTGAGTTGATGGCGCGCGCACCGGGCGAGTGGATGCCGATTGCGGGCGGTACGGAGATTATGGTGGCGCACGCGGCGGGGCGGCTGCGCGAAAAGAAGCTGGTGAGCCTGTGGGGCATTGGCGAACTGCGCTTCATTGAGGTTTCGGGGGAATCGATCGCAATTGGCGCCGGGGCAACTTTTCGCGATCTTCGGATGCATGACACAGTGCAGAGCGGTGCGTCGCTGCTGGCGAAGGCTGCGACGTGGATTGGTTCGATTGCCAACCAGAGCCGGGCAACGATTGGCGGCAACCTGGTGAATGGATCGCCGGCGGCGGATTCGTCTCCGGCGCTGCTGGTCTGCGACGCGGAGGTTGAGCTGATCTCGATGCGCGGCAAGCGGCGAATCCCGTACAGCAGTTTTCACACCGGCTACAAGCGCAATGCGATGACACCGGATGAGCTGCTCTATGCCGTGCACGTGCCGTTGCGATTTGCGCAGCACAGGCAGTACTTACGGAAGGTGGGAACGCGGCGGGCGATGGCGATTTCAAAGGTGGCGCTGGCAGGGACTGCGCTGCTGCACGGCGGTGTAGTGAGCGAGATTCGGCTGGCAGCGGCTAGCCTGGCGCCGTTGCCTGCGCGGCTCTATCGAACTGAAGCGGTGTTGCATGGACGGGCGTTGGGGCCACTGGCAATCCGTGAGGCGCAGGAAGCGCTGATGGAGGAAGCCAAGCCGATTGACGACATTCGGTCTACGGCTGCGTATCGGAGCCGAGTGGCAGCGAATCTGCTGGGCGAGTTTTTGAATGAGTTGCTAACTGCGGAGGCACGGCCATGAACGCGGTGCTCGACCGATGGAACAAGGCGGAGGAGAGCGACGCATTACGGGCGATGATTGCTTGCTGTGGCGCGAAACGGTGGGCAGAAGCGATGGTTGCGCTGCGGCCAATAGAAAACCTGATCGAACTGAGCATGGCGGCGGATCGCGTGTGGAGCACGATGGAAGAGGACGACTGGATGGAGGCATTCGCATGTCATCCGAGAATTGGAGAGCTCAAGGCGGCGCACGCGTTGGCGAAGTCGCAGGCATGGTCGCGACAGGAACAGTCCAATGCCGCAGGCGCGGATGAGGATGTGCTGGCGGAGTTGGCCGCGGGCAATGCGCTGTACGAAGAGCGATTTGGCTTCACCTATATTGTGTGCGCTACGGGCAAGAGCGCGGCAGAGATGCTGAGCATCCTCAACCGGAGACTGGCTAACGAGCGCGCGGGTGAGTTGCGCGAGGCGGCGGAACAGCAACGGCAGATTACGCAGATTCGTCTGGGAAAGTGGCTTGTGGAATGAGTGGGATTACAACGCACGTGCTCGATGCAGTCCTCGGCAAACCGGCGCCCGGTGTTTCGGTGCAGCTCGACAAACACGAAAACGCGGTATGGGTCACCGTGAATGAGAGCGCTACCGATGCGGATGGACGCTGCCGCAATCTAACCAGTGATGCCTCAGCGGGTCTCTATCGGCTTACCTTCTCGACAGGTGCCTATCTGGCGAGCAAGGGCCGCGCCAGCATCTACCCGGAGATTTCAATTACTTTCAAGTGCAGCGGTGAGGAACATTACCATCTCCCGCTATTGTTGAGCGACAACAGTTACACAACCTATCGAGGAAGCTG
>PMXB01000155.1 GCA_003165935.1 Acidobacteriaceae bacterium | reverse complement strand
GCGAGTTTGAACGAATGACGCATTTGGCAGGCGAAGAGTTGCGCAAGCTGGGCATTGGATTCGTATCGCTCCATGGTGGCGTGCCCTCTCGCCAGCGCGGCGCATTGATAGAGAATTTCCGCAACGATCCAGCCTGCAAGGTCTTTCTCTCGACCGATGCGGGAGGCGTGGGTCTCAATTTGCAAGCGGCCTCGGTGGTTGTCAACTTCGAGCCACCTTGGAACCCTGCCCGGCTGGAGCAGCGCATCGGGCGCGTACACCGGCTGGGCCAATCGCGGCCCGTACACGTAATTCACATGCTCACNNATTGATCACGCTCCCGCCGAGGCGGTTGCTCTTCCGCAGGCGCTGCACGACGTGCAGACGCAGTCGGCGGGTTTAGCGGGTGCAACGGTACCAGCGCCTGCAGGCACTCGTCCTTCGCCGCCGGCNNGGCGTCGAACTTGCTGCGGCCTCATTCATCGAAGCTGGACTGCGATTGATCGAGTCGATCACGGCAGGTGGCACTGCGTGCGGCGCGGCTGGAGGCACTGCGGCAGGTCCCACGGCCGCTCCCGCACCGCGCGTGGCTCACGTGTTGCCCACCCTGTTCACTAGCGATCCCCGGACGAACCGCCCGGCATTGACCATCCCTCTCCCGGATTCCGTAACCCCGGAGCGGCTCACCAGCGCATTTTCGGCTCTGCTGAACATGTTCGGACAATCCGTGAGCGCGCCTGCTACTCCAGAGAACAAGAGTTGACCGGCATCAAACATAGGAGAAGTTCGTCACCGGGCAACCAGTGCGCAAGTTCATGCCTTGGTAGAAGGTTCCAACCAGACGAAGTGTGTCCCTGTAATGATCGAGAGCAGAGTCTCCGGGGCGCAGATTCCCATTGAAGCCGATCAGTCTATCGAAGCTATGAATCCAGTTCAAATCATTTTACGGTAAGTATCGCCTCCCGTATCCGAAAGCGTCTCGCCGGCTCGGATTGATGATTGACCAGGTCTTGTTGAGAACTTGATGGTGCACAGGAATCCTCGCAGAGAGCATCCGGCTTGGAGTTCCTGGTGCTACATGTCCCCTATACCGTCAGGGCAGGTTCGCGAGGTGAGCCGGTCTGAGCTTAATTGCTAATAGAGCGAACAAGTGCATAAAATGAACGAGCGTCAGGAGTACAAAGAAAGGGGAATCCTGTGCAGTCAAGCGCGACGGCAGCAGAACTTTTTCGGCATTTAAGTACCGAGAAATCCAGCTTCTATCGCTGCATCATGGACGTCTTTGCCGCCGCCAAGCGACAGTACCGGCTTCAACTCCGCCCCGACGAAGTATTCGCGGAAGCTAGTTGGGCCGATAGCCTGCCCACCATTGAAGAGGTCAACAGCGCCTTGGCCCAGCTAGCCGAATGGGGCAATCTCGATTCCCAACCTGACACGGCGCGCGTCTCATCCCTCAGTGACTTCTATCGCGCACGCTTCCTTTATCGCCTATCCCATGGCGGCGAGGCAGTAGAGACGAGCCTTGCTGTATTTTTTCAAACGCTGCAACGCAGGGCCGAATTACAGACCGTTGCGCTGGAAGACATTGCCAGTCGGCTGCAGGCATTGCAACAACTGATGGACCATGACGGAACCAAGGACGGGCTTGATGTCGCCAAGGCACATCAAGTATTACGTGACCTGGTCGGTGTATTCAACGATCTCGCCGAAAACGCGCAGGCGTTCATGGCTGGAGTTGCGCGCAGCCTTGAGCTTCAGCGGGCCGAGGCCAGCGCCGTTATCGCCTACAAGCGCCGCCTGATCGACTATCTAGACCGTTTTCTGAGCGATCTCGTTCGCCGCTCCGATTCCATTTCCCAACTCATCCAGGATCTGGCGCCACGCGTCGATGCCGTCTTTCTCCAAATCGCGGAGCGGGAAGCGCGGGACAGCGCTCCAGATGGCGAGGAAAATCAAACCAGCGAAAAAATGCGCCGTTGGCAAGCGTGGGGTGAACGATGGAAAGGGTTGCGGGGCTGGTTCCTCTCGACCGGAGCGGAACCGCCCCAGGCCGAATTGTTGCGAGGGCGAGCACGTGCTGCGATTCCTCAACTCCTGGGTGCAATTGCCACTTTGAATGACCGTCGCAGCGGCCGCAGTGATCGCTCCGCAGATTTCCGAATGCTCGCACATTGGTTCGCCGTCTGTGGCAGTGACGGTGAGGCACACCGAATGGCGCGAGCTGCTTTCGCGCTTCATCCTGCTCGGCATTTCTCACTCAACCTGCAGGCCGACGACGAAGTTCCGGCGAGCACCCCATGGGGCGAGGCTCCGCCGCTACAAATCAACCCTCGCCTGCGCGAATATGGCGAAGCCGCGCCCCGCAGCCCGCTCGCCCGGGTGCGTGACCGCAGTGCTGAACGGGCGCTCATGGCGGAACAGCTCTCTGAGGAATCGCGCCAGATCGAAGCCGCAAGGCAACGCCTGGCCACCGGGCATCCTGTCCGCCTATCGGAGTTAGGTGAATTGGACACACATGCCTTCGGCCTGTTCCAGAGCCTGTTGGGAGAGGCACTGGCAGAACAAGCTCATCCTGACCAGATCGTCGAGCGTCAAACCGGCGACGGCCTCTTGAAGATCCGCATGGAACCCCTCGGTGTCGCAACGGAGGCTCGCATCGTCACACCGGCCGGCGTTTTCGCAGGTCGGGACCATCTTGTCACGATCACGTTCATGCAGGCGCCGCTATGAGCGCCCGGCCTTTAGTTCGGCAGGACAGCCAGCGCATCGGCGAACTCCAAAGGGTCCAGCAACAAGACGAGTTCCGTAGGGCTCTGCGCGCCCTGCTGATGCGGCCGCTGATGGCGTCGAGTCACGAAGACTTCCCGGCGGTACGACGGCAGGCCGCGCGGCTGCGCGACTGGTTTGCACGTGAGGTTGGTTGGCCAATTGACGTCGAGCGCGACGGCGCGCGGCTTTTCAAGCGGCCTGCGGATCTCGTGGACGAGACGCGCGGCCTACCTGACTATAACCGGCGTCGCTACGTCCTGTTTTGCCTCGCTTGCGCGGTGCTGGAGCGTGCCGATCCGCAGATCACCTTGCATAAACTGGGTGAGGACATCATGCAATTAGCCGGCGACCCGGCATTGGCCTCATGCGGCTTCGAATTTACGCTGCGCACTGCGACTGAACGGCGCGAACTAGTTTCCGTCTGCCGGACATTGCTGGAGCAGGATGTGTTGCAACGCGTTGCCGGCGACGAAGAGAACTTTGTCCTCGAAAACGGTGGGGCCCGGTCGGACGCGCTCTACGACGTGCAGCGGTGCATGCTCGCTGGCATTCTAGCGGCAGTGCGCGGCCCATCGACATGGCGCGCCGAAGCGGCCCCGATCGATTTTGAGGACAGATTGCGCTCACTGGTGGCCGAGCACGTAGCAGACAGCGACCAAGGCCGTCGCGACGCCCTTCGCCACCACTTGGCGCGCCGGTTGCTGGACGATCCAGTCATCTACAACGCTTCTTTGGATGCAGAGCATCAAGCCTACTTCGTCAATCAACGTGGTGCGATGGCGGCCAGGCTCTGTGAGGCAGCGGGACTTTCCGCCGAGCAGCGCGCCGAAGGACTGGCGCTGACGGACGAGTCTGGACGACTCACTGACATATCGATGCCTGCGGAAGGCACAGAGGCCCATGCCACATTGCTGGTTGCCGAGCGCCTGGCCAGACTCCTGCGTGAAGCACCGCAGTCGGCCGTCACCAAAGACAGCGACGTTGTGGACTTCTTGCGCGTTGCAATCGATAAGTATGGCCGATATTGGCGCAAGTCGGCCCGCGAACCCGGTGCAGAAGTGGAACTGGCCAAGATCACACTGGATAACCTGCACCGGCTTCAACTGATCTCGCATGCAAATCGCGAGATTCGCCCCTTGCCGGCCATTGCGCGGTTCGCACTTGGCGATCCTGAAGTGCGTAATCAAATGAGCGGCAATCGGCGCTCTGAAAAGTCGCTGTTCGACGCATGACCGACACCCTGTTCGATCTACCTTCGCTTCCTCGCCCCGAACTGCCGAAACCTCGACGTGAACGATGGCAGCCTCTTCGGCTCGGACTGGTCGAACTCTTTCACTACGATAGCGAGGAATTCTGGTTCCGCGATGGCCGCCTGCTTCTGCGCGGCAACAACGGCACAGGCAAATCCAAGGTGCTTTCCTTGACTCTGCCCTTTCTTTTCGATGCGCAATTGCGCCCATCGCGCGTTGAGCCCGACGGAGACCCCGGAAAGAAGATGGCCTGGAACCTGTTGATGAACTCCTATCAACGCCGCATCGGCTACACCTGGATCGAGTTTGGCAGGCGCCCGGCGGATGGCGTTGCGCGCTATCTCACCCTGGGCGCCGGCTTGTCGGCTGTGGCAGGGAAGACGGAAGTCGAAAGCTGGTTCTTCCTGCTCGAAGGCACCGGCGAAGGGCAAGATCCTCGTATCGGTGAAGACATATGGTTGACAAGCGATCGGGTTGTGCTTACCCGTGAGCGACTGCGCGAAGTGGTTGAAGGCCAGGGCCGCGGCAAGGTCTTCGTCAGCGCCCGCAACTACCGCCGGGCTGTGGATGAACGGCTCTTCCACCTCGGTGCCAAAAGATACGAAGCGCTGATGGACACCTTGATCCAATTACGCCAACCTCAGCTGGCGAAGAAGCCCGACGAAGGCGGCTTGTCCCACGCCCTCACGGAAGCGCTACCTCCGATGCCTCCGGAGTTGCTGGGCGACGTGGCGGAGGCGCTTAACCAATTGGAGGAAGACCGTGAACAGCTGGAAAAAACTCGGCAACTGGAGCACGCCGTCAAGCAGTTCGAACAACGTTACCGCATCTATTCTGGCATGCTCACCAGGCGCCAAACGCGTGCACTACGCCAAGCACAAACTTCCTTTGACAATGCCAGTGAAGATCGCAGCAAAGCGCAGGTCGAATTTCAACGGGCGGAAAAAGCTTCAGCCGTAGCCACTGTGTCCCACGAAGCAGCCAAACGGAGTTTGCTCGGGGCCCGAGCGCGGCTGGAAACGCTGCAGAGCGATCCTGCCAACCAGGACGCCAATCGCCTGAGTCATGCGGAAAAGGATGCCAAAGATCGCCAGAGTGAGGTGGGGGCTGCGCGGGAAAAATGTGCTGTGGCGAGTTCACATCTGGCGCGGGAAGAAGAGCGCAGTCGTCAATCTATTCAGTGCCATAATGCCGCGGAACGCGAGCTGGAGTTTACCCGTGCGAGATGTGCCTCGGAAGCCGAATCCGCTGGAACGGCAACACAGTTCGCCGGCAACCCGATTACAGAACTTAGCTCCGCCAGGCTCGCGGAACTTCCGGCGGCGCAGTTTGCATCCGCTGCAACTGCCTTGCGGGAGGCTGCGAATAAGCGCCGCGAGAGCATCCGGCATCTGGAACAGCGCCATGCAATCCTAGCTGCCAAGCAATCTACGCTCAAGGCTGCGCAGGAGCGACAACGTGAGCGTCAAGCAGAACTGGAGGAAGCTAAGGGACGGCGTGCGGCGGCGGATCAAAACGCGGAAGTCGCCGGCAATAGCCTGATCGACGCTTGGACAACCCACTGTACCGCTCTCAAACAACTGAGCTTTGACACCGCGGAAACCATGGAGCAGCTCGTAAGCTGGGCAGCCAGCCCTGAGGGCTCCAATCCCATGTACACTGCTCTGGCCGAGGCTTACGCGCAAGCGTCCGTACGTCATGCTGGCCGGCAATCGGAGCTTGAGGCCGCGAGAAAGGGCCTGCAACAGGAGCGCACCACTCTTATAGAAGAGAAGGATAGACTGGCCGCGGGCCACGACGCAGTTCCGCTACCGCCGGCCACGCGGGGTGAGAGAGTCCGCGAAGGTCGTGCGGGGGCGCCGCTGTGGCAACTCGTCGATTTCCACCCTCACGTACAAGCAAACCATCGCGCAGGTTTGGAAGCCTCGCTTGAAGCCTGTGGCCTGCTCGATGCCTGGATTGCCCCCGACGGAACTGTGACAGGGGTGGATGGCGCTCCCATTTGGGATACGCAATGGCTGCTGCGCCCCGGTGCCCAAGGAGATAGCCTCCTGAACCAGCTCTTGCCGTTGCCCCCGGAGAACAGTAGAGTTCCGCTACAGTTGGTGGAAGCCTTGCTCGCTGGCGTGGCATGCGGAGCGGAGGACGACCAGACGGCGGAATCGTGGGTTTCGGTCGATGGTCGGTATCGCCTGGGCGCGCTCACAGGCGCCTGGAATAAATCAGAAGCGGTTTACATAGGGCACGCGGCTCGATCCCAGGCACGGCAGCGTCGACTGCAAGAAGTTATCCGGCAACTCCAGGCGCTGGACGAGGAAGATGCCTTACTCTCGCAGGCTTTTGAGCTTCTGGCCGCTGAACGAGCACAAGCGGAGACCGAACGGCGCGGCGCCCCATCCGATGCTCCACTCGTCACAGCGGTCCTTACTGCTGCGAGCACCGAGCGCGTAGTGATTCAAGCGCTCTCGCGTCTTGATTTTGCCGACGCCCAATGTGGAACAGCAGAAGCTGAATTTCAAGCGGAACGCGAGATGTTGGAGAGAGACGCCGTCGATTTGCACTTGCCCAGCGCACTCGCCGACCTCCCACCGATCGCAGGCGGGGTCGACAGATTCATGCACGCACAGTACGAGTTGGTTCAGGCTGCCCAGGCATGGCGCGGCGCATGGCTGGATTTCAGCCGGCAGCAGGAGCGTGAGGCCGAGGCACGCAGTACCCTGGCACAGCTGGAGGAAGACCTGGCGACGGCCAACGACCGCGCGGAAACGGCGCGGGCGCGCTATGCCGTACTGCACGAATCCATTGGCGCGAAAGTGGAAACGCTACGCCAGCAACTTGCTCAAGCCGCTGACAATGTGCGACAAGCCGATGGCGACGTCAATGCAAAGCAGGAAGCACTGATGAAAGCCATAGAAGCGCGCGGCATCGCAGGTTCCACCGCAAATAGGGCAGAAGAACAATTGACCCAACGCACTGCGGCCCGTGCCCAGGCCATCGAGCGACTGCAGCGCTTCACTGAAAGCAGCCTGCTTGCCTCCGCACTGCCAGACCTTCCTGTACCGGACAGCGGCATGCCCTGGACTATCGATCCAGCACTGCAATTGGCGCGGCGCGCGGAACAAGCGCTTGCGCACGTTTCGGATGATGACGCCAGTTGGAGCCGCATCCAGCGCCAGATATCGGAAGATCTGACCGAGTTACAACGCTCGCTCAGTGCGATGGGTTACCAAGCCACCTCCGAACCCAACGATTGGGGATTCACTGTCCACGTCATGTATCAGAACCGCTCGGAACGGCCGTACACGTTGGCGTCCCATCTGAGCGATGACATCGCCCAGCGCAGCGAACTGCTGTCGGCCAAAGAACGAGAGGTTTTGGAAAACCACCTTCAAGCGGAGATCGCGGCGGAGATTCAGCGCTTGATGCGTGCAGCCGACAAGTGGGTTGCTGCGATCAATGATGAACTGCACAAACACCCGACTTCCACCGGCGTGCGCTACCGTTTGCAATGGCAGCCGCTAAGTCTTGAAGAAGGCGCTCCCGTGGGACTTGAGATCGCCCGCGAACGTCTGCTCAACACCAGCTCCGATCTCTGGACGGCTGACGACAGACGCGCCGTAGGGACCATGTTGCAACAACAGATCGCCATGGAGCGGGCCCGTGCAGAGGGAGACCCGATCGCATCCAGCCTCAGCCTGATTGACCAGTTGGCCCAGGCGTTGGACTATCGCCGCTGGCATCGGTTTCGTGTGCAGCGACAGCAAGATGGCCAGTGGCGAAAGCTGTCCGGGCCGGCGTCCAGCGGCGAACGGGCACTCGGCCTGACGGTACCACTTTTTGCGGCGATCTCCAGCTTCTATGGTCGAGGGGCTAGCCCTTATGCTCCCCGGCTGATGCTGCTGGATGAAGCCTTCGCAGGCATCGATGATGCGGCCCGCGCGCATTGCATGGGATTGATCCGCGAATTCGACCTCGATTTCGTCATCACCAGTGAGCGCGAATGGGCCTGTTACGCTGAACTACCGGGCGTTTCCATCTGCCAACTGCAGCGGCGAGAAGGGGTAGACGCCGTGTTCGTCTCGCGCTGGACTTGGGATGGACATGCGAAACGACGCGAAGACGATCCTGACCGAAGGTTTCCCCGCACATGAACTCGAACAGCATCCCGCCCGGCCTCGACGACCGGCTCAAACGATTACTCGGGGGGGCCGAACTTGCACCTCTTCGCCTGCGGATGCGACGTTATTTCGAACGCGTAGACAATGGCGCCCCAGAGGGCATTCTGAGACTGACCCAGCTCAATGCCGCCGAACAGGAGGCTCTGGCTCTGCTCATCGGTCGCTCATCACGCCCATTTCGATCAACGCGGGTCGACGTCAGGCAACTGGATGCCGCCTTGAACGAGGCTGGAATCGCGAGTTCGTTACGGACTGCGCTGAAACTCATCGATGGTCCTATCGTGAACCGAGCGGCACACCGGATTAACATTCAGGCGCAGTGGGACCACGTGACGAGTCATGGTCATTGGCACGTTACGTTGAGCGACTGGGTGATAACGCCCGTCGCGATTCGCCTGCTTAAACGCCTCGCTAGGCAAAATCCAACCATTGCCCAACAACTGCTTGAACGCGCAGACATCGTATTGCGGAGACTGCCTGCGGATGGCGTCCCCCTCTCCCAACTCGCAGCTGAGACCCTCGGCAATGCGCACGCGCTCGACAGCGGTGAGCCGACGGCCACCATCATCTTGGCTGCCTGGCGCCGCCTGGAAAGCAAAAATGCTTTCGGCGCAAACTTGTCGGATGATAACGAACAGCAGAATGATGTCCGAATTCCTGATGAACGCGTCCGAGACATTTGGGCTCGGGCAGGTGTATTGATCAATGAACTGGCCCGGCCCGTCTTGTTCTTGAACCTTCCGGTCGCCTGTAACGACACGACCATGGGGACTCCAGGAGAGCCTGCCTACTTGTCATTGCGTAGGTTGGTGCGAGTACCGCCCGTTTGGGCCGTGAACGGCGTGACCGTATTCGTATGTGAAAACCCTAATCTAGTGGCCATCGCCGCCGATCGATTGGGCGCGGCTAGCGCGCCGCTGGTCTGCACCGACGGCATGCCAGCTGCGGCGCAGAGAACGCTGCTGACCCAGTTGGAGCGTGCAGGAGCCCGCTTGATGTACCACGGTGACTTCGACTGGGCAGGACTGCAGATTGCGAATCACATGATGCGTACATGGCACGCGAATCTCTGGCGATTCGGTGCCAAGGACTACGAAGTTGCGGTGACAAACGCGCCGCACGCGCGACACGACTTATCCGGCGCTTGCGTGGCAGCCTTGTGGGACGAAGCTTTGATGTTAGCAATGCAAAGTCACGGGATCGCGATTGCCGAGGAAGCGGTAGCAGCTTCTCTACTTGAGGATCTCCATCAAATCGTCTGATGGCATCCACGGGCATTCTGCCCGTGGAAAGCAAGCGCGAAATTGTCGCCCGCAGTTTAGGTATCAGCGCACGCAATGATTACGCCACCTTAGAGCGGATCGGCGCCGAATGCGCGGGAGCAGTAACCCTTGTTCCAACTGGCGAGCCTTTGCCCGAGCACAACTACGGCAACAATCATCTCTTCACTGAAGAGCTGATTACGATCTTGAAAGAGTTACCAAGGTGCCCGCTAGCACCTTCGGACGGCCCTTTTTGGCGAAAACAGCATTCTGAAGTGCGTTTGTAGTATCGCAAAGGGCCCGTAATCGTGCGCGAACTGCCCCGCGAGTCGTGATCCGATTGCTTTCTTATAGGCGATGACGCTGAGCCCCGAGATCAACGAGAATGAATCCATGAGCAGTGTCTGGTTCACGGCCGATTTTCATCTCGGCCACTTCAACATTATTCGGTATTGCAATCGTCCCTTTGCGAGCGTGGAGGAGATGGACAACGCGATCTGCGAGCGTGTCAACGCTTGCGCCAAACCAAACGATATTCTCTATTTCCTCGGGGATTTCTGCCTCGGAGGACCGGAGCGCGT
>PMXB01000218.1 GCA_003165935.1 Acidobacteriaceae bacterium | reverse complement strand
GACATTCAGCGCTCCGGCACGCGTAAAGAAGAGTTGCTCCTGGCCAAGGAAGACCTCTCGCGCATCTGGGTCTTGCGCCGGGTTATCAACCCGCTCTCACCCGTGGAAGCAATGGAAGTGCTCGTCAGCCGCCTGGAGAAGGCCCGCAACAACGCCGAGTTCCTGGCGAACATGAACCAGCTGTAGGGAAATCTCCGGCGGAGAGTCCCATCCTCCGCCGAAACTCTCCTCAAAAGAGTAAAAGCACGCTGTGCCTTTCGGGATTCCGCGGGCGCTGGTAAACTAATCAAGTCGTGGGGCTGTAGCTCAGCTGGGAGAGCGCCTCGTTCGCAACGAGGAGGCCAGCGGTTCGATCCCGCTCAGCTCCACCAAATCTCCCAAAATGCCGATGAAGAGTTGGAAATCTCATCGATCGGTCCAGGAATTGATCGATTCAATCCAGTAATCCAGCCGAGAGCGTCCCGGCGCGCCGGGAAGGCCAGCGGTTCGATCCCGCTCAGCTCCACCAAACACCTTCCCAACAATCTCACCAAATTGCCCAGGGTGCGTCTACGCGCGCGCCTTGTGTTGCGCCCAAGCCGCCCATTCGCAGCCTGCTGAAGAATCGCGGGTCTGTATACTTGAGGCAATTCCGGCCTGCCCCTGCACACTCAAGCTGCCCGGCCAGTCCGGAAGATGTCCCGAATTGCCACGGGGAATTACAAAGCGCATGCTCGATTCTCAAGCCGCCTGTCGCCCGATGAGGTAAGCGTTTGTCCCAGATCGTCTCCCAGCCTGAGCTCCGCTCGCAGTCGATCCAATCGCTGCGCCCCTTGTGCGTCGACCTCGATGGCACGCTGGTCAAGTCGGATACGCTCGTCGACTCGCTGCTGGTCCTGCTGCGTACGAAACCCCTTCAGGTTCTCCGCCTGCCTATCGTGGTGCTCAAAGGTAAAGCCGCATTCAAAGCCTTTGTCACAAGTTCCGTCTCGCTCGACGTCGTCCACTTGCCCTACAACCGGACGCTGTTGCAATATCTCCAGGCAGAGCATGCGCGGGGCCGGGGCCTATATCTCGCTACCGGTGCAGATGAACGCCTGGCGCAGCGCGTCGCCGACCATCTGGGCATCTTCACCGATGTGCTGGGCTCTGATGGCGCAACCAACTTGACCGGCAACAAGAAGCTGAACAGCCTGAAGGCTCGGCTCAGTTCATGCGCGGACTCAGGCGCGTTCGACTACGTTGGGAACGACACGCCAGACCTGCCTCTGCTGGCCGAGGCCACCGAGCCGATGGTCGCCAATCCCAGCGCGGGGCTGCGCATGGGCATGAAGTCGCGCGGCATTCACCCCGTGCAATCCTTCAACGAGACCCGACCTCCGCTGGAGTCGCTGATCAAGGCGGCGCGCCCACATCAGTGGGCGAAGAACCTGCTCATCTTTCTGCCCGTCCTTCTCTCTCACACGCTCTATCCTGCCAAGTTGTTGGCCGGCCTTGCCGCCTTCTGCTGCTTCAGCCTCACGGCATCGTCGACCTACATGTTCAACGACCTGCTCGATATCGAGGCTGACCGCCGCCACCCGCGCAAGCAGTTCCGGCCGTTTGCCTCCGGCGACCTCTCGGGTCTCACCGGCTTTGCCACCGCCGCGATTCTGCTCATCCTCGGCCTCATCGGCGGCAGCGTCCTGGGCGGAAGATTCTTCATCTGGCTGCTTGTCTACCTGGCCACGACGGTCAGTTATTCCTGGTACCTCAAGCGCGTCGCCCTGGTGGATGTGCTCGTGCTCTCCGGGCTCTACACGCTGCGCATGCAGGCGGGTAGCGCCGCCACCGACACGCCAATCTCTCACTGGCTGGCGGGCCTGTCCATCTTCCTTTTCCTCTCGCTCGCCGTGGTCAAGCGCTTTGCCGAGCTTGAGAACCTGCGCCTCAGCGGCGCACCGCTCAAGAACGGCCGCGGCTATCTCATCAGTGATACTGAGCAGTTGCGCGCCTTCGGCACCGCCAGCGGTTATGCGGCCGTAGTCATCTTTGCCATCTACATCAGCGCAAGCGATGTGACCACACTCTATCGCCACCCCAGCACGCTCTGGCTGATCGTCCCGCTCATCATTCTGTGGATCAGCCGCATCTGGCTGCTTGCCTCACGCGGAGAGCTGAACGAAGATCCGGTCGTCTTTGCGCTGACCGATCGCCTGAGCCTGCTCATCGGCGTTGCAGTTGCCGCCGTGGCCTTCGCCGCGCTCTAAGGAAGGTCTGCACAAGCCCGCTTTGTGTCAGGGCACGACTTCAGTCGTGCCGAAAACACAGCAAAATCAACGAGGGCTTTAGCCCCTGCGGCAATGCCAAAGACGATATGGAGCCGGCGCAACCTGCTCTGCCCCTCTCAGCTCTGCTCCCTGGCTTCTTTTCCCGCAGCGATCCACGATGCCACCGCGCAAACAGAAAGGATAGCTCCCATCACCGCCAGCGAAAGCGTGATCGGAATCTCCAGCCACCGCGCCGCCAGCATCTTCAGCGCCACAAAGGCCAGCATTGCGCCGAGCCCATAGTGGAGATAGCGGAAGCGGTTGAGCAGCGACGCCAGCGCAAAGTAGAGCGACCGCAAGCCCAGCACAGCGGCGATGTTCGACGTGTACACCACGAACGGATTGTGCGAGATGGACAGCACCGCGGGAATCGAATCCACCGCGAAGAGCAGGTCCGTCACCTCAACGGCGATGATCACCGGCAGCAGCGATCCCTTGGCAGGCTGCAGCTTGCGAATCCACTCGGGAACGGCCGCGTGGGCTGAGCCGCCGCGCACCAGCCGAAACGCGGCGTACAGAAGGAACAAGCCAAAGACATACGTAATCCACTCGAAGTGCTTGAGCAGCGAGATGCCGGCCAGGATAAACAGCGCGCGCAGAACCACCGCGCCGATTACGCCCCACAGCAGCGCGCTGTGTTGCCGGCGCGTGCTGATGCGGAACCCCTGAAAGATGATCAGGAAGATGAACAGGTTATCGACGCTGAGCGAAGTCTCAATGGCCCAGCCGCCCACAAACTCAAGCGAGGTCTGCCGCCCCTGCGTCATCCCCAGCCATAGCGCAAAGCCGCCCGATGCCGCCGACAGCACCGCCGTAGTCAGCCATGCGGTCGCCTGCGGGTGCCTGGCGTCGCTGCGGTGGCCGGGCATCAGCGAGTCGGCCACAAGTATCACGGCCACTACCGCGTGAAACCCAAGCCACCACGTCCACGATGCGCCCGCGATCATTTCTGGATGCTACAACAGGGCACTGCCTGGCGCGGGGTTGAGTAGTGTTGCAATCTCCGAGTGGGCGACAATCCGCCCTAAATCACAAAATGGGGCCGAGTCGGGGCAGAAACGCGCGCCAGAAAAAGTAGGGCGGCGTATCGCATTCTTTCCACGCACTTAGGACCAGCATTGCTGGCGCATTCCAAACGAGGGGATCATGATAATAGTGGAAACAGAATCATCCATTGGCGGGAAGGCATTTACAAGTGACCGAGTCAACGCAGCCATCGATAAACTCACCTGACTTGCAGTCTCAGGCCTTCCCTGTGCTATCCCCCATCCAGGTTGACCGCATCCGGCCTTACGGCACCGTCAGAACAGTTCGTGCGGGAGAGATACTGTTCGAGTCGGGCGAGGCGGGAATGCCTTGTTTTATCGTGATCTCAGGAAAGCTTGAGATTCTCATGATGAGGCTCTCGGGCGAACACGTGTTTGTGACGTATGGTCCAGGAGGTTTCTCCGGAGAGATGGTCTTGATCTCCGGAGCCCGCTCTCTATCGCGCGGGCGCGTTGCCGAACCGGGAGAATTCCTTGAAGTCAGCGCAGAGGCCTTGCACTCGCTCATCGCAAAAGATACCGAACTCAGCGATATCTTCATGCGCGCCTTCATCCAGCGACGCCTCGCGCTAATTACAGGAGGCATGGGTAACGTCACTATCCTTGGATCGCAGTACTCGGCAAATACGCTGCGGCTGCGCGAGTTTCTCACCCGCAACGGACATCCACACACCTACATCGACCTTGACAATGACACGACCGCTCAAGAGCTGCTTGATCGCTTCGACCTGAAGGTCGACGAAATTCCCGTTGTGATTTGTAGCGGAAACAAAGTACTGCGCAATCCCACTACGCAGCACTTGGCTAAGTGCCTGGGCCTCTCTGGCGCTGTCGATGAATCGCGCATTCGCGATGTGGTCATCGTAGGCGCAGGTCCCGCCGGACTGGCGGCGGCGGTCTACGCCGCATCTGAGGGCTTGGATGCCGTCGTGATAGAAGCAGACTTTCCCGGCGGACAAGCGGGCGCGAGCTCGAAGATAGAGAACTACATTGGTTTCCCGACAGGCATCTCCGGCTTGGAACTCACGGGTCGCGCCGTTGTTCAGGCAGAGAAATTCGGAGCACAGTTGATGATTGGACAGCGAGTGGCCCAGATGAACTGCGCTCGGAGACCCTACCAGCTCTCGCTTGAGAATGGCGACATTCTGCAGGCTCGCAGCATCATCATCGCTTCTGGCGCGCAATACAACAGGCCGAACATCGCAAACCTCCAGCAGTTCGAAGGGAATGGAGTTTATTACGCAGCCACATTCATGGAATCGCAACTTTGCGGGGAAGATGAGGTAATCGTAATCGGCGGCGGCAATTCGGCCGGTCAGGCAGCAGTTTTTCTGGCAGAGACTGCGCGCAAGGTCTACATGCTGGTTCGCGGAAAAACGCTTTCCGAAACAATGTCGCGTTACCTAACCCAGAGGATAATGGAGCATCCGTCGATCGAGTTGCATCTGGCAACAGAGCTTGAGGCACTAGAGGGCGAGTCGCACCTGGAACGCGTCACTTGGCTCGACAGTTCGTCAGGGGAGAGATTGACGCGCGATATCCAACACATTTTTGTGATGGCGGGTGCGTCTCCGCGCAGCGACTGGTTGCGTGGCTGTGTCGCCCTGGATCAGCAGGGATTCGTTCTTACAGGACGGGACCTGGATCCGGTTCTGGCAGATGCGCCACGAAAGTGGCCTCTTGGCAGGCCGCCGCAGATGCTTGAGACGAGCTTGCCGGCGGTTTTTGCAGTCGGCGACATCCGCGCCGGAAACGTGAAGCGTGTTGCTTCAGCAGTTGGCGAAGGTTCGATTTCGATCCATATGGTACATCGCGCCCTGGCAGAGATATAGCATCGACAAGGTCTTCATCGAAGATTGCGGGGGTATGTGGAGAACCCTGCAATAGCAAGCTTTGGTCATTTGACCGGCAAACCGGCAACTAAACCCGTACCCCGGTCCGCGCCATCGGTCCACCCCATTCCCAGCCCGAAAGTGCTACCATTCTTCCAACTGGCCATTCCCCGGCCAACCCATCCTGTGGAGGCCTTCGTGAGCAAATACTCCAGGCGTCAATTTATCGGCACCGGCATCGCTGCCGGTACTCTGGCAAGTCTAGGCACCCTCCCTTTGAAGGCCGCCACGAGTTCCAAGGCGACCGACATGGTAACCCTTGGCGACTCCGGCCTCAAGGTCACGCGACTCGCTTTCGGCACGGGCAGCAACAACGGCTACATCCAAAAGGCGCTCGGCCAGGAGAAGTTCACCGCGCTCATTCGTTACGCATATGACCGCGGCATTCGCTTCTTTGAAACTGCCGAAGCGTATGCGACGCCTGCCATGCTCGGCGAAGCGCTCAAGGGCCTGCCGCGCGACAGCTACCAGTTGATGACGAAGGTGGAGACGGATCGCCCCGGCGACCCGCACGAGCGCTTTGACCAGATGCGCCGCACCTCGCAGACCGACTACTTTGACATCATGCTGCTGCACTACCTGCACACCCCGGATTGGGTGGAGAAGACCAAGAGCTGGCAGGATGCGATCCTCGTCGAGCAGGACAAGAAGACCATTCTCAAGCGTGGCTGCTCCGTCCACGGGCTGCCCGCCCTCCGCCAGGTCCCAGGCATGAAGTGGCTCGACGTGGCCATGATCCGCATGAACCACAACGGCGCTGTGATGGATGCCGAGGACTACGCGACGAATCGCCCCGGCAATGTGGCCGAAGTCGTCAGCCATGTGAAACAGGTGAAGTCCGAAGGCATGGGCGTGATCAGCATGAAGCTGATCGGCAACGGCGGGTTTACCAACCACGACGACCGCGCCGCCGCCATGAAGTTCGCCTTCCGGAATGCGGGCGTCGACAGCGTGACCGTCGGATTCAAGAACACGCAGGAGATCGACGAAGCCATCGACAACCTGAATGCGGCACTGGCTTAGAAGCACGTGGGGCGGGTAGCGCCCCACACTCCATCCTTTGAAATCCAAAGATTGCTCATGCCGCTGAACTTTCCGATTCAATGGGGACCGGCGCGCCTTGTAGCGCGACGAAGCGTTGCGGCTCGCAGCAGGCGCGGGTCAGGCGGCTCAGATCAGACTGCATCTCGCGATCCAGCTTGAACGACTCGAACACCGCGTCGAGAACCGAACTCGCTGCCGGATCTTCAGGGCGCGCCAGCCGGTAGTGCATCCACTTGCCCTCTCTGCGTGCTGTCACAATGCCGGCGTTGCGCAGGTAGGCGAGATGCCGCGAGATCTTCGGCTGGCCCTGCCGCAGCACTTCCACCAGGTAGCAGACGCACACCTCGCGACCTGCAATCAGGTTCAGCAGGCGCAGCCGCGTCCGGTCGGCCAGAGCCGCGAAGAGTGGGGCCAAATCGGCTGTCTTTGCCCGGGAAGTCATGTGCTCATGATATACGCATTGACAGATATGTCCAACTGCGGATATATTCGCCTTGACGAATACGAAAGGCGGCTCCAATGACTACGACTACCGATGTTCAGTCTCAGGTGAAAGAAAAGTACGGCAGCGCCGCGCGCGCGGTCTCGGAATCCGGCACAGTGCAGGCCTGCTGCGACCCCGGCCTCCGTTGCTGCGATCCCATCACCAGCAACCTCTACAGTGCAGCCGAAAAGGGCCTCATCCCCGAGAAGGCCGCGCTCGCCTCTCTCGGCTGCGGTAACCCCACGGCGCTCATCGACCTTCAACCCGGTCAGATCGTGCTCGATCTCGGCTCAGGCGGCGGCATCGATGTGCTGCTCTCCGCCCGCCGCGTCGGCCCCACCGGCAAGGCCTACGGCCTCGACATGACCGATGACATGCTCGCCCTTGCCCGCGAAAACCAGCGGCAGGCCGGCGTCACGAACGTCGAGTTCCTCAAGGGGGAGATCGAGAACATCCCCCTGCCCGACAACTCCGTCGACGTCATCATCTCCAACTGCGTCATCAACCTCTCCGCGGACAAGGACCGTGTGCTTCGAGAGGCCTTCCGTGTGCTCAAGCCCGGCGGGCGCTTTGCTGTATCCGACGTGGTGGTGACAGGGAGTGTGCCGGAAGCAGTCCGCCAGAGCATGATGCTTTGGGTCGGCTGCATCGCCGGAGCACTCGACCAGGACGACTATCAATCCAAACTCGTCGCCGCCGGGTTTACGAAAGTCACCTTCGAGACCACCCGCGTTTACAACGTCGAGGATGCGCGCCAGTTCCTCAGCAGCTCGGGCGTCGATGTGGACGCCATCGCTACCCAGGTCGAGGGCAAGTTCCTCAGCGCCTTCATTCGCGCTTCCAAGCCCGAGGCCGGCTGCTGCCAACCCGGCTGCTGCACCCCTGACCTTGCAATCCTGAAAGGATGACCGAATTGTCGAAGCACTACAACGTCCTCTTCCTCTGCACAGGCAACTCGGCGCGGTCCATCCTGGCCGAGGCCCTGCTCAATCACAAGAGCAACGGCAACTTCACCGCGTACAGCGCCGGCAGCCATCCCTCCGGCACTCCACGTCCCGAAGCGCTTGCCCAGCTTCAATCCGCAGGCATCTCCACCGCCGGCCTGCGCAGCAAATCCTGGGACGAGTTCGCCGCCCCAGGCGCGCCGCACCTGGATTTTGTTTTTACCGTTTGCGATAACGCCGCAAAGGAGCAATGCCCCTACTGGCCCGGCCAACCCATGACCGCTCACTGGGGCATCCCCGACCCCGCCGCCGTCAAGGGAACGCCAGAGGAGATCGCCCGCGCCTTCCGCGATGCCTACGTCGTCCTCGACCGCCGAATCGGCCTCTTCCTCTCCCTGCCGCTCGCCACCCTGCAGCAACTTGCCATTCAGGAGAAACTCAACGAGATCGGCAAGTCCTAAGCGGAGACCTATCCCTCTGAGAGGTTGCCGGTCACAGCCAAACCACCATCGCACCCGAGGCCACACAGACATGTCCACAAAACCCTATACGCAAGGCCAGACATGCGCTCCCCTGCAGCGCAAGAAGCTATCGTTTCTTGACCGCTTCCTCACTCTCTGGATCTTCCTTGCCATGGCCATCGGCGTGGCGCTCGGGCATTTCATTCCCGGCTCCGCGGCGTTTGTTAATCGCTTTCAATCCGGTACTACGAACATCCCCATTGCCATCGGGCTCATCGTCATGATGTATCCGCCACTGGCAAAGGTCCGCTACGAAAAGCTTGCTGAAGTCTTCCGCAACAAGCGTGTCCTCACCTTGTCCCTCGTCCAGAACTGGATCATCGGCCCCATACTCATGTTTCTGCTGGCTGTCGTCTTTCTGCGCGACGAGCCGGCCTACATGCGCGGCCTCATCCTCATAGGCATCGCTCGCTGCATCGCCATGGTCCTTGTATGGAATGAGCTTGCCGACGGCGATACGGATTACGTTGCCGGACTGGTTGCTATCAACAGCGTCTTTCAGGTGATCTTCTACAGCTTCTATGCGTGGGTCTTCATCACCGTGTTGCCCAAGTGGTTTGGCCTGCACGGCAGCATCGTCCAGGTGAGCATCGCCCAGATTGCGAAAAGCGTTGCCATCTACCTCGGCATTCCATTTGTCGCCGGCTTTGTCACCCGCTTCATCCTCATTCGCATCAAGGGCGAGGAGTGGTACCGAACGCGCTTCATTCCCCGCATCAGCCCCCTCACCCTGGTTGCCCTGCTCTTCACCATCCTGGTCATGTTCTCGCTTAAGGGCGATCTGATTGTGCGGCTCCCGCTGGATGTGATTCGCATTGCGATCCCGCTGGTTATTTATTTCCTCATCATGTTTCTGGTCAGCTTCTGGATGGGCCGGCGCCTCGGCGCCAATTACGCGCAATCCGCCACTCTTTCCTTCACCGCCGCAGGAAACAACTTCGAGCTGGCCATCGCTGTGTCCGTAGCGGTCTTCGGGCTCAACTCCGGCGAGGCATTCGTCGGTGTAGTTGGTCCGCTCATTGAGGTGCCGGCGCTCATCGGACTGGTCAACGTCGCATTCTGGATTCGCAAGCGCTACTTTACGTCCGAACGCCTCGATTTTTCCGTGCATCCCGTTGAAGACGCTCCATAGGGAGACGCCGGAATATCGCCAATCGTCCGCATATCTCGCACAACCGAACCTTCATCTGCAGCGCGTTACTCCCTGGGCTACTTGCCGCCGAAATGGCCCCTACCTCTCATTGCCGCTCTCGACCCTCCGGCAGCTTGCCATTCAGGAGAGAATCGACCAGATCGGCAGAGCCTGAATTCCACAGTTAAGTGCTGATGTGAGAAGGGAATGGACGGTGCGATAATTCCTCTAGCCGGTTACCCCGGCGGAGGCCGAATGTACGAGCTCGAACGGGTCCTCGGTGGCGATAGCGCAGCAGCTCCTCCCGCTTTCATCCTTGAAGGCATATCGGAAGATCAGGCGCACCGGCGCATCGGCCTTGCCCCGCACACCATCTTTCAGGAACTCTGGCACATCACCTTCTGGCAGCAGATGTCCCTTGACTGGGTTCGAGGCGTTGAGACGGCCTTTCCGGCGAAGGCTTCAGCCGGATTCCCCTCGCAGGCAGACCTGGTCGAAGACTGGGACCAGTTGCGGGGACGATTCTTCCAGGGTAACGATGAGGCCGCCGCCATGGCTCGTGAATTCGACCGGCTCAACGTGCTCATTAACTGTCCATCCCGACCGGGCCAGCCCACCCGCACCATGACCGTTCGCGAGCAACTGGAGAGCCTGGGCGCACATAACCACTACCACTTCGGCCGCATCGTGCTGCTCCGCCAGCTCATGGGCGCATGGCCGCCGCCCTCGGGTGGGTATAGCTGGTAGATCATGCCCCAGCGAGTCCCGAGCCGCCGCAGATTGTGACCGCTGCGCACGGCCAGTTATCATTGCAGTTCATGGTGATAGTGCCCACAGTCCAGATTGCCAGCCTCGGGATGGCCGATTCCCTCATCCTTATGGTGATGGCGCTGGTGGTCTTTGGACCGCGTCGCCTGCCACAGATCGGCCGCCAGATCGGCAANNATGTACGAGTTCCGCAAGGCCTCAAACGACTTCAAGTTTCAGATGGAAGAGGAGCTGAGAAACTCCGAGGAGGCCGACCGCCGCAAGAAGGAAGAGGAGCGCCTGCGCGCTCTCGCGCTGGCCGCGCCGGCACCCGCTCCTGCTGAAGCATTGACGCCGGCCCTGACGGCAGGAACCGAGACGCCCGCAGCTGATGCGCTTACGGCTGAGACTGTAAATCCTGCTGCAATCTACGACAACGGGCCTGTTGCGATGACGCAGGCCGCCGACACAGCACCCACTATCATGCCGCCATCCATCGGTGAAACAGTAGCCGCCGCCCGGGGCTGGAGCTTGAAGCACGAGCAGGCCAGGCTCGCTGAAGCTTCGAAGGCTGTAGCCGCACCTGCCACTGTCGCTACGGAATTGCGCGCGCCGACCTCCGAATCAGATCCGGCTCCTTCTGCACCCGCCGGAAGCGAATCCGCTCCGCCCGAGACGATCACGGCCGAGCCCGCCTCGTCAGAAGCCCATCCCGACGCTGCCGCGCAGCCCCCCGGCATTGCGGTGAATCATCATGGTTGACGCCACAGACGCAATCAGCAAAGCACGCCAGGCCGTCAGCGACCGAGTTGAGCTTCCCGGCATGAGCCTGATGGAGCATCTCGACGAGCTCCGCAAGCGCATTGTCCACTCCGCCATCTCCCTTGCCGTCGGGTTCTTCGCTGCCTGGATCTTCCATGACCGGCTGGTTAACTTCATCCAGGCGCCACTGAACAAAGTGGGCAAATCGCTGGTGATGACCCACCCCATGGATGCGCTCAACCTCGACCTGCAGGTTTCGCTCATCGGTGGCGCCATTCTTGCCTCGCCCTTCATCCTCTTCCAGGTCTGGCTCTTCATCGCGCCCGGTCTCTATCAAAAAGAGCGCCGCTTTGTGGTGCCTTTCATGGCCGCGACGGTGGGCCTTTTCCTCGGCGGCGCAGCCTTCGGCTACTTCTGGGTGCTGCCCGGCGCTATCAAAATACTCATCATCGGCTTCGGCCACAACTTCACGCCGATGATCACCATCGAGGAGTACTCCAGCTTCTTTCTCTCCATCATCCTCGGCCTGGGCATCAGCTTTGAGATGCCGATCCTCATCTTCTTTCTTGCCATGTTCGGCATCGTCAGCCCCAAGTTTCTATGGACCAACATTCGCTACGCTGTTCTCATTGTCTTCATCGTGGCTGCGTGCATCTGCCCCAGCCCGGACCCATGGACCATGTGCCTCTACGCCGTTCCCATGCTCACGCTTTATGTCATCGGCATCGGCGTGGCCTTTTGGGTTCATCCTGACCGGCGTCGTGCAAAAGAAGCAAAGCAGGCGGCCAAAGCATGATCTCTTTTCGTTCATGTTGCCGGGTAATCCAGAGTTTTGAAAGGGCACGACTTTAGTCGCGCCAATTTAGAAAAGCAAAAGGGAATTGGGCTTTAGCCCATGAGGGACGCTCGTTGTGAGATCGCCTACATCTTTCAAATACGTCGGAACCTCTCTGCTAACCCTTTTCTTTGCGCTCGCTCCCCTCGCCCTGCCCGCGCAGCAGCACTTCAACGGCGCCAAGGCGATGGAATACGCGCGAGAGTTTGTCTCCATTGGTCCGCGCTGGCCTACCGGCCCCGGCCATGCCCGCGCCGAAGAGTTCCTGCGCAACGCGTTCAAACATGATCAGCTCGAAGAAGACGCCTTCACAGCCAACACGCCCATCGGCCCCGTCCCGATGCGCAACTTTATCGTGCGCTTCCCCGGCAAGAAAGACGGCGTGATAGTGCTGGCAACGCACTACGAGACCAACTATCCGCTCCGGACCATCAACTTTGTGGGCGCAAACGATGGTGGCGCGACCACCGGGCTGCTGATGGCAATCGCCGACCAATTGCGTCTCCAGACAGCCAATGGAAAGAAGCTTGATGGCTATTCCGTCTGGCTCGTGTTCGACGACGGCGAAGAGGCCGTTGCGAATCCGCCCTACAGCGCTGATCAGTGGTCTGCTTCTAACTCCCTCTACGGAACCCGGCACCTTGCCGCCAAGTGGTACTCCGACGGCAGTCTGAAGCGTATCAAGGCCTTCATCCTGGCCGANNCGGCGACAAGGATCTCGACATTCTCCGCGAGTCGCGCAGCACCGATTGGCTCGTGGACCTGATGCGCAAAGCCGTGCACAAGTTCGGCTACGACAAATATTTCTTCCAGACGGAAGGCGCGGTGGAAGACGATCATCTGCCCTTCCTCAATCGCGGGGTTCCGTCAATCGACGTGATCGACCTCGATTACGGACCCCACAACAGCTACCACCACACGGCGNNGCCCCAAACGTACTTCAGTTTGGGGGTGGTGAGTCGAAGAATCTGCTTATCTGCCGGCGTTCCTCACCTTCACAGCAAACAGCGCGTGATGCGCCAGAATAAACAGCGTCCGCCGGTCGGCTCCGCCGAAAAGAATCTGCAGCGGCCTCTCCGGAACCTCAATCATTGCGATCTGCTTGCCGCTCTTGTCGTAGACGAACACCTGCCCGTTGGCCACGTAGACATTGCCCGCGTCATCTTCGGCAACGCTCTCGCCGCCGCGCTCGGCAAAAACTTTCAGATCGGTCAGCTTTCCATCTGCGCTCACCATTGCGCTGTATGTGCGATCTTCTGACGAACTCTCCACGTAGATGCGCCGCCCCGGCGTAGCATCGATCAGCCCATACGTGTCGAGATTGTCAGAGAATCGCCAGCCGGTCGAATCCGGCGGTCCCTGCTGGAAGACACGCCCTGCAGGCAACGCCAGGCTGCCATCCGGCGAGACATATTCGCGAGATTTCGGCGTGCTTACGTCTTCGACAAACATCTCGGGCAGCGTCTTGTAGCGCATCGTCGCAAAATCGAGCTGGTTCCGGAACTCGCCGTTGTTCCAGTAGTTCACCGGCAGCGCCACCACTCCGCCTTGCGCAGCCGTATTTGCTTTCAGGTCCTCGGGCATCCTTGTCGGCGCAATCACCTTCAGATCCTCTTCCGACGATCCCGGCCTGAAGCTGTATACCGTTCCTTCCGATCCATCCGACGACACCACCAACAGGTCGCCGCCCTTATCGATGGCTAGGTTCACCGGATCGAGCACGTTGTCCCGCTCAACGGTGAGACCCTCCTTCTCAGCCCACCCATAAATCCGCTGCTGATGCCGATCGACAAAGTAAAGCTTGCCCGTCGCATCCACCACGCCGCCAGCAATCGAGAAGAATCCTTCCACCAGCTTTTCAACCCGGGCACCCGCATCAACCACCGCCGATGCATCCGCGGCCGGCGGCTTCTCCGGATTCGCCGGCACATTGAATACCGCAAACTGCCGCTCGCGCACCTCAAGCTTGTGCGTCACGTCTTCAATCGCGTTCTCATACGGATACTTGCTCACCCGCAGAAACGTGCCGCAGCCGTTCGCATCGCAGATCGCATAGCCACTCTCCGCATTTACCAGCACATTGCGAAAGTGAATATCGCTCGAGTTGTAGAGCCGCACTGCCGCTGCATAGGGCGCGCGCGAACGCGTCACGCGATAGCCGTGATAGTTGGCAACCGTGATGTTGCGCGACCAGTCAAACTCCAGCGAAAGTGACTCCGGGCTCTCCGCGGACTCTTCCTCGGTCTGCGGCGCATTCACGTCCCAGTTCTCAACGTGATCGAACCGAATCTCGTTGCGCACGTGATGCTCGGTCGAGAGCTCATACACGTGCCCCGGCGTCTTCGTATTCGAGACGTAAAACCCCGACTGCGCAAACGTGTTCGGCGTCCAGATATCGGCGAAGGTTCCACCCCCGCCATCGGCCACCCACAGGCTAGGGTACTGCCCGTCCCAGCGTTTGTGCGGATCTGGATCGCCCGTATGGTCGCGGTTATAGGGGTTCACGCCGCTGCCATGCCCGCCCAGAAAACGAATATCGTCCACCAGCGAATCCGCGCCGGACTTCCACAGCAGCGCCACAGCCCGCGCATTGATTCCGCCAGTAAAAATGCCGAATCCGCTGACAATGTTCGTTCCGCCCGTCGGGGCTGAGATCAAAGCCTTCGGCGCGCCCACGCCCTGAAAGGCCGCCGTCCCATCGAGCAATACAAACTGCGTCATTGTCGGATGCAGCCCAATGATCACCGTGTCTGGCTTGAGATTCAGAGTGTCTTTCACCAGATAATGCCCGCTTGGAAAATAGAGCGCTCGATGCGCCTCGATTGCCTTCTGAATCGCCGCTGTGTCATCGGTCTCGCCGTCGCCCTTCACACCCAGCGTGTGCACGTTCACCCATTCCGTCGTCGGCGGAAGCCCAGGAATCGCATGAGGCAGCCTGGGCGGAAGCGAACTCAACGGGTGCGCGTCGTAGATTGTTCCCATCTTGCCCATCGCGCCTTCGCCGGGAACGATCAAGCCGTAGTTGAAGCTGCTGACCGCGTAGATTCTGCCCTTTCCCTCGACCGTCTTGCCGCTCTCGCGAAAGCGCGCAAACACCGGCACGTTCTCGAGTACCGCGTTCTCAAATCCGATCTCGGTCATCGGACTCTTCTCGTTGCTGATCGTCACCACCCGGCCGCTCACGTTTTTGAAATCACAGTCCTTCACCCACAACTCGTCGGAGTACTCGGGATCGATGTCGATCGCGGTGGGCACGTTGCTGAAGCTATCGCGAATGAGCGTGAGCGCCGCTTCGTGCTCACGAATGGCCGACTCGCGTTGGCCCTCAAACGTGGAGTCGATCAGCGTGTACTGCCACGCCGGCGAAGTTTTGTCGGTGAGGATGCCATAGCGCCCGCCAAAGAAGTGCAGATCCTCAGCCTCGTTGCCCACCTCAGTGAGTGCGGCCAGCCCCGAGCCGACGTGGAAGTTCATATGGCTGAGGAACGCATGCTGCGCCGCATGCATGCGAATGGCGACTGCCGCCGGATTGCCCTCGCCAATCTCGAAGTCGATGTTGTTCATCGCTGAATAGAAAGTGCTCGGATGCGCATCGGCAATCGCGTTGTTCGGCGGCACGGTTCCCGGCGGCGAAAACGGCACGCGGCCCATCTTGGCCACTTCCGCCGGAGTCCATCCCGTGAACATCACCATCACGCCGATATCTTTCTGGAATCCCGGCGTCGACGCGCCCAGCACGAACACCGGCCTCTGTGCGCCATAGCCGATCACGCGCACGCCGGGCCACACGTAGATCGTCCGCGTGATCCGGTAGCGGCCCGCCGGGACAAAGAGAATCCCCTCATGGGCCGTCGCGCTCTCAGCCTTGTCCAGCGCGGCCTGCAAGGCGGCGCTGTCGTCGGCAACACCATCACCACGCGCACCAAACACCGCGGCATCGAGATATACGGCCCGCTGGTCGTCGAGCCGCGTGGCGTAGATGGACTGGGCCAGAGCCGGGGTCGCAACGACGGCCAAGATCGAAGACAAGATCAGCCGAGGAAGAAAAACCTTGCTTGTTTTCATAAGAAGTCCCCATTTGACCAGTCGATGGTACTAGAGCGGACCCGTTCCGCTCGAACCCTGGCGGGCCTGCAACCGAGCAATGCAGGACAACATCGAAGCGCGTTTCGTCGTATCCTGTATGCAGGATGTACCCATGAAGACTTTTACGCTCGATGAAGCCCAATCGCTGCTGCCCTTGCTTGAATCGCTGTTAAAGCGCGCCGTCGAGAGCAAGCGCGAGGCCGAAGTAGTGGAGTCGTGCCTGCTCGATCTCTCCCGGCGTATCTACCTGAACGGTGGCATGCGTGTGGACACGGCCAAGGTTGCAGCGCAGCGCGCTGAGATCGAAGCCCACATGAAGCGTGTGACTGAGACCGTGGCCGAGATCGACGCAATCGGCGTGCAGGTAAAGGATCTTGAGACCGGCCTCCTCGATTTTCCCTGCCGCCTCGATGACCAGGTGGTGCTGCTCTGCTGGAAGATGGGCGAGACTTCCATCGAGCACTGGCACCCCGTCGAATCGGGATTCCAGGGGCGGCAACCAGTGGATGAGCGCTTCAAGCGCCGCACCAGTTCCGGCGGCCGGCCGAACTAGAGTGCTGGCGCAGTTTCCCTGCGGCCGAGAGCAGATCAAGAGCTATACTTAACGCGTCGCAGGTGGCCGGCCGATCATGGTTATCAAAGAAAGCGGTGCGCCATGCGTTCCTCGCGTGCGCTCATTTTTGCCGGATCAATTCTCCTGTTAGGCTCGCTAAGCCTCGGACAGACCGGGAACCGTACCCCGCCAATCGATCTCGATTCCCCAATCGTGCAAACAGACTCACCGGTCACACGTGATTGCAAGGAAGCCGATTGGAGCCTTTTGGAGACACCCGCGGCAAAGGATCTCCTCTCCGACTATGACTTCGATCCGTTCTTGCCGGGGCAGTGCAAAGCTGTGGATGTGAAGTGGCTGCCTTCGGTCCAAATTCTGCGACTAGACGCGGCAACGACTGGAGTAGATGACTTTCGTGAAATCACTCTGCTTCGAGCTTCCTCCAACTCGCGTTTATGGCTGATACCCATATTGCATGGCCTGGTCGGCTATCAAGATACGCCAGGGAATCCTCACAATCTCGCCGCATTCAACGATCTGCTGAGAGTCGCAAAATTGAAGGTCACTGACGGCAACCTGTGGGAGGTATCAGACCTCTATCAGTTTTTGGTCGGCATGCCCGTGAAATCCAACCCCCACCCGCCGAGGACTTTGAAAGACGCAATGTCTGTGAACGATATTGCTGGTTCAATCGAACATGGGGACGGTTTCACTGACTTCACTCACCGTGAGAAGTTTGGGGATACTTGGAGTTCCCAATACATGGTGTGGGAATTCAGATACATTACGTCTGGAGAATTTGGCCGTCTCGTGGACGTCGAACGCAAGACCCTGAAACAGCTTAACGCTTCAAAATAGAAGCCGTCTGGGGAGCCGAAGTTCTTGAAGACTCGCTGACCGCAAACTGCATCAATTCCGAGACGAGCTTTTGAGTTCCCTGCCGTGCAATAGGATTGCTTTTTGACCGGAGTTCCTGCTCCCTTGTACATCCCCGAATCCGAAATTCGCGAATCCCTAACCTATGCGGCGCTGATTCCCGCGATCCGCGAGGCGCTGATCGACCTCTCCGCCGGCCGTGTTGTCCAGCCTCCGCGCACTATTCTCCGCACCGGCAGCGGCGATGGCATTCGCAATGGATGGTTTGCCGTCATGCCGGTGATCGCCGGCGACTTCATGGCGGTAAAGACCGTCACCTTTTACCCCGCCAACTCCGAGCATGGCCTCCACACCCACATGGCCGTCGTTGAATTGCTGCGCCGCTCAACTGGCGAGCCTCTCGCACTCATGGATGGCCGTCTGATCACCGAGATGCGCACCGCCGCAGTCTCCGCCGTGGCCCTCGATGCGCTCGCTGCAAAAACTGTAACCAGCCTGGGGATTCTGGGCTCCGGTGTGCAGGCGCGCTCTCATCTTGCCGCACTGCGCCATGTGCGGCCCGGCCTGAAAGACATTCGCATCTGGAGCCGCACGCACGAAAACGCGCTGGCTCTGGCTGATGAGGTCAACGCAGGCACTAAGGTGGCGGACAGGGGCGCTGCCCGCTCCGTCCCCATTGAAGAAGCCGCCTCCGCCGACGTCGTTCTCACCGCAACCTCCTCTCCCGTACCAGTGCTTGAGGGTCGCTGGCTCTCTCCCCAAGCTGTAGTCCTGGCCGTTGGCGCCACCGGGTCCAGCCTGCGCGAGCTTGACGATGTGCTGATGCACACGTGCTTCGTAGTTGCGGAGTCGCGCGACGCCGTCGAGCGCGAATCGGGAGACGTTCGCCTTTCCGGCGCAAAAGTCCAGGCGGAGATCGGAGAAATTCTTGCCAACCCGGCCCGCAGACCGCATGACCAAAAGATTCTGTTCAAGTCCGTCGGCCTGGCTATCGAAGACCTGACCGCCGCGCGCATCGTATGGCAGGCCCTGGGCTGAAAGCTCCAAATAGAGCTAGGGAATCTCTGCACAAATAGAGCTTTCGCTGGGCGAAGATTTGGAGGGGCTAAAGCCCGTTGGATTTGCTGGCATTATCGGCACCCTTCGACTGCGCNNGCAGGCTCTGAAGTCGTGCCCTGTTACAAAGCAGCCACGTGCAGAGCTTCCCTGACAGCCCGAAACAAAACTGCCGCCCATAAGAGGATCGATCCGAATCGGCTTCCAGATTCCATGAGCAACCGCGCTCCCGCTTGCGTCTAATTGTGTAAGGCGTGAGCACGCCCTCAGCGCGACACGAACGACCGCCGAGCGATACCCTTGAGTGGTGAGGCGCGAAGGTGCGTTTTGCGCTGAACGCGTCGCAAGCACCGGACCGGGCCAGAAACCAGCAACGAAGACCGGCGGCCGAAATCGGCAAGGGTGAATCGGGGGCCGCAAGCAAGCCTTCAGGGAGCAGCAATGAGACGAGCGGGAATGAGACACGCAAGATGGGCTGGGCTTATTCTTGCAGCCCTGCCGCTTCTGGCGGGTTGCAAAGGTTTCTGGAGTGCGCCCAGCACCGGCACCAATTTCTCCCTGAGCGGCAGCCCCACCAGCCTCTCGATCAGCCCCGGCGCGACGTCTGGCAACACCTCGACAATATCCGTAACGCCGGCCAACTCGTTCACCGGGACCGTCGACCTGACCTGCTCGGTCAGCGGACCCACCAGCGCCACCAGTCCCACCACGTGCGGTCTATCTTCCACGTCTGTAGACATAACTGGAACCACGGCGATGACGGCCACGCTGACGGCGACCACCACCACCACAACGACCGCGGGAGCCTACACCATTACCGTGTCAGGAACCTCGGGCAGCGAAACGGAGACCACCACCGTTTGCGCAGTGGTGACTTCGGGCACTTGCAGCGGCACTGCCGGCACGAGCGGGTTCTTCTATGTTCTGAGCAATTCCTCGATTGCGGGCTACACCACCAGTTCCAGCGCGCTCACCGCCATCTCCGGCAGTTCCTACAGTGTGAGCGGAGCCTCTGCCATCGCCGTCGCTCCCAGTGGCACTTTCCTCTATGTGGCCTCGGTGGGCAATGGCATTGTCCTCTACACCATCAACTCAACCACCGGAGCGCTCACGCAGGGCAATGCAATTTTTGGCGACTCTGCGTCTGGAGCTCTGCAAATCGACCCGTCAGGAAAATGGCTGCTCGATGCCTCATTGGCGGGGAATGGGACACTCACTGCCTATCCAATCACATCCTCAGGCGCGCAAGACACGACACGAGCCGTCCAACAGGTATTCCCGGCCGGCAACGCTATCCAGGAGATGGCCATCTCACCGAATGGCGCCCTGATCTCGGTAGCCCTCGGTTCGACCGGTACGCAGTCATTTTCCTTTAACGCGAACAGTAATACTCCCATCGGGACCGGAGGCTCGCTTATCACAAAGCCCGCTGGGCCTGTTGGCCAGGGAGCCGCAATCTCCGTGGCCATCGACCCGCAGAGCCGGCTGCTCTACATCGGCGAACTCGCGGCCTTTACTTCCAACACCAACTCAGGCGCGTTGCGTGTCTTTACCATCACCACAGACTCGTCGGGCGCATCCTCCTTGAGCGAACTTTCGGCCTCACCCTATGCACCCCTCGGAACAGATCCTCACGCCATTCTGCCTGACGCCACAGGCAAATTTGTCTACGTGGCCAGCTTCCAAACTGGTTCTGCTGGTGCGATCACGGGCTATTCGGTGGCGACGACCGCCCTCACGCAGATTGGCACCACGGTTTCCACGGGAACCCAACCGTACGGCCTGGCAGAGGACAGTACCGACAGCTTTGTGCTGGTGGTCAATAACCAGGGCACTGTCCCCCTCGATGCTTACACATTCGACTCCACCACAGTGGGCCAGCTTGACCCAGCCTCGGTCTCCGGCTCGCTTGCATCTAACCCAATCGCGATCGTCGCTATCCCCAAGCAGTGACGGGCAGGGAGTCGAGTTCAGTGAACGCGGATGCAGTACTATGTTGAAGGCGAACCGGGATACAGCAGCCCGTTGAATCCGGCCCCGGCTGGGAGGGCGTGGTGGGTAGTTCAACGCCGAGGCCTGCATCTGGAACGCACACCGCGCAGAATTGGATTTCGACCTTCGCAATTTTTTTCTTTTCACCCCCAGTGGTATTCTCTGATTGATCCCGTCCCTCGATTGATCCCGGATCGGCTGTGCCCACGCAAACCTTATCCTCATTCCCCATTCGCTTCAGGCCCCGCAAGGCTTCCGAATCTTCAGCCCGGAAAGCTGTTGTGCGCTTGGCCCACCCGCGCCCCGCTCAGGGACGACCGACCTCCGCTCTTCTGGTCTTCGGCCTCTGCCTCCTGGTCTTTGCCGCGGGGTGCAAACGCTTCCGCCATGAGACGCACGACTACGTCTGGGTCTCTGTTCGCATGATCTATTTGCACGACCGGGTCGCTGCGGTTTCAAATCACGTGGCCGAGGTGGTGGATGGGCAAAAGCTCGAGGTGCTTGACCGCGCGCACCGCTTCCTCAAGGTAAAGACCGAGAAGAATGAGATTGGCTGGATCGAAGAGCGCGCGGTGATCGACTCAAAGAGCCACACGGCGTTCGATCAGCTCGTGACCGACCATCAGCACGATGCAGTGGTGGCCAGGGGCACGGTGCGCGACGACGTTTACCTCCACATTCGTCCCGGCCGCGAAACGGAGCGCTTCCCACTGCTCCCGGCCAACGACAAGGTCGAGCTGTTGGCACGCGCATCTGCGCCCAAAATCCCTCCGCCGGTGTTCCACGTTGCCGCTGCCACTACCGCACCCAAGCCGCAGGGCAGCGCGGCGAATGGTTCCCAACCCTCATCGACATCATCTGCGACTAAACCGACCACGCCGAATTCAGCGGCAAAGCCCGCGCTCGCCGCCCCGCCCACCCAGCATGCTGCGCTGCCGGGAGAACCCGAGCCCACGCCCGTTGTGATGGAAGACTGGTGGCTGGTGCGCGACGCTCAGGGCCGCACCGGTTGGCTGCTTTCAGGGCGCATCGATATCGACGTACCCGACGACGTGGCACAGTACGCCGAAGGCCAGCGCATCGTGAGCGCCTTCGTTCTGGCTAAGGTCACTGACTCCGCGTCCGACACTCCCGACCACCAGGTGGCGGAGTGGGTCACTGTCCTTGCTCCTATGCAGTCGGGCCTGCCCTTTGACTTCGATCAGGTTCGCGTCTTTACCTGGAGCGTGAAGCACCATCGCTATGAGACGGCCTTCCGGCTGCATCCAATTCAGGGCTATCTCCCGCTGAAGGTGACCACCGCGGATTCCCCCGGCGGAAAAGTCCCGGCCTTCAGCTTTCAGATTGCGAGCGGGCCCAACGTCAACTTCGATCCCGCCACGGGCATCACGCGGCCCGTCTCGCCTCGGACAATCAACTACGAGATGATTGACACGCGCGTCCAGCGCATCGGCCCGGACATGGCCCCGATCTCCACCGGCCACGTTGAAGGTGAGAAGCCTAAAGCGAAGAGCGAAAAGGGCGGCAAGGTCAACAAGCCGGCGAAGAAGAAGCGCTAGGCCGCTTCCCGGCCGCGGCCCGCAACGTCCGTGTCTCTATTCTTCGAACGCCGTCTCAAGGCTCCGGCCGCCGTAAAAGATCCCGTGAACCGTCACCGTCTTCTCTTCGACCACAAAAGCAATCGAAAGGCGCCGCCGGAAGCCCATGACCCGCAGTCCCGGCCACAGGTCATCTCGCCGCGTGCCGCGCCTGGGGAAGGTGGACAAACTGTCGCACTGATCGACGATCGCGTCCACATACCGCACTGCAATCTCCGGATTTGCAGCCAGCGCGATGTGCTCCAGCAGATCCATCAATTGCGCCTCGGCCCGTTGAGAATAGACAACCGCGTACAAGCTATCCCGCCTTTTGCAGTTTCTTGTACCTTTTTGCAAGCGAAGTGCGCACCTGCTCGCCGGTTCTCACCAGCCCAGGGTTTTGCCTAACGGCTTCAATCGACGGAACAACGTCGTTCACGAGCCAGACTTCAAGCGCGCGGTCGTGCATCTGGAGGGCGCGCATCCCGTCGCGGAGCACTTCGCTCTCCGAAGCGTATGCCCCAGACTCAACCTTGCTACGCACCAATTCAGCCATCTCGTGAGGAAGGGTAATGCTGAGCTGTTTTGTCGAGCGCATGGGGCACCTCTGACTGAATAGGATTCAATCCTATTCAATAGTCGCACGATTCCTTCGCTTTTGCACTGAGAACTTATGAAACAGGGAAAACCTGGAAATGAGGATAGGGTACCGATGTTCGCAGTCAGGGCTCCGCCCTCTTCATTCAATTTCGCCGGTCGAAGCCCTGGGCTTTGCTATGCTCCCCGTCATTGAGTCTTCGAGGAGTTCCTAGGCGTTACCGATCGCCTCGCAGTCGCAATAGCCTCCTGCAGCTTCGAGCCACGCGACTACTTGCTCTTCAGGGAGGGCGTTGGACTTGAGAAACTCTCGCGCGAATCGTAAGGTATTGTCGCATTCGGACAATGAGAGATGCTCGTCGATGTAATCGAAGAGCATCTTCATCTCGGCAGGGGTCATGGGCAGTCCTTCCCGAACGGATCGCTGGTTCTCCTCCCGCTGAGAACGCAGTATCTCCTTCCGTCGGGCCTTTTCGCTTTTGTCTGTCATCGAACCCCTACCCCCGCCGTTTCAGTTCCAGCTCCACCACGCGTAGCATCTCCGCCTCTGGCGCCGGCTTGCCCGTCCAGATTTCGAACTGCCGCGCCCCCTGCGTAACGAACATCTCCAGCCCGCTGACCACGGCGACGCCGCGCGACTTGGCCAGCTTGATCAGCGGCGTCTCCAGCGGGTTGTAGACCATGTCGAA
>PMXB01000066.1 GCA_003165935.1 Acidobacteriaceae bacterium | reverse complement strand
AACTCCATGGAGAGGCCGAGGCGTGGTGGGATCTCGACGCCGAAGAGAATGATGAGCGCGCCGACGATGAAGATGGTGATGGTGTGGCCCAGTCCCCAGACTGAGCCGATGAAGGCGGCGTTGCGGATGCTGCGCTGCTTGCTGACGATGGTTGAGATGGCGACGACGTGATCGGCATCGGTGGAGTGGCGCATACCGAGGATGAGGCCGAGGCCGATGACGAAGAGCGCTGGGCCGAGCCTCTCTTTTGAGACCAGGTTCGCGGCGAAGTGAACCGTGGAGAGGGACTGGACGGCGAGGATGAGGCCAAGAACGGTGATGAATGCGGAGGATGCGCAGGGGAGCCATCGCTTTGTCAGTGGTCCGTCGACCTGGAGGCGCGACATGAAGCGGCGGGCGTAGACCATGGCCATGCCGAAACTGATTAGGACGGCGGCAAGTCCGATGCTGAAGGCAACGATGAGGAAGAAGCCGAGGCCGATTCGATGCAGGGCGAAGGCGCTGAGGAGGACGATGAGCGCGGCAGGGCAGGGAATGATTCCGCCGGTGATTCCGAGGGTGAAGAGCTGGGTCATGCTTACGGATTGCGCGGGGGCTGGGTTTGTGGGGGCGGGAGTGGCATCCGCATCTTGATTCGACGCGCGCTTCCAGAACATCCAGTGGCCGTGGGCTTCGCCGGGCGCATGCGAATGATCTGTAGCTGTGCCGGTGAGCCGGCGCAGAAGCATGTAGCAGCCGAGGCCGGCGATGGTGATGCCGGAGAGCGCGCCGAGCCAGGGATAGAGTTGCTCGGGCACTATGTAGCGCGAGGCGTAGAGGGTGATGGCTCCAAGGGCGAAGACACCGATGGTGTGTGAGACGGTGACGATGATGCCGAGAAGGACTGCGTGGCGCGCTGTTCCTTTGGAGCCGACGAGGTAAGCGGCGACGATGGTTTTGCCGTGGCCGGGTTCGAGTGCATGCAGACCGCCGAGGCCGATGGCGATGAGGGCCGCGGTGAAGAGGAACCATGGGTTGAGATTCTCGGCTTGAATGAGCTCAGTAAATTTGCTGCGCGGGGTTTGCTGTTGATTGGCCTGGAGGTGAATGGGGGAGGGTGCTGGCGGTGAAGCCTGGGCGGCGGCAGGAGCGGCGGCGCGAAGGGATGCATGAGCCTGCTTCAGCGTGGGGTGCGACTCGAAATTTACGCGGATCGGCGATAAGGGCGAGGTCGTTGTGGAAGCGGTTGANNACAACTAGAGAAGCTGCAAGAACCTGGGGCGGGCTGGTGAGCAGATCGGTTGGATAGTTGCTCAGTTCGCCGCTACGGTCGGTGGCGGGAACAGATGTGCGGAGGAGTGAACCGCTGATCGAAGTGGCAACGACTTCTTTCCATCCGCTTTGGCCGGGATAGTTGTTGTCAGCGTATTGAATGTTGAGTTGGCGGTCTGCGGAGGACAATGAGCTGGCCGCTTCGAAGACAAAGCCCATCTTCATGGTTGGAAGACCGCCCGCGCCGGGAGGGAAGATGACGTCGCTGGAGGCGATGCGCAGGGCGGTGGGGCGGCCGTCGAGCGTGAGCACGAGGCCGCGTGCGAGTTCAGCGCCTCGAGCGGAGACGTAGTTGATGACGGCTGTGGAATTGGGGTCGATCGCCGTCGCCGAGATACCGGCTTTTTGAAGTTCCTGGTAGGTGGGGATCTCAGCCAGATCGATGATGTAGCGAATGCGGATGTGGCTGCCATCAACGGTGATCTTTGAGTAGTGGTTNNCCGAGCGAGGCAACTTTGTCACTCGCCGCTTTTGCGTAGACGAGATGGAAACGCGGGTTGATGGCGAGCGCCTGCTTGAGTTCGCTGAGAGCCTTCTCGCGTTGCCCGAGCCGCTCGGCAATCATTCCAGCGTGATAGAGCAGGATGGGGTCCTTCGTGCCCATGCGCATGGCCTTGTCGGTTGCCGAGGCCGCTTCGGCGAGCCTGCCATTCTTGTAGAGCGCCCACGCCAGCGCATCCCATGTGTAGATGTCCTGCCTTACTTCGAACTCCTTCTGCGCGAGTTCAAGAGCCTCGGGGAGCCTGGTGTCGTGATCGGCGTAGAAGAGCGCAAGGTCTCGGTTGTGGAGCACCTGGTTGATCTTGCCGAGCAGCCCGATGTACTCGACGAGCGCATATTGTTTTTGCGCCTCGGCCTGATTTCCGGTGCGCGCGTAGAGATCGCCAAGCTCCGCAACAAAGATGGGCATGGGCACAACGGCGATGGCTTTTTGATAAAGAACGATGGCTTCTTCGTATCTGCCGTTGTTGGCGCGAAGCTTGCCGAGAGCAGCAAGGGCGCGATAGTCGCCGGGGTGGGTGTTGAGCGCGGCGAGGTATGCGGCATTGGCAGATGCGGCGTCGCCGGCCTGGGTCTCGAACTCGCCCAGCTCGAAATACAACCAGGCCAGATTCTCGCGCGGGAGCTGTGCTTCAACTCCTTCGGCGACGGATTGCTTCATCAGTGCAATTGCGGCGGGGGTGTCTCCAGCGACGAACTTGAGATATGCGAGGCGGCTGTCGCGTGCGTAGGCGGCGTGTGGAGAGAGGGTCATGTCGCGCGGGGTCAACCTGGCATAGGCTGCGGCGGCTTTGTCGTACTCGCCCATGTCGGCATAGGCGTCGCCGACGATGGCGAAGGGCGATACATCGCCGGTACCGAGCGAGAGTGCCTTCTGCGCGTAATTCAGCGCATCGGCAAAGCGATGCTCTCCCATGCAGACTTCAGCCAGGGCCCCGAGAGCATCCGCTGCTGAGAAGTCAGATGAATCGAGGTCGAGCGACTTGTTGAGAGCCCCCTCAGCCAACTGATAGTCGCTCACATCGCCGGTCTCGCGGGCGCGCTGGAAGTATGCTGCGCCGAGAACGGCAAAGCCCTCGGCGTCTTTGGGATTGCGCGCCAGACTGAGCTGGGCCATCTGAATTTCGCGGGTGGTGTCAGTCGGTTCGGGGGTGAGCAGGCGGGCGGGGACAGGGGCAAACGCCGCGGCACGATTGGCGATTGCGGGGCGAGTTGGGGTTGCGGCCTGAGTCCGATCGATTGCGGATTGAGGCGCGCTCGCTTTGGCGAATGCTGAAATATCAGCGGACGGCACACTCTCGGATGTGGTTGGCTGCGGAGCGATTGAAGGCTGGGCTGGACTTGCAGCTGCAGGGCTTGCGGACTTCAGAGCATCGGCGGCAAAGATCGATGTGGGGTTTGATTGAACGGCGAGCTTGAAGTTCTTTGCGGCGTCATCGTCGCGGTTGAGCTTCTGGGCAATTCGCCCGGCATGGTCGAAGATCTGTGCGCTCTGAATGCCGACTGCCATGGCCTTCTGCACAGCGGTATCGGCTTCGACATACTTCGCGTTGACATAGAGGGCCCAGGCGTAGGCATCGAGCGTCCAAACGTCCTGCCGCGTTTGAACCTGGGCCTGGGCAAGCTTGAGCGCATCGGGGGCAGTGGCCGGATTCTCGGCAAGCATCAGTATCAGGTCGCGCATGGACTCATCCGTGACGCGGTTGGGATCGCTGGCGAGCTTCTCAAACTGCTCAAACGTGGTGTGGGCTTCCTGCATCTGTCCCGCAGCCTGCTGTGCGGTGGCCAGTTGGTAGAGGACGTGTGGGTCGTGGTCGAGGACGGCGGCCTGCTGGAAGAGTTGAACTGCGTCGGCGGGCCGGCTCTGAGCCATGCGAACGCGGGCGAGATTTTCGAGGGTATAGGGATAATGGGGAAAGACTTCAGTAGCCTGCTGAAGGACATGCGCGGCGGCCTCAGCCTGCCCCGAATCGATGAGGATTGCCGCGACCTGGTTTGCGATAAAGGCCTGCTCCTCCACTTCAGTGGGCGATGTTTGTGCGGCGGCGCGGTTGAGGAAGTCGATGGCGCCGCGGTTATCGCCAAACAAGACGCGCAGCTTTGCTCCGACGAGCAGAGCCGGAGTGTTGTTGGGGCGCAAATTCATCATCCATTGCGCGTTGGTTTCCGCTGCGGAGTAATCTCCCAGGCCGATGGCCGCTTCGGCGAGATAGCCAAAGGTCATCACGTCGTCGGGTATGCGGTGATGCAGGGCGGATGCCAGATCTCTTGCCTGAGCGAATCGGTGCCTGCTCAGCAGAAGCGCAACCTGAGTCCGCTGAAGCTGAAAATCCGTCGAATCCAGTTTGAGTCCCTGTGCGAGTGCCTCATCCGCTTGATTCAGCCAGGCGGGATCGGCAGTTTCGCGAGTTCTGCGAAGGAAGCCGATGGCCAACTCGTTATAGGCCTGGACCTTCTTCGGATCGGCCTTGAGCTGCTGCTGGGCGGCAGCAATGCGCTGCTGAGCGGGGGTGTTCTGCGGGGCTGCGGCAGAGTTCAGAGCCGGGCCAGATTGCGCGGCAGAGGGGGGTTGAAACCGCAGGGAAGCGAAGAGCAACAAGCCGAAGATGATGAGGAGTTTCTGCTGGGGTTTCATGATGCGCCTTCCGCTGAGAGTTCATAAGAGCGGTTCTCTGCGTGGGGATTCGAACCACGCAGAGAACCGATTGTTGATCAGGCAACACATCCGGAAGTTAACCGGATGTTAGTTGACTGGGCAGGGCGTAGGACCACCCTGGTTGAGCGGTGCATTGTCAGAGTTTTGCGCGCTGGAGGGATTGGGCTGATCTCCGCAACCGGTTGGATCGCCGGGGCTGATGTGACGGCTGTCGCGTCCGCTATATGCATAGTGAACGTAGGGGAATGTTTCCTGCGGGGGAACGTCGGGAGCGTTGACGCCATCGCCGATGGGGTAGTTGTACTGGGAACCAGCGAGAACGCCTGCTACCGCGCGCGCCGCGATGTCGACCACATCGTCGGTGAGGCGGCGGCCATTGGGGAAGCCAGCGGCATCGCCTGCAAGGAGGCCAAGGCGTTTGCGGCTGGCATAGGGTGTGGGAGGAACGCCGGTGTTGAGGCGCAGCATGTCCGCGATGGGACCGGCAGGAGTGCCTGCCGGGGCAATCGGCGGTGCGTAGGTTACAAGGGGAAGCAGATCGGTGCGCGGTGGCGTGGGGATGGCGATGCCGTAGACGGCATTGAAAACCCTGGCCAAGAGCGGATCAAGGTCGTAGTTGGCAAATTGGCTATCGTTGATCGGCTGCGACATGCTCCAGAAGTCCTTGCTCCCGGTTCCAATGATCAGTTCGTTGATCAGAGGATTGCCGAGGCGCTGAACCTGTGCGTAGCTGCCTTCGCCCATGATCGGGTTCGGGGAGTTGCGAATGGTGGTCTGCGTTCTGGAGGTTGTTGCCCAGGCGCCGATGGTTCCTTTCGGGTCAGTTGCGGCGTGGATGGCGCCATCGCTGGTCAACAGGTTGATGGGAATCTCAATTGCGATGGTGTTGACGTTGAATCCGGCCACTGAGTTGGGGGCAATGTTGCTGTAGTCGTCGGCATCCTGTTCCTTGGTGAGGACGCCGCCGCCGGCGCTGGTGCGGAAGTTGAGGCTGTCGAAGGCTGCGCCCAGGTCAATGAAGAACGGATCGGCAACCGTGCCGGCGAAGACTCGGATATTCTGAACTCTTGGGCCTTCGCCTTTGAGGTTATAGACTCCCTGCGCTGCCAAGGCATCGTAGTTGGGCATGGTGCGCGGGCCTGCGTTGCTGGGTACAGCAATCAAGGGTGCTCCGGTGGTATTGGCGAGGGCATAGGTATGTCCGCCGAGGGTCGCCGAGACTGTGAAGGTCTGCTGCAGGCTGAGACCAGCGGCGCCGGGCCCAGTGAGCGAAGTGATCGCCGGAGGAACGATAGGCGTACCGGGAGCAACGGGGGCCGGCGAGTTGGCCGGTGCGTCG
Organism: Acidobacteriaceae bacterium; assembly: GCA_003165935.1. Classification (GTDB taxonomy): domain Bacteria; phylum Acidobacteriota; class Terriglobia; order Terriglobales; family Acidobacteriaceae; genus Telmatobacter. Next base: position 10,194 of record PMXB01000066.1, on the reverse strand, counting down.
ATGCCGTTGCCTGCTCCTACAAATCCGGTGAATACCCCGGGAGCTTGAATGTTGGTTTGGAACTTGAACGAGATCGTCAAGGCGGGCATCGCGCTCTGGTTGTTGTCGATGTTGATCTGATACAGGACGTTGGGGTCGAAGGGGAAATAGTTCGGTCCATTGCTCGGTTGGAGAAACGGATCGACGTTCATGATGAAGGTGACGCGGTCAGGATGGTCGTAGCTGACGAAGGCATAGAAATCGGTGATGTCAGCTGCGTGATCGAGCGCGGTGATGGGTGCTTCCCTGTGACTCGACGCGAAGGCGCCCGGTGGAACGGCAATCAGCAGACTCAATAGGAGTCCGATTGCAGACCTCAGTTTCGACATGGGGTTCTCCTTTTTCAATTTGATGCGGTGGGGAACGTGAGGTCCTGAGCCAGACGGGCAGATAGGGAAGGGCTCATGGACCCGCCGTTGGTTGCATTGAAGAGAGAACGTGAGGATGTCGGAATTGGATTGCGGCGGAGAGAAAAATAGATTCTTGAGAATTGCGCAATCCAAAAGGCCGGCTGGCGCGTATCTATCGAAGCGGATGTTCAGATCCGGCCCGATTCAGATTCCGGCAAAGGCGGGACTTGTGTGCTTCATTGAATCCGTCGCTGCCGGGGACTGTTCTGCGCGGGTTTGAACAGCGCCCCTGAGCACGCAACCGCAGGACCTGGTTCTTCCGCCTTTCTCTCAGCCCGCAAGAGACGCTCCCAATTGCCCTGCTTCCAAATCTTTGAAGACGCGGCATTAAGTGGTACGCTGGCCGTACAAGCCGTTCCCCAGCTACGCGATTCCTCGCTGCTCCCAGCCCTGCTCCAGCTTTGCCGGCAGCGCATTGGGAGAAGCAATCCGCGGTTGGGGAACCGACAGCGATTTGGCGACCCATTGAAAGCGGAGGCGAGATTGCAGGCGGGCGAGGGAGAGATCACATTACTGCTGGGGAAGTGGCGCGATGGCGAGCCATCGGCCTTCGAACAGCTTATGCCGCTCGTCTATCCCCATCTTCGCCAAGTGGCTGCCGCCTATATCCGCCGCGAACGTAACCCCGATCTGCTGCAGGGCACCGCCCTGGTTCATGAGCTTTACCTGCGCCTGCTCAAGCAGAAGAAGGCCGACTGGGCCGATCGCCGCCACTTTTACGCATTTGCCGCGAAGATTATGCGGATGATTCTGATTGACCACGCACGGGAGAGCCAGGCGCAGATTCGCGGCGGCGACCGCGAGCGCATCCCGCTGAGCGACGATCTTGCCTGGGTGAATATAGACGGCCCGGAGATCCTTGACTTGAATCGCGCGCTCGACGATCTCGCAGCCATCGACAGCGAGAAGGTGCAACTGGTGGAGCTGCGCTACTTTCTCGGCTGTACAGCGGAAGAGACCGCTTCGTTGATGGGCGTTTCTAAAGCCACTGTCGACCGCGATTTGAAGTTCATCAAGAGCTGGCTATTTCGGCGCATCCACCCCGGCATGCCCGGCGACCCGGTGGGCGCATGATGCGCTTTCGTCGCCGTTACCGCTATCTTCAGTAGGGCGCGAAGCCTTGTTTGGAGTCTCCATCCATGAAGCAAACAACGGAGAGCTTCCTCCGCATGCAGGCAATCTTTCACGAGGCCCTCGAACTGCCCGAGGACGAGCGGGCGGCTTTCATCGACGGGCGTTGCCTGGACGACAAGGAGTTGGCCGCGGAAGTTCGTTTGCTGATCGAGGCCAGCAGGGAAGAGGAGGAGCAGTCAGAGGCCGGTCGCACCGGTGGCTCAGGGGGAACGGGCGGGGCCTCTGGAGCGCACTCAGGGTCGGGTGCTGATTCGGGCTCTGCGCAGCGGCCTATTGGCCCGTATCGGCTTGATCGGCTGATCGGGCGCGGGGGCATGGGCGCCGTTTACCTGGCGCATCGCGCCGATGGCCAGTTTGAACAACGCGTGGCCATCAAGCTGATCGACCTTCCCCTGGCCACGGAACTATTCCGCGAGCGCTTCCGGCAGGAGCGGCAGATTCTGGCCGGCCTGCAGCATCCTTATATAGCGCGGATGCTTGATGGCGGCATTACCGCCGATGGCGATCTCTACCTGGCGATGGAGTACGTTGACGGCGTACCCATTCATCGATTCTGCGAAGCGCACAATCTGACACTTCCAGAGCGCCTGGCACTGTTCCTGCGCGTTTGCGAGGCAGTGCAGTACGCGCACCAGAATCTTGTTGTTCATCGCGATTTGAAGCCGGACAACATCTTTGTGGTTGAAGATGGCACGCCGCGGCTGCTCGACTTTGGAACCGCCAAGCTGCTGTCTCCTTCGCTGGGGAATCCCGGCAGCGAGATGACCCGGGAAGGCTATCAGTCGTTTACCCCGCAGTACGCGAGCCCTGAACAGGTGCTTGGCAATCCCATTACGACGGCCTCTGACACATACTCTCTCGGCGTGCTGCTTTATGTGCTCGTAACCGGGTCACTTCCTTACGAGCTCAAGGAGCTGACGACGGCGGAGATGCTGCGCGTAATCTGCGAAGAGCCTCCGCGGAGGCCATCGCACGAAGTTGGGGCTGATCGCAAGCTCAGGGCTGCTCGCAAGCTCGACCCCGATCTCGACGCCATCCTGATGAAGGCGTTGCGCAAGGAGCCGCTGCAACGCTATCTAACCGCACAGCAACTCGCTGCGGATGTTCAGGCGTGGCTCGATCACAAGCCTGTGGCCGCGCGGCGTGGAACATTCCGCTACCGGGCATCCAAGTTTGTCGTTCGCCATCGCGTGGGGATCGCTGGCGCAACGCTGCTGGTGGTGTCGCTGGCTGCGGGCATTGCCGGGATTCTATGGCAGTCTCGCGAGGCTAACCTCCAACGGCGCAAGGCCGAAGCGCGCTCGGCCGATCTGCGCCAGCTCAGCAAAAGTCTTCTGTCGGAGCTTGACGAAGCAATCAAACAACTACCCGGCTCAACCGGTGTGCAGAAGCTTCTAGTGACGCGCGTGCTTGAGCATCTTGACCGCATGGCGGCAGACGCGCAGGGCGATCGATTGACGCAGATCGATCTTGCAGACGCGTATACGCGCCTCGCCAACATTCAAGGGAATCCCTACGATCAGAATCTTGGCGACCCAGCGGGCGGCCTGGCGAGCGACCAAAAGGCCATCGATCTTGCACGGTCACTCGTTGATGAAAATCCGCGGGACCGAGATGCGCTGCGCGCGCTCGCGACTGCCGAGGATGCTGAGAGCGAGATTCTGTTTGGCACGGCCCGCACGCAGGAGGCGATTACGGCGATGCAGGCTGCAACACGGGACTACGATCGGCTCATTGAGACTCGTGATGCGACTCCCGCTCTCATCTGCGAGGTGGCGGCGGCTTACGGCACGCTGGGCGACGAGTGGGGCCAGACCGGAACCGCGAGCCTGTCCAACACCGCCGAGGGTCTCCGCGCCTACCGCAAGACGATCGAGCTGGACGATCGCGCCCTCAGCATCGATCCCAACTTTCTGCGCGCCCGCCGCGGCCTCGCGCTGACCCAGATGAAAATCGGCAGCGAGGAGATGGAGGCTGACCCAGGGCAGGCGCTCAAGGATTACCAGATCGCCATCGAGAAGGCCGATGCATTGCCGAAGGACGACAAGAACAGCTACCAAACGATGCGGATGCGCACGATGATTCAGCGCAAGAAGGCCAATGCCCATGTGCTGATGGGGCAATACGCCGAGGCAATGCCCTTGTTTGCCCAGGTTGTTGAATTCCACCGCAAGATGGTGGCCGTTGACCCGCAGGATCTGCGTGCGCTCGCCGATCTTGAAGTGATTCTGGACGACGAGGCTGTTGCACTTGAGACCGCTGCCGACCCTGCGCTTGCCGCGCCGGGGAACGACTCGAAAAATGAACGGGGCCGCATTCTCTCGCAAGCCTGCGACACGCTGCGCGAGGTAGTTGCGATCATGGACAAAATGCTTCGCCAGGATCCCACGAACGAGAACTGGAGATTCGTTCGGGCCAGCGCGCAGGTGAGGCTGGCGACGGACGAGTCGACACTCAATCAGGGACAGGACACTGAGCCTCTTGCGCGGGCTGGTCTTGCGGCGTTTAAGGAGATGGCGCAAAGCAAGGACGCGTCCGCCATGGTGCTCGAGTCGGCGGCCACTGCTTTTACCACGGTGCAGCCGGCATCTTTGCGCGATCCGCGCTTTGCGGTGGCGTGTGCCGAGCGCGCGGTCGACGAGAGCCACCGGCAAAGGCCAGCCGTGCTGCTCACGCTGGCGCAGGCATTGAATGCGGCGGGGCAGCTGGAGCAGGCGCGCCAGGTTGCGAAGGAGGCTCTCGCACTGCTGCCGCCTCAGCAGCCGGGCGCTGCACGCTCCAACATCCGCAAGCAACTTGAATTTGAAGCGCAGGGCGGAGCGACCGTTTCTGGGAAAGCGTCCTGATTGCGGGCGTATCCTTTTATAGAGAATCAAAAAGGACTCTCGTGGCATATTCAAGCCTGCAATCTTCCTCGAATATCACTCTCCATGAACAGATGCTGGCAGTAGCTCTCGAAGAGGCTCGGCTTGGCTTTGATGAGGGAGGCATCCCCATTGGTGCGGCGCTTTTCACGNNCGCAGCTATCGCGACCTGGTGATGGTGACTACGCTTGCGCCCTGCTGGTATTGCAGTGGCCTGGTCCGGCAGTTTCGCATTGGAACATTAATAGTGGGAGAGAGCCGGACGTTCGCCGGTGGACTGGACTGGCTGCGCGAACATGGCGTCGAGGTGATCGATCTCGACAGCACAGAATGCCGCGAGTTGCTTGAGGCTTTCATTGCGAAGCATCCTGAGGTGTGGAACGAGGACATTGGGGAAGAGTGAAAGGCAGGGAACAGGGAACAGGGAACAGGGAACAGAAGGCTCGCTCTTTGGTGCAATTACATGAGGGGCATCCGCGTGGCGGATGCCCCTCATGTATTGATGCGGGTTAGCAACTGTGACCTATGAACTGACAACTGCGTACTGCTTCTAGAACTGGAATCCCAGCGACATTTGAATCTGACGCGGTGCGCCGATGGTGTGCTGCACGATACCCAGGCCGCTGGGGCAGGAGTAGAGCCCGCCAGGACCCGGGGAATTAACGCTGTTTGTGCCGCAACCTGTAGGTAGGGGCGAAACGCCAGTCGGCAACGCACCGGGGAAGGCATTGTAGTTCTGGTTTTGCGAGACTTCGTTTCCTGGAACGTCGAAGCTGGCAGTGTTTGTCAGGTTGTAAACGTCAAACGTGTACTTGAAGTTGTACTTCTCCTTGAACGACAACTCCTTGACCAGCGAGGCGTCGGCACGTTTCTGGAAAGACTGGCGGAAGATATTGCGCTGGCCGGTGGTGAAACCGGTTTCATAGGGATCCGAGGTTGGGATGGCGCCGTTGAGGCCGCCAGCATCCAGCAGCGGCAGCGTGAAGCATGCGGCATTCAGCGCTGGCTGCCCTCCCGAAGGAGTCCATGCACCAGAAGCGTGCGTCAGCGCGCTCTTTGCGGTGCATCCCTTGGCGAGCGGAACGATCGGGTTGGTGATGCCGTCGGCGGTTGAGTAGTAGATGCTGCCGATCGCGCCAGAGAAGTCGATGACGCTGTAGGGTTGTCCGCTCTGCAACACGGTCAGTCCGACGAGCGACCATCCGCCGATTATTTTGTCAGCAACCGAGTTCTGTTTTGCAAAGGTTGGGATCTTGAATACGTAGGTGAAGTCGATGACGTGGGTACGGTCGTAGTCCGATGAGCCGTAGCTGCCGCGCAGGTTGAGGGGGTTGTTGCCGTTGTAGAAGAGGCCCAGGCCACTCTGTTCGTCGAGTGCATGGGAGTATGTGTACGAAGCACCCACCTGGATGTCGTGGCTCATCTTCTTTTCAACGTGTGCTTGCAGTGCGTTGTAAGCGTCGACGCCGGCAGCCACATACTTGATGGACTCAGCGGCGTAGCCAATGTAGGGAACGCGCAGGTCTACGTTGCCGCCCTCGTAGTTGGCCAGATAGCCGGTACCATCGGGCAAGGTCGCGCCGCCGACGTTGTATCCGTAGCTGTAGCTCTGGATGTTTGGCCCGCCGGCCAGGGTTGGGCTGGTGGGGCTGGCGATTTGGGCCTGGTTGAATGGCACGGGGATGACCTGGTGGCGTCCAAGGTTGCCCACGTAGCCAATTTCGATTGCCAGGTCAGCGCGCGGCTGCCACTGGATGTCAAAGGTGTAGTTCATGGTGTAGGGCAGCTTGTTGGCGCGGTCGTAGACACCAAGCGAGATGGGCTGGCCGCCGCTCAAGATTGCAGCGGCGTTGGGCAGGTAGTTAGCAAGATCGGTGGCCTTGGGGTTTGTCGGTGGGGGAAGCAGCGAGGTTCCCCAGGGGGCCTCGAGGTTTCCCATGGCTTCCTGCGCGGCGCCCGCATCCAGAGCGCCAGCGCCGCCGCCGCCGCAGGTGGGAATGTAGCCCTGATAGTAGTTCAGGGTTGCACCGGGGCATTGTGAGACGTTGACAAAAGGAAGCTGCTGGTTGACACCGAAGGGGCCGCCGGTGACGGTGCCGATNNAGCTTGCCGTGTCCGAAGCCGGGCTGCCACGCCGCGCCCGCGCGGGGAGCAATGCCCCACTGACGTCCGGTCAGCGTTGTATTGCTGACACCGTGGGTGCCGTTGGCGTTGTTGCCCGCGATGATCAAGCCCGGGTTATCGATGCTGTCGGAGGCAACGTTGTAGCTATAGACCTTGGGATCAAAGTTGAAGATGCGGCCATATTTTTCTGTCAGTCCGCCATCCCAGTCATAGCGAACGCCCACATTGACTGACAACGTCGGCGTTACTTGCCACTTGTCCTGGAGATACATGCCCAGTTGGTTTGAACGGTAGTAGCGGTTGGCGTCGCCCTGGAGGAAGGAGCTGACGTAGAAGCCGGTGGCGGAGCTTCCGGGAGTTACATAGCCCTGCACAAACTGGCTGAAGTCATCGGTGGCAACGGTCCCCGTTCCAGTACGTTTGTCGATGGTGTTCAACTGCGTGTAGGTGTAGCTCGCGCCGAAGCCGACGGTGTGTTTGCCGACAGTCAAGATGGCGTTGCCCGAAGGTGCAAGACGGTTTTGGAATGCTCCGGTGTTTGCCGATTGCCCTTCGGCGTTGGGGCCGATGTTGAGGTAGACGTTGCTTACGCCGGAGGGCTGATTCTCGCCAAGGACGTTGTAGATGGAGACGCCGGGGAAGTAATTCGACCCAAAAGTATTAATCGAGCCAGTGCCGTAGGAACCGCCGGGGATGGAACCGGGACCGAAGGCCTGCTCGTTATCGCCCCAGTTTTTCTCGCGCAGAATGCCGAATGTCTCCGTGGTGCTGAGGTTGGATTTGACGATGAATGTGTTGGTAAGAGAGACGACCTGCGCGCCGGAGTCAAGGTGCTCAGTAAAGCCGGGCACGCTGGAGTATCCGAAAGGCGCGAGCGTTGGGTCGTGCTGGTAGAAGTATTTGGCAGAAAGAGTGTCTTTCGCGGTTGCGTTGTAATCCAGGTCGGCTACAGCGAGGTCGGCTTTGAATCGGCCTGTGCCGGGGATAAGGGCATTGTCAAGATGGGAGATGCTGGGGGCGACGCCTTGCAGATTGTCGTTGGGGATGAGCCACTTGCCGGGCTCGCCGGGAAGCGCGGGAGAGTTGAAGAGGATGAGCGCCAGCGGATCGATCTGCGCGCTCGTGACGGGATTGTTCAGATAGGTGTCAGAGCCGAATGAGTTGTTGCTGACTGTCGCCAGGCCATTGGCGGACCGGTCGTCGGTAAGTCCAACGGGAACGTCGAGGAAGGAGTCGCCGATCTCCTGATCGGAGACGTGCAGGTGCTGGTAGGCGAGAAAGGCGAAGAGCTTGTCCTTGATGATTGGGCCGCCAACCGTGCCGCCCAGAATGGTGCGATGCAACTGCGGAACCTTGGCATTGGCGGGAACGTCTGGATCCTGATTGAAGAAGAAGGGCGCCGCATTGAGCCAGTTGGTGCCGCGGTGGACGTAGGCATTGGCGTGCCATGTGTTGGTGCCCGAGGCGGTGCTGAGGTCGATGTGCGCGCCGGAAGTGGAACCCTGCTGCGCGTCGTACATTGAGGCATTCACACGCACTTCGGAGATGGTCTCCGGCGCGGGGGTGGGGATGGCGTTGCCGATGGTGAGATAGATGGAAGCGACGGAACTGATGACGCCGCCACCACCGCCAGGGGTGGTCTGCGCGCCGGTGGAGTTGATGACGCGCGCCGAGGAGACCTGGCTGGTGCTCTTGCCATTAAACAGGTTGCTGGCGTCAACGCCGTTGAGCAGGAAGGAATTTGAGGTATCGCGCTGGCCGTTGGCCCAGATGGGTTCATTACCCAGGCCGCTTTGCGCGCCCGTTCCGCTTGAGAGTTCGGCGTTGACACCGGCCGACTGAGTTGCCAAACCGGTAAAGCTCCCCGTCGACAGAGGCACGTCCTCAATTTCAGCCTTGTCCATGACGTAACCATTCGTCGTATCCGTTGCGTTCATCAGTGGCGAGGCTTCCACTTCCACTGTGTCGGTTGTCTTGCCCACCTTGAGCGACGCATTCACCGTGCCGGTACGGTTGGCCTGGACGGCGATATGTTCCGACTTCTGCACTTCGAATCCGGCTGCGGAGTAGGTGACCGTGTAGGTGCCGATGGGCAGGTTCACCAGCGAATAGACGCCCGATCCGTTGGTTTTCGCGGTGCGGGTGAGCGCGGTGTTCTCGTCCACCACCGTTACAGTCACGTCGGGAATCAATGCCCCGGAAGTATCCGTTACGACTCCCGTTAACCCGCCCAATGTCTGCTGCGCAAACATCGGCACACAACAGAACGCGATGACTGCTATTGGCGCCAGAACAACCAGCAGCCGGAAGATGGGAAGCGACAGTTTTTTCATGGAATACCTCACGTGGAGTTGGCCTCGAAATAGGGAATTCCCCACCGCTCTCCGCAAGAAGCCGGAGACCGTGGGAGCAATAAAGGTGATGAATCGTTTAGGGTATGAACCCAAAAAGAAAGAAGTGAAGAAACTTTACGAGCTTGGCCCGTCTGTTGAGTTTGGTCTATGGTGCTCTGCGGATTGCATACAGGATACCGGCAGGTCTACCGTTTTCAATCGCAAATCTGTCGAATTCTTATACCGTTTTTATGCCGATGTTCTGGGTGTTTGTTGATATCGTGTGCAAAAACAGCCGATTACTTTGATGGCTCAAACTATTTGGTTTTCAGTGGCTTTCGGGGCTGGCTCACCGCTTCGGAATGAATTCTGGATGGTGGATGAAGCTGGCCTGCTTGCGCGTTGCCCGGTGGCGTCGCCGGCTAGGCGCGGCTTGTGTTCATTCTGCTTATGCGGGACCAAACCAAACCTGCCGCCAGATAGCCGAGATAAATCCATGGAATGCGCGCGTGGTTTGCATCGCTTGCCGATTGCAGATCGAATATCACGATGAGGATCATTACGACCACGGTGAGCGCGCTGACCGCGGCAACCAGGTGAGAGTGCTGGCCGAGCGCGCGGCGCGCAAAAGGCAGAGCCAGCGCCACCAGCGCGTAGGCGGTGAGGAATCCAAAGACCGATAGTGAGCCAAGCAGGTCGTACATGTCTGAGCCCTGCACGCCGCGCAACCCCATGACCCCGGTGGCCGCAAACATCAGCCCAGCAGATACCGCAACGGCAACTCCAGGGGTTCCGTGCTTCTCTGTCGTGCGTTCCAACGCCCTTGGCAGCAGGCCGCCGTGGGCCATCTTCATGATCACCCGCGCAGCCGCGGTGGTACACGCCAGCACGCAGGCAAACATACTTACCGCGGCTCCGAAGTCAATGGCCACACCCAGGGGCGAGATACCGGCTTTGGTGGCCAGCAGGTGCAGTGGACTGGTGGAATCGCTGAGCTTTGAGGCTTCGCCCCTGAAGCCCAGCACCTCAGAGTAGGAGCAGAGCATGAAGAAGGCTCCGGCGAGGATGGCGCATTGCAGCACAGCGCGGGGAATGGTCCGCAGCGGTTCGCGCGCTTCATTGCCCAGCGTGGTCGCGCTCTCAAACCCNNCCGGCCACTCCGCAGACAAGCGCAAGAACCGCGAGCGCCTGGAGAGTTGGGCCCATCCAGTGGAGCAATGGCCCGGCCAGAATGTTGGCGTAATACAGTGCTCCTCCCGCCACCGATGCGCCTGTGGCGATGTACGCCAG
>PMXB01000169.1 GCA_003165935.1 Acidobacteriaceae bacterium | reverse complement strand
CCCCAAACCCCCGTTCTTCCAGCGCTTCCCCCAGCTCACACATATTCACCGTCCGCGCCAGCCTCCCCAGCGGCGACGCCAACGCCAAATCCGGCCTCCGCAGGGCATCCTCGTCCCATTGAAATCCCCCCGACGTCGACAGCCCACCGCCCCCGCCGCGATGCTTCCACGCTCCCGTCAGCGCCGGCAGCATGGCAATCGTCCGCACTGCCTCGCCGCCATACTCCGTCCGCTGCACTCCGTAGTTCACCCGCAGCGCCGTNNCACGCGGCCACCCGCTCCGGCGTGTACTCCTTCACCCGCTCCGCCAGTCCCTCAAACCCATGCGTCCGTTCCGCAATGAATGCCCGATCCTCCAGCCCCTCGTTCAAGATCACCTGCATCATCCCCAGCGCCAGCGCCCCATCTGTCCCCGGCCTGATTGCAATGTGCCAGTCCGCCAGCGCCGCTGTCCTCGTCCTGTAAGGGTCGATCACAATCAGCCGCCCGCCCGCCCGCCGCGCCTGCTCAATCATCGGCCACAGGTGCACGTTGTTCCCATGGATGTTCGCGCCCCACGCCAACACCAGCTTCGCCAGGCGGTAGTCCTCTGGCGGCGTTCCCAGCTTCTTCCCATAAACCAGCTTCCAGGCCTCTCCGCCCGCCTCGCTGCAAATCGTTCGGTCCAACTGGCACGCCCCCAGCCGGTGAAAGAACCGCCGGTCCATCGACCCAAATCCAAGCTGCCCGATCGTCCCCGCATAGCTGTAAGGCAAAATCGACTCCGGCCCAAACTCCTCCGCCACAGCCTTCAGCCGCGCGGCAATCGCGTCCAGCGCCTGGTCCCAACCCACCCGCTCAAACGCCTTCTGTTCTTCGCCGCGCTTCAGCGGCCCCTTGGCCACTCCCGATTTGCGCCTCAGCGGATACAGCAACCTATCCGGCGCATACACCCGGTCCAGATACTTCGCCACCTTGCCGCACAGAAACCCCTGCGTCACCGGATGTTCCGGGTCCCCCTGCACCTTCACCGCCCGGCCCTCCGCGTCCACAGTCACCAGCACGCCGCAAGAGTCCGGGCAGTCGTGCGAACACACCGTGTGCACCACTTTCAAAGGTGAGGCCCCCAATGGCGAGGGAAGGGAAGTCCCGGCAGCAGCCGTCATGCCGTAATTGTAAGCTGGTTCCAGATCAAGGCCGGTACCAACGAAGGCCAGCCCCGGAGGTCCCCATGAAACGCCTCATCCTTCTTCTCGTCTTCGCCGCCTCGCTGCTTGCCGCCTCACTCGCCGCCCAAACCCCGCCTGCCCGCCCCATCGCGCCTTCCATCCCCGCACGGTCCTCCGAGCTTCAGGGCGCACTCCTCGCTCAGTCCGAAGCCTGGAACCGCGGTGACATCCCCGCCTTCATGCAGACCTATGAAAACTCCCCCGACACAACCTTCGTCGGCACCACCGTCCGCAAGGGCTACGAAACCATCCTCCAGCGCTATCGCCAGGGATACTCAAATCAGGAACAAATGGGCCATCTCACCTTCTCCAACATCGACGTCCGTTTTCTCCCCAACTCCTGCGGCCCGTCCGAGTACGCCGTCGTCACCGGCAACTACCACCTCGACCGCACCGCCCACGGCGAAGCGAAAAAGGACGACGGCATCTTCTCCCTCGTCTGGCACCTCGGCCCCAATGGCTGGAAGATCGTCCTCGACCACACCAGCTAGGAGCAGCGCCACCCCATCAGAATCGGCCTCGCCGTTTGTTGCTAGAATGGCCACACTCCGATGCGCCTGCGTTCTCTCGTGGTTTGCATTTCTCTCGCTATTGTGTCGGCTCGCGGCCTGTCCGCGTCCGAACAGTGGATTCGCGTCACAAGCCCTCACTTCGTCGTCATTACCAATTCCTATGAGAAGCAGGGCCGCCACATACTCGATCAGTTCGAGCGCATGCGCTGGGTCTTCCAAACCATGTTCCCCGGCTTCAACGTAGATCCACCCGAGCCCATCGTCATCCTTGCCGCCGCCGACAAAAAGACTTTTCAGGCTCTCGAGCCTGAGGCCTACCTTGGGCGCGGCCAGATGAAGCTCGGCGGCCTCTTTCTCCGCACCCCCGACAAAAACTACATCCTTCTAAATCTCGACGCCGAAAGCGAAGAGCACCCTTACGCCATCATTTACCACGAGTACACCCATCTCCAGTTCCGCAGCGACCTGGCGTGGATTCCCATCTGGATCAACGAAGGCCTCGCCGAATTCTTTGAAAACACCGAGATCAACTCCAAGGATGTCCATCTCGGTATTGCCTCCGTCAATCACATCCTCTTCCTCCGCAACAACAGCCTCATTCCCCTCGACGTCCTATTTCGGGTCGACTACAACTCGCCCTACTACCACGAAGAGCAGAAGGGAAGCGTCCTTTACGCCGAATCATGGGCTCTCACACACTTCCTCGAGGTCACTGACCGCCAGAACGGCACCAACCGCCTGCAAACCTATCTCCAGCTCTGCCGAAACCATGAGGATCCCGTCGTAGCCGGCCAGAAAGCCTTTGGCGACCTCAAAGTCCTGCAAAACCAGCTCTCCGCCTACATCGGAAGAAGCCAGTACATGGAGTTCGTCATGAACAGCTCGGTTGCGCGCATCGACGACTCCGCCTTCACCTCCCAGATCCTCACGGAATCTCAAGCCAATGCAGCCCGCGCCGGCTTCCTCGCCGGCGTTCGCCGCACCACCGAAGCCCAGGCCCTCGCCGAATCAGTCCTCGCATCGGATCCAAAGAATACCGAGGCCCGCGAGGTTCTCGGCACTCTCGCCCTGCGCGCAAACGACCGCGTCACAGCTCGCAAGTGGTTCGCCGAGGCAGTCAACCTCGGCTCCGACAACTATCTCGCCTACTACTACTTCGCCCAACTTTCTCTGCAAAACCTCGGCGACGCCGATCCCGACTCCATCGAAAAGAGCCTGCGCTCCGCCATTCGCCTGAATCCTCGTTTCGCCCCCAGCTATGACATGCTGGCCCACATTCTCTCCACGCAGCACAAAGACCTCGACGAAGCCCATCGCCTCAACCTCCAGGCCATTCAGCTCGACCCTACCCAACTCGCCTATCGCATGAACGCCGTAAACATCCTCACGGAGCAAGCCAAGTACGAGGATGCCGTCAATGTCTTGCGCGCCGCCCTCAAAGTCTCCAAATCCTCTTCGCAGCAGCAGATGATCCAGGGCCGTCTCACCCAGATTCAGCAGATCGTTGACGCGCGCAAAGGCCAGGAGGCCGCGGGGGTCGTCACTGTCCAGGGTGCAGTCGATGCCCCGCAGAACTCACGACAGATGATCGTCCTTCCCGCGGACGCCGATGGCAACCAGTCCACTGCCTCCAAGCCTCAGGCCATCGTCGCCCGCGACGGCGTCGCCAACTCTGAGCCATCGCAATCAGACGCTGTCGTTGACGTCCCTCACCTGCCGGCGCATCCTAACGCCCTCGCCGGCGCCCCGCACCACACCATCCAGGGCATCATCCACCAGGTGCAATGCGGTTACCCGTCCATCCTCGAGTTGCAGCTCGTCGATGCCACCAGGACCGTCACGCTCTTCCACAACAACTACTACAAAATCGAAGTCGCCGCCCTTGGCTACACTCCCACCGGAAGCATCGATCCCTGCAACAACATCGAAGGCATGAAAGCAAAGATCGACTATGCTGAAGCCCCCGACAAGGAAGCCGACGGCCAGGTACTCTCCATCATCCTCATGAAGTAGATCGCTCGCGTTCCGTCTAAACTCTCCGGTGTCCCATCCATTCGTCCGCTGCGGCCTGCGAATGGGTGGGATGAAGCCGGGTACCCATCCTTTCGCAGCCTCACCGCGGAAGGCCGGGATGACAAATCTACTTCGCCACCTGCGTCACTACTCTCTTCCGCGCCGTCGCTATCATCACCACGCTCACAATCACCAGCGCCGTCCCCACCACCGTCCGCATCCCCAGCTCTTCGCCGCCCAGAAAATACCCCACCACCACTGCGACCACCGGGTTTACATACGCATATGTCCCCACCTTCGTGGGCGACTCATGATGCAGCAGCCACACATACGCGGTGAATCCAATGATCGACCCCACCACCACCAGGTAAGCCAGCGCCCACCACGCGCCGCTTGAAACGCTCCGAACATCGAACCTGCCAAACTCCCCAAACATCGCCGAAAACGCAAACAGCATGATGCCCCCAGCCAGCATCTGTGCTGCTGAGCTCACCACCTTCGACGCCGGCAGCTCCAGCTTCCTCGTCAGTATGGTCGCGATTCCCCAGTTCATCGCTGCCACGATCAGCGCAAATGCCCCCAGCGGCTCCACCGGCACTCCACTCAAGTTCAGTGAACGAAGCGTCAGCACAGCAACGCCCCCAATCCCCACCACCAGCGCAACCGCCAGCCGCCACGTCAGCTTCTGCGTCCCCAGGAAAACAATCTCGCCCAGCGCGATGAATACCGGAATCGTCGCCATCATCACTGCGGCAATTCCCGACGGCACGCGAATCTCCGCCCAGAAAAGCAGCCCATAGTCGCCCACAAAAATGAGAAACGCCAACAGGCACGCTGAAACCCACTGCCGCCTGCTCGGCGCCTTCTCCCTCCGCATCATCGTCCATCCGTACAGCGCCCCGCCCGCCAGAAAGAATCGCATCGCCGCAAACATCAGCGGCGGAACCTCGTGCACCCCCACGCGAATCGCGAAGTACGTCGATCCCCAAACGAAGTAGATGAATCCAAACGCCAGCAGCGTCTTCCAGAGGGGGGGATGTTCCGGCGCGCTCATAGCTGCATCCTACCAGCGCCTCGGTCAACCAAATCTCACGGTCTGAATACCAACCGTTCGCCCCCGTCCGGCGCATTCCACACGCTCTCCACCTCGCTCAATGGAACGCTCTTCGCGTTGAACTCAAACGGCTCCCGCGCCGCCTCTTTCATAAATTCCGCAAGCGAGGCGAATATCCTCTCCATCGATACGCTGCCAAACCCGCTCCCCACCAGTTCCAGCCCCGTACTTCGCAGAGTCGCTGCCGGCAGGGTGATCGTCGGTCCCGCGCTGTTGCCGATCTGCACATAACGAATCCGCCGTGCAGCATGGCTCAAACCCCTTTCTCCGATCGCCTCAAGCACCATCTCCGCCGGCGAACTCCACACATAGTCAAGAACCACATCTGTCTTTTGCTCCTTGATCTCCTCGCGCAGCATATTCACTACAGTCCCGCGTTCCTCTCCCAACGGAATCACCACATCCGCGCCCAACTGCTCGAGTTCCTTCAGCGCCGCCTCGTTCCTTCCCGCCGCCGCCACCCTTCGCGCTCCCATGCGCTTTGCAATCTGCACCGCAAGCTGCCCGGCAATCCCCGTCGCGCCCAAAATCAGTACGCTCTCTCCAGCCTTGAAATCTACTCGCTCTCTCAATGCTGCCCACGAGCTCATTCCCGGATTCATCATTGCGGCAACCGTCACGTCGTCCAGATTGTCGGGCAATTCCATGCACATGCTTCGCGTCGTCACGCATCGCTCCGCCATCGTGCCGAACGTATCTCTTACCCTTCCGAAGTAAACCCGTGTCCCATCTCCCAGCCTACCCACTCCATCCACTCCAGGAATCATGGGCAGCACGCCCGTGCTTCCATAGTGGCTTCCGCTCGCCAGCGCCTTCACGATGCGGTGGAATCCCGCCGCACTCACATCCACCAGAACCTCAACATCGCCAGCGACAGGTTCACCGAAATCTGCATAGCGCGGCGGCGCATCATACCTGCTCACGACAGCTGCCTTCATCGCCCAAACCTCCCGAAGTCCTCGCGATTTTGCTTACTCCCAAACTCCTCCAACAATAGCCCGGAGCGCATCCCCCACTCAACCGCGCAGTTGTACACTGGTCTCGCCTGCGAGGTCATCTCATGTCCTGCCTCTTCTGCAAAATTGCCGAAGGTTCCATCCCCTCCACACCCGTCTACCAGGATTCGCTCTGCTACGCATTCTCCGACATTCACCCGCAGGCTCCCGTCCATATCCTCATCATCCCCCGCGAGCACTTTGCCTCGCTCGACGACACGAGCGCAGAGGACCGAGACCTCCTCGGTCATCTTCTCCTCACTGCGGCCCTGATTGCCCACGACAAGGGCCTCGCCAAAGGCTATCGCGTCGTCATCAACTCCGGCGAAGACGGAGGACAGACCGTCGATCACCTCCACCTTCATCTTCTCGGTGGCCGCCACATGACCTGGCCCCCCGGCTAAGAAGTTTCTCCCGTACATTACAGCTTGTGGTNNCGACTTCAGTCGTGCCGTAAAGTCTCAGCAATCAATGGGGCTTTAGCCCCTGAGGGATCTATTTTCAGGACCCTGGAATTTCACCACAGGCTGCCAGGCAATAAGAATTCTCTCCCAATCGGGTAGGAGGCGGGATCACTCCCGCCGTCCTCCCACACCACCGGACGGGCCGTTCGGCATCCGGCGGTTCATGAAGCAGACAAGAAGCGTTGCCGGG
>PMXB01000400.1 GCA_003165935.1 Acidobacteriaceae bacterium | reverse complement strand
GTCAACGGCATCAGTCCCGCCACCGTCGTCAAGGGCTCCACCATGTTCCCCCGCGATCGCGTCCGTGCCTCGCTTACCAAATACAAAATCGCGTTTAAAGATTCCATGACCGACGACGACCTCCGCAATCTGCTCGCCGCCTTCTACGCCGAGCGCACCCTCACCCGTCAGCCCATCGACCCGAAGGACTGTGCCGAAGCCATCCTCTTCCTCGCCGGACCACGCTCACGCTGCACCTCCGGCCATCTCTTCCCCGTCGACGGTGGACTCGCCGACGCGTTTTTGCGCTGAAAGGATCATTGGAGTTGACATGTCGATCTTCACGGAGCTTTATGACCCTCGTATCTTCGAGTCGATCCACGCATACACGGAGTTCCATCGCAAACTTTCAATCGCACTTGAGGAAGGCTGGGTGGAAGAGATCCCCGTAGCGATTAAGCGCGAGCACCCGAGAGATGAACGGTGGTTTAGGGAAGGGCGTTCGGGCGAGGTTTATGCGTTGGAAGATTTAGAAGGGAAACCTTCGTCTTGGCGACCTGTTGAACCTGAAGATCTGTTCCCGAACAAGTTCATCACTCCTGTGAGCAATCTGAGGAACTGACAGACCTCGACAACACTACTGGAGCCTAACCCACCCCATGCCCGAACAAGCACGCATCGCCATCGATCTCGGCGCGGAAAGCTGCCGCGTCTCGCTCCTTCGCTGGATCGCCGGCAAACCTGTCATTGA
The DNA here is from genome assembly GCA_003165935.1 of Acidobacteriaceae bacterium. GTDB lineage: Bacteria > Acidobacteriota > Terriglobia > Terriglobales > Acidobacteriaceae > Telmatobacter. The sequence goes on along the minus strand of PMXB01000400.1, from coordinate 11,108 downwards.
AGTCATCCACCGTATCCCCAATGGCCCCGTCCATCGCGGATCAACCCTGCGCTGGCCTCTCGCTGCCATCCTCGCCGGCCTCGACGAGGGCCTTCGCAAAGCCGCCCACGCCGCCGCTGAAGGCATCGCCTCAATCGCCGTCGACTCCTGGGGTGTCGACTACGTCCGCCTGAGCCCCAAAGGGTCCGCCCTTACCGAGCCATTCTGCTATCGCGACGAGCGCACCGTCGCCACCAAATCCGACGTCGACGCCCTCATCCCCCCACTCGAACTCTTTGCCCGGACCGGCGTCCTGCCCCATCGCATCAACACCCTCTGCCAACTCCTCGCCGACCCCGCCACTGGCATCAATCCCCAAGCCCCCTGGCTCTTGATGCCCGAGTTCATCCTCCACCATCTCGGCGCGCGGCCAGTCTCCGAATACACCCACGCCACCCACACCGGCCTCGTCAATCTCAAAACCCGCGACTGGGATCGCGACCTCTTCAAGCTCCTCCAAATCCCAATCGAATCCGCCCCGCCCATCGTGCACTCCGGCTCGATAATCGGTCGTCTTCAAGGCCCACTCGCCGCGCTCGACGCCTTCCGCGAAACCCAACTCATCGCCCCCGCATGCCACGACACCGCTTCCGCCATCGCTGGCATCCCCAACAGCCTCGAATCCACGCTCTACATCAGCTCCGGAACCTGGTCTCTGGTCGGCACACTCACTCCGGTCCCCGTCACAACGCAGGCCGCCTTCGACGCCTCCTACACCAACCTCGGAGCAGCAACCGGCGATCTGCTCTTCCACTCGCTCGTCAACAGCATGTGGGTTCTCAAGCAGTGCTTGGACGGCTGGGCAGCAGAAGGCCGTCCATGGTTCATCGAGGATCTCATCCGCGACGCCACCGACCAGCCCCCGCCCCTTTGCCTGCTCGACATGGACGCGCCCCCGCTCATGCTCGACTCAGGTATGCCCCAGCGCATCAATGATGAACTTGAGCGCCTCGGCGGCTCACCCATTGCCGACATTCCCGGCAACGAACCTCGCTTCGCGCGCCTCATCTTTGAGAGCCTTGCCGCCCGCTACGCCTCGGCCCTCACAAGCCTCGAGCAGATGCTCGGCCGCAAACTTCAGCGCATTCACATTCTAGGCGGTGCAAGCCGCAACAAGCTCCTCGTCGCCCTAACCGAGCACCGCACCGGCCTGCCTGTCTCCATCGGCCATCCGGAGAGCACCACCATCGGCAATTTCGCGCTTCAGCTCGCCTCTGCCGAATCAGGCGGCCAGCCCCTCCAGCCCGAGTCCATCCGCAACTGGGCTGCCGTGCTGTGCCAGGCCTGAACAGGGCCGACCGCCGCAAAGTCCAGCTTCAGCCAGCCCCATTCAAAACACACGCGACCCCTCGTTAGTATGAACTCCCGTCCCCGTGCGTCTTGGTCTGCTGCGTCCAGTTTCCCGGCAGCACGCCATTGGGGTTCGCATTCACGTCGTTGGTCTGAAATGAAGTCTTCCCAGTCTCGTCGACCCATGTGTGCGTGTATGAGCTTGAAACCTTGCTCACCTGCCCAGTGCTCGGGTCCCGCACCGTCTGCCGGTCCAGCGCGTAGTCCACCCAGTCCGACGTCGATGTGCTCCGCGCATTCATATTTGCTTGCGTACGCGCCATCGACATATCCGTCCCACGCTGCATGGTCTGCATAAACTGCTCGTGCATCTGCTGCCGAACCGCCTGGTCGTGTTCGAACTGCTGATGCTGCGCAGCCATCTGCGCATTCGACTGCTGAATCATATTGTTCATCATCTGTTGCGATTGCTGCTGGGCTCTTTGCATCCACGCCTGCTGCCATGCATCCAGACCTTTCGCGCCCATCTGATTCGTGTCCCAGTTCTTCACCAACGCTGCATACTGGCCCTCCGGCGCAGCGGCGTAGTTCACATCCGCCGTACATTTATCCACTGTCGAAGGCGGCCGATCCGCCATCCCCCGCAATATCGACTTCATCCCTGCGTAATAACTCTCCGTGCAGTTCACTGCCACCGTCAGTCGGCCCTTCATCGTGAAAGTTCCGTTCTTCGTACTCACCACCGCCCGCGCCAGCTCCACTGTCGACTTCGGCGGCGTCTGGTGGCGCGCAGCATAGCTTGGCGCGTACACTGCCTCAGCATCCGCCAGCGTCTTCTGCGCCTTTTCGATGACGCCAGCCGGCATCGGTTCATCCGCCACATAGTCCAATTTCATCGTAGCCGCAAGATACTTCACAAACTCCTGCGCAGTCATTGGGCCCTTCAATGGAAGGCAGTCGCTCTTCGGCATGAACTGGATAAACGGACCCTGCCCCCAGAACCACCCCATCGGCGGAAGACGTTCCACAAAGCTCAGTCCATCCGGACTCGTCGTCCTGAAAACGGGCGACGGCAGGCTCGTGCAGTTCCCACCCTGGTAGAGCACACCCTGGAAGTGCCAGTTCGCCGGAATCGTTACTTCCACAGCGTTCATCCCATTTAGTGTCGGATCAGTGATGAAATCCTTCTTCGTCCCAGTCGCGTAGGAGGCCTTGGTCACGCCCCCTTCAGCTGCCATCGCAGCCCCGCCATCGCCGCCGCCATTTGCCGCCGCTACCGTCGGCTGTGCGCTCTTGCATCCCATCAGCCCCGCTATTAGAACCACCAAAACTGCCCTTCGGTCCATCGCCATTTTGCCTTCACCTCCCAGATTTCTTTCTGCATAGTACGCGTCACAACTCCCTCCGGTGAATCATTAGTTTTTTGAAAAATATCCTCTCCACATTAAAAAATCCCCCGGCTCCCTGGCCAGGGGAAGAGCCCATGCTCCCTTCTTCGTTTACGTCAAACTCGCCCCGTTCACTTCAACGTCAGGGTGAGGGTCTGCGACGTCGTGAATGCCGCTACGGTGTTCGGGCTTCCGTTACTGCCCGTCGAAGCCGATACACTCACGCTCCAGTTCCCTGTCTTCGCCAACGAACTGCCTTTCAGCGTCATGGCCGCGCTGAACGTGCCCGCACTCGACAGGCTTCCCTGCCCGAATGACGCTGTCACTCCCGCCGGCAACCCGCTCACAGCAAGGTTCACGCCTGTCAGTTTAAGTCCGCCCACAGGCGTAACGCTCACCGTAATCTGGCTGCTGCCCGAGTGTGTCATCGACAGCGACGTCGCGCCTAGCCCCATCGTCAGTCCCGGCGCCTGTTGCACCAGCACCGTCAGGGTTTTTGTCGCCGTCACGCCGTCTCCGGTCGCAGTCACCGTCACTGCTGTCGAACTAACCGTCGCCGCAGATGCGGCTGTCAGGGTCAGCGTCGAGCTCCCGCCTCCATTGGTCAGCATGATTCCATTCGAGCTCCACGAGGCCGTCACTCCGCTCGGCAATCCGCTCACGCTCAGCACCACTGCCCCGCTGAACGTTCCATTCCCCGCCAATGTGATCGCATCGGTGACCGCTTTGCCCTGCACCACAGTCACCGTGCTCGATGCCGTCGCCAGTGAGAGTGTCGGCGGCGTCAGCGAAACGGTAAGCGGCAGGTTCGCGCTTGCCGTCACCGCCGAGCCACTCTTCGGCGCGATCTTCGCCGTCAGCCCCAGCGTCGTCGTCCCAGCCGCAGCAGCCGAGCTACCCGTCAGCGTAAGCGTCCACACCGCCGCTCCCGCCGCGTTCACTGACGCGGAGTTCCAGCTCGCCGTCACTCCCTTCGGCAGCCCCGATGCCACGCTGATGCTTGACCCACTCGCTCCGCTTGCAACGGCCGCCCCGCCCATCGGCGTCGCTGTCACCATCACGGTCGTCGAACCCTGCGACTTCATCGCAGCCGCCGTTGGAGATGCCGTCAAAGTGAAGTTCGCCCCCTGCGTCACCTGCAACTGCACTTTGCTCGTCGCCGTCAGCCCATCGCCAGCCGCTGTAACTGTGACCGTTGAATTTCCAACAACCGTAGCAGTACCCGCCGCCAGCGTCAGCGTTGCGCTCGCCGATCCCGACACCGGGCTTACCGGATTTGCCGACCAACTGGCCGTCACGCCGCTCGGCAGCCCACTCAGGCTCAGGCTCAAGTTCCCCGTGAACGATCCGCCTGTGCCCATGGTGAAGGTGACCGGCGCGCTTGCTCCCTGCGCTACCGACACTCCGCTGGACGCCGCAGTCAGCGTCAGCGTCGGTGGAGCGCTCACCGTCAGCGCGTAGCTCAAACTTTGGGTCCCCGTTCCATCTGTCCCGGTCACCGTAATGGTCTGCGTCCCCGCCGCCGCCGTCGAGCCCACCGAAACACTCACCGTCGCCGTCGCTCCCGGCGCAATCGACCCCGGCGAAATCGAAATCGTCACCCCCGACCCGCTCTTCGCCGTCAACGCCACAGCGCTCTTCCCGCTGCCGCTCTCCGTCACGCTCACTGTAAACTTCCCGCTCCCGCCCGCCTGCACCGAGCCCGAACTCGCCGACTCACTCAACGCAAAATCCACGCTCGTCGTCGTCAACGGGCTGCCCCACTCGTTCACCAGCATCGCCCCGTCCACCGAACCCAGTCCGGTTGCGAGGTTATATGTCCCTCCGCTCGCCGTGAATCCCGTCACACCCGGAACGCTGTTGTTCCCGGATGGCGTCGCATGAAACGGCCCTCCCGATCTTCCAGCCAGCGCGTATAGCCCAGGGTTAGCATTGCCCTGCCCCTTGCCCCCCCGTGACTGCACCAGCAAATCCATCAACCCCGCAAACGATGGCGAAGATGCCGACGTCCCCGCAATCGTGTAGAAAGCCCCGTTCTCAACGATGATGTAACCGTCATGTGCCGCTGCGCTCATCGCGACATCGGGAACGGCGCGCATCCCGTTCGCCGGCGCAGTTCCGCTTACGCCCTCCTGCCACGTCGGTTGCGGGTACACTGTGCTCGCGCCGCCACCTGATGCCCACAATCCGGACCCTCCTGCCGCCGCGCCGCTCTCATCCCAAACTTTCTCCAGAATGTAGCCCAGCGCAGACGCCTCATTACTTGCATTGTTCGTTGCCGACCAGTACTTCGAGTTGCTCGTTCCCTCGTTGAACTCCGTCCCGCCCACGCATGTTGCATACTGCGAACTACACAGCCCATTCACGCCCGCGCCCGCCGCCGTTGTCGATGAACCGCTATAGCAACCCGCCGCACCCGCATCCCCAGATGACACAAACGCCGATATCCCCTCCGCTGCCGCCTGCTGCCACAATGCGTTGTAGAACGCCAACTCCGTCGTGCCCATATCCTGCTCGCAGCTTCCGTAGCTCGTGCTCATCACCTGCCCCGAGGCGTGGTTCACGATGTATTGCGCCGAAAGATCCACTCCATCCGTCGTCGCCGTCGACGCAGCCACCACAAAGTTCACGGCCGCGCCCGGCGCAGTTGCCCCGCTCCACTCCACATCCAGCGTTGCCTCGTCCTGATCGCCGCTTACCAGGCCCGGATTCGAACTCACCAGCACTACCGATGGTTGATTCGCAGTCAGGCCGCCTGCCGTGCGAAACGTCGCTACATCTGACAACACAATATTGCTGCGGCCCACGATCGCTATCGTCGTGCCCTTGCCCGTCACCCCCGCCGCATAAAGTGGATTCAGGTCGTAGATCGCAGCCCAGTCCGCCGGAAACAGGTAGTTCGTCCCACCCGTCGTGTACTCCGGCGATGCCACTGCCAGCGCCCTCCGCATAGTCCGCTGGCCCTGCCGCCGAAAGTCATGCAGCGACACGACCCCGCCCACCACTCCAGCCAGCGCTACAGGAATCTGCGGATCCAGCGCGTTTGCGACGTGCTCGACACCGTCCACCTCATACAGGCGCATCGCCGGATGAAACGTCTCTTCCACCTGCTGCGCTGTGCCGGAGAAAATCACCAGCCGATTGCTCACCGGAATCTGGTCGACCTTGAAGCCATGCCCTTGAAGCCAGCTCATCACTCTCTGTAAATCGCCGGTGCTTACGCCGAATCGAGCCCCATATTGCTCTGGCGTCAACCAATTCCGATAGAGGGGAGACGCCGAATCATGCTGCGCCTCGACCAGTGCATCCAACTCCGCCTGCTGTGTTGACGATGGCTCAAGCTCCAGCACCAGTTGTTCCAGTCGCATCTCGCCGCTCACCGCGCCACGATCAAATTCCCCACGCGCCAGCGGATGCACATTCCCCTGGAGCGTCACCACCTCAGTCTCGTCAATGGGCCTGACAATTCTGCTCGTTGGCTGCTCCGCGCCTGCAAAACTCACCAGCATCAGGCCACACACCAAACCGGTCCATGAGCACACTCTCACCGTCGCAGCCATATTGGGCTCTCCAAATGCGAAGTTGAAGCACTAACACGGCTCAACCCAGCACCGTCTTAGCGTCCTCTTATCCCATCGGCCTGCAAACTCTTTAACTGAGTCCCAAAATGAGAGTTCTTAGCCCAATCGCCTGACAAAGGTAATCCCCTCGCCTCCGCCCTCCTCGCGCCCACAAAAAAGGCGGCCACCCGAAGGCGACCGCCTTACTCTCAATTCTTACTTCTTCACTACGACCGCCGTGAACACCGGCCTCATCACACGCACCGGCGTCCGCATCTTTACAAACACCTTTGACGCCATCGGATCCTTCAGTACCGCATTGTCAATGATGCAGTCATTCAGCAGATCCTTGTTCGTCACACCGGCCGCGGTGCACTTCGCAGTTGCCGCTGCCCTTGTTGCCGCATCCAGGTCCGTCGGCCCAAATGTCTTGAGCGCAATCCCCGGCTCGATGTTCGATTTCACATTGAACAGTGACCCATTCGAGGGCACGCGCCAACTGTCTGCGTATGTGTGATAAAGATCGTTAAATGCCACCGGCTCCCTGAGCGCCACGTGATTCCCCGTCTCAAGCTCGGTTGCATTCCCGCCTGGATTCCCCAGCAGCCCCCTCGCTTGAACGGTCGGTGTACTTCCAAGATTTACGGCCACATCAATCCACGTGCTGTTCAGCGTGGTCTGCACTCGATTGCCGTTATCGTCGGTAACAACATACACGTTGCCGTGGCGATTGATCTGCACGCCGGTTGGAAGCTGCAACACTCCTCCATCTGCCAACGACCTGTTCTCGCCGTCAACCGAAAGGACCGTCGGCTCGATGTAAACAGCGACGGTTGTCTTGCCCATCCGCACAGCAATCGCCTTGTTGACATCCGCGTTCGGCCAGGTCGGCGCGCCCGAGGCCTGTCGATTCTGCACTATGAAATCCGGCCCATTGTCGACCAGCACAAACTCACCTGCTGCTTGAAAGTCGTAATGCAGCCCGTCAAAGGTAGTGATGTGTGTATCGCCAACAGCTACTGCGCCAGAACATCCCACAGGAGTTGACCCCGCTACGTTGCTCTCTTTGAACACCAGCGATGGCTCTCCCGAATGGGCTACCGGAGGATTCAACTGGACCAATGTCAAATTGTTTGTCTCGCCCGTGAAACTCTGATCGTCGCATCCCGGCGGGTCGCCTGAACCGCTAACCACGCTGTTCCGCACCACGAGTGTCGAGCCTGTGTTGAACGACGCCTCATCTCCATTGCCATCGCCGAACACGTTGAACTCCACTTCCTGCCACGTGTTCCCAAGGTCAGGAAAGTAGTTGTTCCCGTTGGCAGCGTACACAGTGTTTCCCACCGTAACTGTCACCGAGTCCTCTGTATTCCCGTTCACGCCCGACGCTGCCCCCGTCATTTTAAGTTGCCCAAGATTTGTAATGGCTTCGGCTGGAGCAGTCGAGGAATTCTTCGCATTCACCACGCAGTACACGTTTCCTGTAGGGGAGAACTGGAATGGGCACCACCCATCGCTATACGAATTGCCCGGAGAACAACTCGCCCCGCGCGGAGTTGGGCATTGCGTACCGGCCGGCCCGAAGTTCTCAAGCCAGTATTGGATAAACCCTCCTCCACCACTCGAGTAAACGAACTGCTCCCATCCCTGGCAACCTGTCGTTGAGGTACCGCAAGTAGTGGTGGTGAAAGGCTTCGAGTTGAGCTGCAGCGAATACGAGTTTGAACCGTCTGGGCTGCTTTCGCTCGTCACGCCGCTCACGCTGTCAAACGAACCCTCTGCCTGGGTAAGGTGGCCCGTCACTGTGGCCGAGAAATCCCCAGATGTGTTGCCAACCGTGTCCACCCTGACCGCCCCCATACGCTTTGGCGGATACAGCTTGTGTGGCACTTCCTTGCAGGCGACCTCACGCCAGGCAGTCTCCGGGAATGTCGCCACATGGCAGCCTGCGGTTGGTCGTGGTGTTGCCAGAATCGTCTTCCGCCAGCTCTCCATCTCCACTGCGGTCGGAATCTTGTCAACAACAACGGCCACCGGCTTCTTCGCCACAACCGTCTTCTTGGCCACATCTGCTTTATCGTTCTGCCCCGCAAACGCTCGCGGAGCCGTCATCAGTGTCAAGCTCAGCAAACCAATCACCGTCGCAGCGCAACGGTGCACATTGTTGACTCGCACAGCCCGATCAAAAGTTAGATCCTTCATCATTTCCTTCATGACCCGTCCCTTTCTTCGAACACTCTTCACCGCAGCCCGCGCAGGCCTTCGCCAGACAGAGCTCTCCCGTGGCCGCAAAGGTTCCGCTTCGCAGCGACCCAGGCTCAATACGCGGCCCCGCTCCCTCGGCACACGTTGCGCCAGGGTGGGCCAATTCTCATTTCCTTCGTTTTGGCGCCACCGTTGCTGGTGAGATGAGTGGGGGGAAGCAACGATGACCGCGCCACTGGTCAGTCCTGCAGCAACACAATTCAATCTGCAATCATCGCAGACAGCCGCAATCTTGACCGCACTTTCATGCGATGTCAAGACATTTCTAGCTTGCTTTCACCTTTTGATTTCAGGTAACCAGGTGTGTTGATTCTTTAGATAAGTGCCTCGCATGTGCTCGGCATCCCAGTATTCATGCGGCGATCGCGCATCTGGCCACACATCTTCACGGCCGAGTGCCAGCACCCCATTGCGCGTTCTTCCTCATTCTGCATCGTTATCCAAGCCCTTGCACTGTCCCTCTGCCTGTCAGCTCTTCCACGCGCTCCACCCATCCGCGATCCGCTGCCACCTTCATTCCCGCCGGCTCCAGCACCACTGCAAACTCGCCCTTCTTCTCCAGATGCAGCATTACCTTTCCCGGCCCAGGCGCGGCGTCTGCCTCAGCTTTAAGTCCAGCCAGCGTCTCTTCCGTCGCCCGATCCAGATTCAACCGGATCCGTACGCCCGTCGGCAGCTTGACCTCAACTTCGTCCAGCGCCTTGATCTGACTGATCGAAATCTTCGGCGCAGCGTCATCTCCGCCCATCAGCACTCCGCGCACAAGCACCGCCGCTTCCATCTTCAGTTGTTCGGCCAGCTTCTCATAATCGCGCGAGAAGCAGATCAACTCGATCCTTCCGGATGCATCCTCTAGGTACCCCTGCGCATAAGGCTTCTGGTCTTTCTTGCTCTTACGATGCTGCACTCCAATAAGCATTCCCGCCAGTTGAATCTCATCTCCAGGGTCGCTCTGCCCGCCCCATCGCCTCTCCGGCGGTTTACGCTCCAATGCTTCCGCAGTCGAAATCACTCCATTCAAGTTCCTCAGCTTCTCGGCATATTTGTCCAGCGGATGTCCTGAGACAAAGAATCCAAGCACCTCTTTCTCATTCGCCAGCCGCTCGCCTTCTTCCCAATCCGCAACCTTTGGCAGGTCGTCCGCCGCATGCGCCTTTGCCGGGCCGTCATCAAATATCCCGAACAGCCCAACCTGCCCCTGCGCCGCATCCTTCTGCGATTTCTGCGCGCGCTCCATCGCCTTGTCCACCGCAGCCATCAACTGCCCACGCCTGCCCAGAGAATCCAGCGCGCCAGCCTTGATCAGCGATTCAATCACNNCGCTTGTTCATCACCCGCAGATCAACCTTTTCGCAGAACTCCCAAAGACTCTTGAACCGCCCGCCCGCTTCCGTGCGCGCCTTCATGATCGACTCAATCGCGTTCCCGCCCACGTTCTTCACCGCCGCCAACCCAAACCGGATCGACTCGCCTTCCGCGGTCACCATCGGCGTGAATTGCGCACCGGACGTCTGCACATCCGGCGGTTCAACCTTGATCCCCATCTCTCGGCACTCGCCAATGTACTTCACCACCGAATCCGGCTTCGAAGTTTCCGACGTCAGCAGCGCCGCCATGAACTCCACCGGATAGTGTGTCTTCAAATACGCCGTCTGGTATGCCACCAGCGCATACGCCGCCGAGTGTGACTTGTTAAATCCATACCCGGCAAACTTCTCCATGTAGTCGAACAACTGCTCGGCCACTGCCTTCGGATGCCCCAGCTTCGACGCGCCGCTCAGGAACCGATCGCGTTGCGCCGCCATCTCCGCCGGAATCTTCTTTCCCATCGCGCGCCGCAGCAGGTCCGCTTCGCCCAGCGAGTAGCTCGCCGCAACATTTGCAATCTGCATCACCTGTTCCTGATAGACCATCACCCCCAGGGTCTCTTTCAGGATTCCCTCGATCTCCGGCAGCATGTACTCCACTTTGCTACGCCCATGCTTGCGGTCGATGAAGTCGTCGATCATGTCCATTGGACCCGGCCGATAAAGTGCGTTCAACGCCGTCAGTTCTTCCACCCGATCCGGCTTGTACCGCCGCAGAATGTCTCGCATCCCGCTTGATTCAAACTGAAACACGCCGGACGTAAGCCCAGTGTGAAACACCTTCTTGAAGGTCTCTTCATCGTTCGGCGGAATCAATTCAATGTCCAGCTTCTCCCCGCGGCTCAGCTCAATTAGCTTCAGGCAATCGTCAATCACCGTCAGCGTCGTCAGCCCCAGGAAGTCCATCTTCAGAAGACCCATCTTCTCGATCGCCTTCATGTCGTACGCGGTCACGATTTCGTCGTTCTTCGTCTTCGCCAGCGGCACCAACTCCGTCAGCGGCCGCGGCGCAATCACCACCGCCGACGCATGCACGCCCTGCCCGCGCACCAGCCCCTCCAGCTTCTTCGCCGTGTCAATCAGTTCCCTCACGGTCGCGTCGCCGTCGTAAGCCTTCTTCAGCTCCGTCGACTCCTCCAGCGCCTTATCCAGCGTCATCCCCACCGTGGCCGGAACCAGCTTGGCAATCCGGTCCACGT
>PMXB01000220.1 GCA_003165935.1 Acidobacteriaceae bacterium | reverse complement strand
CCAGCTGCGCCACAGGCCCACATGCTGCAGGGATGCAACTTCCCTATTGTCTCCGCTGGAGGGGGTGGTGTCAAACGTTTGCCGGTGGCGATCCCGCACCGACGGGACCAGCATCGAGGCCGGCTCGTGGATGAAGCAGAAATCTGAGATGCAATTGGGCCTAACTGTCTGTCCTGTGGAAATTTCGCACGAAAACGGCCGTGACCGGGAACACTTGAGGGGTGTTCCGGTGTCTAACACAATAGAGGGCGTGGGGCCCTTGGGGTTGATTGGGAGTCCCATATCCCGCGCACTCGGTAGCAGCTTGTGTTTCCGGTGACTTTTGGCCGGCGAGTGGCTGCAAACGGCGAATCGACTGGAGTTCAGTTTTTGCCCGGGCCAACCAACCCGGAGCAGAACGACTCCAGATCTGGACGAGTTGAAGATTTGCCATTTGCGACCTGGTGGGAGGACACTCAATTGCACGGGGATCTCACCATGGGCAATCTAGCGAGCGCGTTCACGCTGCAGACCGAAGAAACGGCACTGGTGGCGGAGTTGCGAGCCGGCTCAGAAGAAGCGTTTTCCTGGCTGATCGAGCGGTATCACAAGCCGATCTTTTCGCTGCTTGCCCGCACTGTGCACGACCGGGCCGATGCCGCCGATTTGACCCAGGAAGTCTTCGTGAAGGTCTTCCGGGGGGTGGGAAGCTTTCACGGCGAGTCGTCGCTGCGCACGTGGATCTACCGGATTGCGCTGCGCGAAGCATCGAATCGCCGTCGCTGGTGGAGCCGGCACAAGCAGCAGGAAGTGCCGATCGAGCAGGAGATTCTTGACGGAGACTGTGGAACTCCGGTGCTGCTGAAAGACACGCTGGAAGATCCGTCGGAGTCGCCCTATGAGATTGCGGTGCATGAGGAGAATCGAGCACGAGTGGAGGCAGCGCTGGAGAAGGTTCCGGAGCCCTTCCGAACGACTTTAATTCTTCGTGATATTGAAGGGTTTGTCTACGAAGAAGTGGCTGAGATGCAGGGTGTGAATTTGGGAACTGTGAAGTCGAGGTTGGTACGCGGTCGAGCTTATCTGAAGGCCGCCCTGATGCCCCGGGCCGACGGCAAAGTCTCAGTTGAAACTTCACGATTTGAAATCCCACTGGGAGAGGAGGCGCGATGACAGGTTGCAAGGCAATGCAGGAGAAGTTTTCAGAGTATCTTGATGGGCGGTTGAATGGCCGCGAGATGCAACAGATCGCCGCGCACCTCGAGGCTTGCCGGGGGTGCGACCGGGAGTTTGCGGCGCTTCGTCATGCGCAGTCGTCTCTAGCAACGCTCGGGGCTGTGGCCGAGCCAAAGGATCTCCTGCTCAGGATTCGCGTCGCTGTGAGCCAGGAGCGTGCGCGCAGCAGGCGCAATACATTGCAAGCATGGAAGCTTGCCTGGAAGAACACGGTGGGGCCGTTCGTGTTGCAGGCTTCGGCAGGGTTTGCCAGCGCGGTGCTGCTGATGGGAACGGTGATTGTGCTGGCCACGATGTTTGCCCAGCCTGAGGCCGCACAAGCCAGCCAGGATGAGCCGCTTGGCAATCCAACGGCGCCGAGGCTGGTGAGCTTCTCCACCGGGGTGGGGAGGACCGAAATCGGCGATGGCTCCGCACCTGTGGTGGTCGAGGCCTACGTGAACGACGAAGGCAAGATGTACGACTATCGCATCGTCTCCGGTCCAACAGACGGAAATACCCGGGCGCAGATTGAGAATCTGCTGCTCAATAGCCGGTTTGAGGCAGCCAAGTTCTTTGGCCAGCCGGTACGCGGCCTGGTGGTGGTTTCCTTCGCGGGCGTTTCAGTTCGCGGATAACAGCAATCAGATTCGGTCGTAGAGTCGGCCCTGGCGCAGGGCGGGACTGATCGAGGCGCTCTTGATGGCGCGCGTCATGTTCTGATGCCACGCCTTGTCGCGCCACATGCCGACAAACTGGGGGCCGCAGAAGTTGCTGCTGGCGATTGCCAGCCACTGGCCAGAGGAAGCCGCCCGTTGCGCACCGAGTGTACACAGGTCCTTTACCCAATCCCACTTCAACAGCGGCCAGTCTTTGTAATCGACAATGGCCCAACACTCTGTAGTGACGAGCGGTTTGCTCAATTTATTCCCAACCATCGCCAGCCGATCAATCTTCCTGGCGAGTAGATCCTGCCAATACTGCGGGCGGGTTCGGTAGGTTGGCTCAGCCTTGAGGCTTAGATTCGTATAACCCTTGGGATCGAATCGTTCATAGGCATAGCCAGTCAGCTTGTAGAACTCCCCGTCATTTTCCTGGGCCATCCAAACATGCGGGTCGAGCAGGTCAAAGTCGCTGAGATCCTGCTCGAGATAGTTCTCTACCCGGTCGGAACTGCAGGAGAAAAACAACGGCATCTTCGGATAATGAGCGCGGACCAGGGCAATTGTCCGGTGCATGAAACTGAGCGACGCCGGATGATCCCACTCGCCGAAGTTCAAGTGGGGTTTCATAAACGGGGCCCAGGCGTCGCCGGGCCACTCATTGCACAGATCGGTGTAAAGAATGGTGTCAAGAAGGCCGGCGCCCGCGATCATGTCCAGCGTTTTCACCCAATAGGCGGCCATCACATCGGGGCCCGTAATGGTCATGCGGGTATTGGCATCGTCCTGCCTGTACCAGGTTGAAAGCCCTACCATAATGCCTCTGGCGCGGCACTTGCCAATGAACTCGAAGAGCGCCGGCAGCAGCACGATGCGGTTTACGTCCGGCGATCCCCAAACCTGGGTGTTCCACTCCGGCAAAAGCGTCCAGGTCTTGTGCGCATCGGAGGCTAGAAGGTGTGGAAATGGATCGATGCGTACTGCGTTATAGCCGCGTTCTACAAGTTCATCGAGAGCCCGGTCCCAGTCTTCGTACCCAGCTCCGTCCCAGCGCCTTTCAATCCAGGAGAACTCCCACATGCTGATCGCGCGCGGCTTTTTGGGCCGCCCAATCGGGTGTCGATCCGCCTTATCGTTTAAACCGTTCCCGGCGGGAGCGAGGCTGGAAGCTGAGAATCGTGAGAGCGCTGCGCATGCCAAACCCTGAAGAAACGTCTTGCGATTCATCTGGATCCTCCGATAATTCCAATCGTAAAGCCGAGGAATATTCTCGGTTGACAAGGCGGAATGCCCCCCAAAAACTCTCGTGGAAACAGGTGCTCAGTTTGGACCACTCAGGATAGCGCACGCGACTGTCCGCAGTTGGTAACGAAACCGAGCGGACGTCAACCTTGTACGGACCGATGAATGGAGGACGGCTCGTCGACCTCCCGTTTGACCCTGCTCGCACGTCTAACTAGACTTGCAGGCAGGCCTCTCATGAGTTTTCGTTCGATTCGATTCGTTTCAATCCTTTCCGTCGCAGTTGTTGCATTGTGGGGAGCAGCTTTGCCGCCCGCAATCGATGCGCAGTCTTCATCGAGCAGTTCCAGCAGCAAGCAGGCTTCCTCGTCGCAGCGGGGCCTACCGCAGGAAAAGGCGCCGTCTCTGATTGACCCAGCGGGGCCCACGGTTTCGCTGATCAGTTCAGAGCCCGTTTTTCTGATGGCGGCGGCGCTGAATGCCTGCGGATACGACGAAGGCCTCGAAGACAGCGAACCCATCCGGATGCGCATCCGGGAGGAGATGAATAAGGCGCTCGCAAAGAGCGAGGATGCCCGCAACAAGCGGGACAAAGTTTGTCTCTTCATTGCNNTACCTGACGCAGCCGCCTGAGCTTGAGACATCGGTCGACCTCACTGAGATGCCTCCTGACTCAACCCAGGTGGTTGAGATTGTGCCCTTGCTCAAGGACTTCATGGAGGCCGTTGATCTGCACGGCATCTGGCTTGCGCTTCACCACGTATACGACGAGGAGCAAGACAAGTTGCACGAGCCGCTTTCGAAGATGATCGTCTCCACAGATCTCTATCTGAAGATGCCGGCAAATACTTACGATGGCCGGCGCTTTGTGGTGGTTGTGGAGCCGCAGCTCTCGCCGCACGCGGTGAATGCGCGCATCTACGGGCCGGATTTCGTTGTCGTCGTGTCGCCCTCGCACGGCCAGATCCGCATGAACGATGTGCGGCACACCTATCTGCACTACATGATCGAGCCATTGCTCACGGCGCGGGCCAACGCCATTGACCGCATGCAACCGATCCTGAAGGAGATTCGCGGGGCGCCTCTTGAGTTCCGCTACCGCAACGACACGGTTCCGCTGAATATCGAGTGCCTCATCAAGGCCATTGAGGCGCGCACCATGGACACGGGAGTTCCGGAGTACAAGATTCCCGCGGGTGTAAGCCGCTCCGACCTGCCGAAGTACGAGCACGAGCGCCAGCTTTACCAGCAGAAGGTGGACGCCATCAAGCTGGCAACAGTGCACCACGATATGACCCAGGGCTTTGTGCTGACGCAGTACTTCTACGAACAGCTGATCCAGTTTGAAAAGGATCCAGCCAGCCTGAGAGACACGATCGGCGAAATGGTCTACAGCATGGATGTGGAGCAGCAGNNACCGGCCTTGACCTGGCCGAAGCTCGGCTGGCTGGCGGCGATGTGGCTACGGCAACCTCCATGGCTCGGCAGGTTCTGGCCGTTCATACGGATACGCTGGATGCGGTCGCCGAGGAGGCGCGAGCTAACTTCATCCTGGCTCGAGCGGCGATCATGACCGGGCATCCGGAAGACGCGATCAACGGATTCCAGAAGACGATCGCGACGACGAAGGAACCAAGGCTAGCGGCCTGGTCGCACATCTATCTGGGCCGGATGCTTGACCTCGACTGCAAGCGGGATGAGGCCGTCTCGGAGTACAAGTCTGCGCTGGAATCACGAGACGGGCAGCAGGATACCCGTTTGGCGGCCGAACGCGGTGTGAAGACGGCATACGCGGTCAACGGCCACTCCTGCGATGAGGATGCGGACGATGATGCTCCGGCACCGGGTGCAAACGCGCCGACCGCCAAGCACGCGGCTGCCGTACAAGGGCAGAAGCCGGCCACGCCGCCTCAATAGTTCCGCGTTGCAGGCCTTATGCTGTTTGTTAGCGCACCGAACTTTCCGTCGGGATCGTTTCCGGACAGCGATGTTCAGGACCCCAGGTCCAAGCGGGAATTGACCGAGGCAAATGTGGAACCAACTCTGGCCGATCTCGAATCATCCTTGGGCCACACGTTCGCGAGCCGCGCCCTTCTGGTGCGTGCGCTGACCCACCGGTCGCTTGCCAACGAAGAGGCCATGGCCGAGCGGGCGCCTGATAATCGAGTTGCCGCCGCGTCGCAGACTTTTGCAGAGGGGTTTGAGGACAATGAGCGGATGGAATTTCTGGGCGATGCGGTGCTTGGCTTGGTGGTGGCGGAGTCACTGTTTCACTCTCATCCTGAGTGGCAGGAGGGGGAACTGACGCGCGTTCGTGCCCAACTGGTGAGCCGCAAGCACATGGCCGAAGTGGCTCGGAACCTGGGGTTGGGCAGTTATCTCCGCCTGAGTAAAGGCGAAGATCGAGGGGGCCTGAGGAGCAAGAGCACCGTACTTTCAAACGGTATGGAGGCAGTGTTAGGGGCGATATTTCTTGATGGGGGGCTGGAGCCGGTCAGGAAGTTCGCACGTCAATATGTCATGGCCGAGGTAGTCGAACACCTTGCGTCAGAGCTGCGCTCGGGTGCGGCACTGGGGAATTTCAAGTCTGCGCTGCAGGAACTTCTGCAAGCTAAGCGCGCCGGAACACCGGTTTACCGGCTGAAGAGCGAGAGCGGCCCCGATCACCGGAAGCGATTCTTGGTGGAGGTTCGGCTAAGAACGAGCGATTCTGAGCCGGGAGAGCCGCTTGCACGCGGCATAGGAAGCACCAAGAAGCTCGCCGAGCAGGATGCAGCGCGACTCGCGCTGGAACGGCTGACGTCGAGGACAATTGGCCTCCGGGATGAAGAGGCTTCTGAGGAAGTTGAGGAGTTGGAGGCGGAATGAGCGATCCCGAACCAACCGACAGTCCCGATCAAATCGGCTTCGTAGCTGCCGGCCCGGAACCGGCGAGCCCGAAGATTGGAACCGAACAGTCCCCTTCAGTACCGGTGCCTGCACATCGTTCGTCCTGGTTGCATATTCACCTGCCCACTGTGCCTGAGGCGCTCGCCTCACTGTTTCAGACCATCGTCGTCGCGCTGTTTCTGTTGACATTTGTCTTGCAGCCTTACCTGATTCCGTCGGAGAGCATGGAGCACACACTGCTCGTAGGGGATTTCCTGCTTGTCAACAGACAGGTCTACGCACCGGCCGGGCGGCTTACCAGTTGGCTGATGCCCTACCGCGACGTGGCACGCGGAGATATTGTTGTCTTTCATCATCCGCAACCCCACCCTTATTTGGTCAAGCGGGTTGTGGGGCTGCCAGGCGACCGGCTTCGCATCGACAATGGCCGCGTCTCCATCAATGGCTTCAATCTCGACGAGCCGTACGCGACCTTCGAGCCTGTCGCACCAAATCCCTTGCGCGATAACTTTCCCGGCCGCATTTACACAGACCCACAAGTGGATCCAACTTGGTGGAGGCAGATGCAAAGTCTCACCACCAATGGTGAGCTAACTGTGCCTGAAGGCGAGTACTTCGTGCTTGGCGACAACCGCAATCACAGCGAGGATTCGCGCTTCTGGGGCTTTGTTCCGCGTGCCCAGATCGTGGCTCGCCCCTTGGTGATTTACTTCTCGCTGCGCAGGCCTTCGAGCACCGATGTTGAGCAGGCCTCGGATGATAGACTCGGACACGACAGGGAACCCTCGGCAAAACTGACGGGGTTTGCGCGCTGGAAGCGCATCTTCCGCGTGGTCCGGTAGATTGCGGACGTTTGCCAGCCGCCCATGAGAGGACCCGATTTCTCAAAGAGCAGACAGGATGACGAAGAAAACAGACCGGGACGCGAAGACGCCCTCTCCAGCGATTTCCGGGGCGAGCGTTGCCGCGAGCGCCGAGGCGATTTCCGAAACAGCTAAAACAGCCTCAGAGCCGCGCGTGGAAGAGACTCCGTACGAGGCATTGGCGAGTATTTGCTCGGTGCTCGTTGTAGGGCTCTTCATCCTAACTTTTCTAGGCCAGAACTTTGTTATTCCGTCGGGATCGATGGAGCAGACCCTGCTTGTAGGCGATCACCTTGTGGTGGATCGGATAACGCTGGCTCCCGCGGCAAACTGGATGCCGCTTGTGCACTATCGCGAGCCGCAGCGCAACGATATCGTGGTCTTCTTCAAGCCGGTAGCCGATCCGGATCCAATTGACGGTTCGCCTACATATCCATTTCTCGTCAAACGTCTGATCGGGGTTCCCGGCGACCACATTCATCTGCGCAACGGCATCGTGATCATCAACGGCGTGGCCCAGGACCAACCCCACGCGGAAGCAACTACGCCGGAGAACCACAACGACTTTCTCGACGAGTTTCCATCTATCCCGCCCGATCCTGATCGTGGAGCGACTGAAGGCTGGAGCGTCGAGTTTCCCTCGCACATCGAGAACGGCGACCTTGTAGTCCCGCCCGGGCACTATTTCATGATGGGTGATCACCGGCACAACTCTCTCGACTCGCGCTATTGGGGCTTCGTCCCGCGGGAAAACATCGTTGGTCGGCCGCTCTTTAACTACTGGTCATTCAAGACGCCTGAAGATCAGTACGAGAAGCCTGGAATCGGGAACAGCATTGCCTGGATGGCCCATGTGGCGCTGCATTTCTTCACTGAAACGCGCTGGGACCGCACCTTCCACCGCGTCCGTTGAGGGCATTGTTTCCGCTGCCCCCGGACGCGGGTGCACTACCATAGAATTCAATGACCGATGACGCCGGGAAGCGGAAACTCAAGCGCAGACGTTGGGTTCTGGGGCTGGCCCTTTTTGCCCTCTTCCTCGCGATCGCCATCGTCCCGCCTCTGGTCAGCATTAACAATTACAAGGCGCGAATCACGCACCTGATGTCGGAGTCAGTTGGCCGGCCAGTGCGGCTTTCCTCGGTGGAAATGCGATTGCTGCCCACGCCGGGGTTCGTCCTCAGCGACCTGACCATCGAAGAAGGCCCGGCTTACGGCAATGAGCCAGTGCTCCATGCCAACACGGTTGTTGCATCTATCCGGCTTTTGTCGCTCTGGCGCGGACGCCTTGAGATCGGCCGCATCAGCGTCGATGAGGCGAGCCTGAACATTGTTCGCACGCCGGACGGGCTTTGGAATCTCGATCCGTTCTTTCGCACGGCTGCCCAAAAATCGCACCCGGTGGCAGGTGCTGCACAGACTCATCCAGTCCCGCTGCCTTATCTTGAGGCAACCAATTCGCGCATCAACTTCATGCGGGGCGCGGAGAAGTTGCCATTCTCTCTGGTCAACACAGACCTCTCTTTCTGGCAGGAAAACCCGGGCGACTGGCGGATCCGCATCAAGGGCGAGCCTTCGCGGACGGACCAGAGCCTGGAACTCTCGGGCAGCGGCGACACCGGAGTGGTGCGCCTGGAAGCGAGCCTGCGTCGCGCGCCGGAACTGCGCGAGATGCCGCTCCATGCCGACCTCGAGTGGAGCGACGCGCAAGCCGGCCAGTTGACCAGGCTGGCCCTGGGCTCGGACGCCGGGTGGCGCGGCAACCTCACCGGAGAACTGCACCTGGACGGAACGCTGGATAAAGCACAGATCAAGACCCGCCTGCGGGCGGACGGCGTTCATCGCGCCGAGTTTGCGCCCGTCGACCCGCTCGACTTCGATGCGCGGTGTGACCTGCTCTATCGCTTCAGTCAGCAAGCCGTTGACAACCTGGTATGCGACTCGCCGCTCGGCAATGGTCACGTTCGCCTGACCGGGGATATGCCGGCGCAGGGCCGGGGGCCGCACCTGACCCTCGAACTGGACAAGATCTCCGCAGGCGCCGTACTGGACGCGATGCGGACAGTACGAAGCGGCATCGGCCAGGGGCTTGAGGCGAGGGGCACGATTGCGGGCAAGCTCGACTACAACCCCGGTGCGGCCGTAATCGCGGCGGAGCTAAACACGTCGCCAGGAGCCGACAAACGGATCACAAAGGGCATCGCGGCCAGGCCGCGAGCGGCACAGGGGCCACTTAGCGGCAGCCTGGTTGCAGAAGGGCTGCAACTGAGCGGAGATAGCCTCAGCTCGCCGATCCAGGTAGCAAAGATGGCCTTTGAGCCAGCGCAGCCGGCGCCAGGCCAGCATGCGGCTCTCGTGGCAAATGCGAGCGTCCCGCTGGGCGGAGCTACTCCCATGACGGTTGCGGCGCGGGTTGCCTTATCGGGTTACCAGATCACGCTCCATGGGCCGGCAAGCGTGGCCCGTGCCCGCGAACTTGCCCACGTTGCAGGAGTATCGCAGGTTTCGCTGCTTGACTCGCTCGCCGGCGAACCGATTGCGGTCGACTTGAGCGCGGAAGGGCCGTGGATTGTGCCCGAAAACGTTTCGACTCGCGAAGCGCTGCCGCAGACTCCAACCGTCGTTGCGTCTGCGGCGAAACCGACCCAACTGCCTCCAGTCCCACAGAGCGCGCCACCCGCAGATAAGCTGGCCGGCACAATCACGCTGCACAATGCCAACTGGAAGACCGACTATCTTGCAAATGCCGTGATGATCTCCCAGGCCACACTGCACATTGACGGCGGAGGCAGCCGTTGGGATCCGGTTGCCTTCACCTATGGGCCGGTGAAGGGAACAGCGACAGTGACGTTGCCCGCAGAGTGCACCGAGCCCTGCACTCCGCGCTTCGAGGTCGATTTCGGAACGCTCGATGCCTACGCCCTGCAGGCGGCATTTCTTGGCGCGGAGGAGAAGGAGACGCTTCTGTCTGAGCTGATCTCACGATTGAGCAGCAGGAAATCCTCTACGGGTCCGCCGTTGCCGCGGGCGGATGGAACGGTGAAGGCGGATACGCTGCTGCTGGGACCGCTGACTCTGCACGATGCCACGGCTGCGCTTCACGTCACGGCGACTGCTGTCGAAATTACCAGCTACGACGCGGCGCTGATGGGCGGCCACGTAAGCGGGAACGGTGCGATCTATCCCGCTGGCGGAGATCGAGACAAGCCGGGCTACACGATCGGGGCAACCTTAGAGAAGCTCAGCCCCGCGGCGGTTGGCGAACTTGCTGGCTCACATTGGAAGGGCGGGGAGTTGGAAATCGGTGGCAACGTCGATCTCTCCGGCTTTACGAGCAATGACCTGGCAACTACAGCGCACGGGAAGATCCACTTCGAATGGAAGCACGGGAGCGTGGCCGGCGAGGAAGAAGCTGGCGCAGTTCCTTCGGTACTCGCGCACTTCGATCGCTGGACGGGCGACGCCGAGGTCGCTAACGGAGCGATCACGTTGATAGACAATTCCGTCAAGCTGGGCTCTCGCAAGGGTGTCGTCGAAGGAAAACTGGCCTTTGGCAATCCGGCAACACTAACGCTCGCTGCGCCGAAAGTGACGCAGGCGAAGCGCTCGACGTCGGCTGGCCGGTGAGTTCTCCGCCGGTACAATCGAAGTATGGCTTCATCTCTTCCTCCTTCCCCTGTCACGATTCTCTGTAAGGGTATTCTCTTCGACATGGACGGCGTGTTGATCTCGTCGCTGGGCTCGGTGGAGCGCAGTTGGACGCGTTGGGCCGAAATGCGCGGTATTGACCCGGCTTATGCGCTGTCGATCATTCATGGTCGGCGCAGCATTGAGTCTGTAGCGTTCCTTCGTCCCGATCTCGACGCAGAAACTGAGAACCGGATCATTGAAAAGATGGAGATTGACGACAAGGAGGGGGTGAGGGCGCTGCCGGGCGTGCTCGATTTGCTGGCGGCGCTGCCCGAGGGCGCATGGACGGTGGTGACGAGTGCAACGGGCGCCTTGGCGCGGGTGCGACTGGCGGCGGCGGGCATCCCTGCGTCGGGACGAATTATAAGTGCCGACGACGTTGCGAAAGGAAAGCCCGATCCCGCGCCATATCTTGCAGGGGCCGCGCTGCTGGGCTTTCTGCCGGCTGAGTGCGTGGTGATTGAGGACGCTTCTTCGGGAGTCAACGCGGGTCGTGCCGCTGGCTGCACGGTGTTGGCAACAACCTTTTCGCACTCGATGGAGTCGCTGAGTGCGGCTGACTACTTGATCCCGGACCTGACCGAGGTCAGGGTGAAACGGCTGCCCGGCGACGAGGGCATCAAGCTGACATTTACGCCGATCGCGGTGCCGGTGAAGTCGTAGACCGGGCGACTACTCGTCGGCTTCGATTTTGCGCTTGCCAATGTCCTGCAGGGGGCGGGAGTTGACGCTGTAAAGCGCGGCGAACTTCCGCAACTGGTCACGGCTGATGGAGAGCGGCTGCTCGAAGACGAACCAGCGCACGCCTTCAGTGCATGGGGGTGTGGTCAGGGAGCCCATATAGGTCCAGTAGCCGGGGTCGGAGGGGATGAAACCGGCCGGATTGACCATATCGGTAACCTTGGTGGTGGCGCCGGGCTTCTCAGGTAGTTGGGGCCAGAGGGTGGCCATCACGGCATTCGCCGCGCCGCGATCTTCAACCAGTTGCACGTTGAGGATTGCTATCTTACCGTCGGCGCTCTTGTGGAGCAGGTCGACGTCCATGTCGGTGAGCTTGCCCCTGACGGCGCCCTCGCTGGGGTGATGGAACTCAAAACTCACCAGGTCATAGCGCACGCCGTTGGCGACCATGTAGCTGCCCCTGGCGGGGATAGCACGGATGGTGTGGCCGGTGTTCTGGAGCGTGACGGAACCGGCGATGTAATGGAACTCAAGGGGTTGGAGAGCCTTGTCGAGCCGTGCGCCGCGAATATCGACTGGCGACTGCTCATGGCCTTTGGAACAGGCTGCGTAGCTTGGGTCGAGCTTGCCCCAAACCATTGCTCCGTGTTTGCCCTCATAGTCCCATGAGGTTGAATCCTGAGCTAACGCCGCCAATGGACCTGCAAGGACCGCACTCGCGGTCAACAACACCAAACTAAATCGCTTCATCGTTCTCTCTCGTACCTTCGCAAGGATTCTACGAGATAGACGCTGCGAGAGCCAGAAAGCTGGTCAAATGGCAGGGAAACGGGAGAAGTGAGAAGGGAACAGTGAGAAGGGAAAAGGGAAGAGGGAGAGAGGCCCACGCTCTGGCCGAACGTGGTTTTCCGACGGCGCTCGGAGCGTAAGTCCTTTGGTATCAGCGACGCCCGCAAATGTTGAAAGATGTAACATATTTGTTTTCAAAGAGATGGGTGAAAACAGGGGGGAGGGGGGGTAGGGGTGCGAAAAGCAGGGAAGAGGGAATAGGGAGAAGGGAAGAAAAAGGCAGGGAACGAAAGGCAGGGAACAGGGCAAAGGGAAAGGGGAACAGGGACCCGGAAAGGCGCGGAGTTGGCGTGCCTCTGAGAGGCTGATGCGCGGTGGTAGCGGAGGCCGGTCTGGTGGAGGATGGACATACCGGCATTGTGCGCCGGGGGATAGTAATTATGCGCAAAAGGCAGAGAGCAGATTTCAGATTTCCGCCCGCAGCCATTTGCTCTCAGCTTTGAGGTTTGAGGCTTCAGCTTTCGGTCTCCAACGGTTGTTTTTTCGAGGGCAGATTGTTGGTGCGGTTGGGGTTGCGAGCGGATTGAGGAGGCGGTTCAGGCGGGGCGGGTCTCCTGAATGGGCGTCGGGGGCGCGTAAAATCAGTGCGTTAACAATCATCTAAATTCAATGATAAGAATGGTTTGGCTGCTTTCGTCGAAGAACCGGGTGCGCATTTGGCATTTTTTGGGCTGAAAATCGAAGGAAAAAACATGGCGCAAACGATGTTTTGGATGCCAAAGCGGACGGACGATATAACAAGAGTTGTTATGAATCAGTGGACAGTGGACAGTTGGCAGAGATAAGGGAACAGAGAAGGCCTGGGGCCATCGCGCCGTGGACAGGCAGCTGTGGGCGGGGACGGTGACCGGAACGTCGGGCAGGATTGCGGAACCTGAAACGGCTTCTCAAACGATTCAGTAGGTCGAATCGAGGCGCTGGTCGAACGAGGAATGGAAAAACTCGTTGCCAACATCGGCGTGTATCGGTTAATCCTTTTGGCAGGATTCTTTTGCGGGGAGGTCACCCATGCGGATGAAGAGACTGGTGTGCCTTGTCGCGGCTTGTGCCACAACGCTGTGGTCGCAAGCCCCAGGGTCGCATTTTGACGGGACGTGGACGACGACAATGTCGTGCGAAGCGAGTACCTACATGCCAGCGTACCAATGGACATTTCAGAGCACGATTGACCATGGCGTCTTCCATGGACAGCATGGCGAGGAGGGCGGTCCCGGCTACCTGGTGATCGACGGGCCGATCAATCCCGACGGCAGCGCCAAACTGCACGCCAAGGGCACCGTGCAAGCGGGGAAGGCAGGCCTGGTGACCCAACTCAAGGGCAACAAGTACGACTACAACATCGAGGCCAAGTTCACGGATACGACGGGAACGGGAACGCGGGACAAGGGCGTGGGGATTTTGGGGCGGCCGTGCGATTTTACGTTTACCAAGAAGGCGGAGACGGGAGCTGTGCCTGCGGGCGCTGCGGCGCAGTAGGATTTTCTGACTTCGGGAGCTCGCTCGTGGACAGCCGTCCTTTTTGCCAAGAGCGCCCAAAGGACGACGGTCCCGGGCCTTTCGTTGGGCCAGGGAAGAAACGAGCGGATGTAGCAGCGATGTTCCTGGAGCATGGCGGTGTCGGGACTAACTTCGGACCGCGACTCAGGCCCTTGCTCGATTAGCGACTTTGGCTGTTGAAGTAAACCGACGACTGAACGGAAGCCGCTCGACGGAGCCTTGCGACTTCCGGGGACCAATCCCGGGCTGGACGGCTCGCAAGTTTACGGGGTACCCGTTTTATCAGAGAAGTACACTTCCGATTCTTGCCAGAAGACCGACTCGTGAGTACCGATCCCGCATGGGTGGTTTGAGCGAATTCCGCTACCAATAGGGAACAGGATCGGGGAGCATAGCGCCGCAGCTGCACTTCTGTTGCGGAGCTTCAACGGGAGCCATCCTGTCACAGCTAGGGCAACGGACGCGGCGCGCATTGAGGCGTCCTGGAACCCACACTCCGGTCATTCCGCCGGACCCGAATTCCGAGGCAAAGTAGCGGCCGACCACAGAACGATGCTCTCCCTGCTTCATCAAGGGTGCCATAGAGTCCCGGGTTTCCCAGGCGGTGATGGTCATCAGGCAATCTCCCACGACAGCTGAGAGCATGCTGATGAACCCCGGCATGGATAACATGTCCATGGCAATCTTGCGGCCGCTTTCCTGGATGATGGCTACCTCCTCTGCACTGCGCGCAAAGAAGTTGGTGATACTAAATGCACCGGGAAGTGCGGTGCTGCCATTGCTTGCCCGAACGCTTGTGCCGAATCCGAAAGGGCCGATCGAGGAGGGCTGCACGATGATGTTAAGGCCCAGGGAACGCGGTACAGCGCCACCATCGAAATATCCCTGAAGAGAGAGGATCTTGCCGCCTTCGATGCGAGCGAAGTCGGCTCCGGCGAGCGCGATGGAACGGCCCGTAGGTGGCAGACCCATCATGGGGCCCATGTTGGTGCCCTTCATAAGCCACTCGGCTGAGACCAGTCCCTGATCATTGTGGTTCAGACTTACCATTTCGAAACTCAGGTCGGGAAAGGCATCCCAGAGGGATTGTGCGTAGGCTGCTATGGCTTCTCCAGCAAGCGGACCGGCGGTTGTTGGGTCGGTGTAGGTGCCGCCCTCAGCAAATGTGGCGACAATGCCAGGCGCATCATGGCGATTCCAGGCGTCGGTATAGCGCTGAAAGACTTCTACTGGAGTGGCGGGCATGCATGGATGCTAGCACTGGAAGGCGAATACATTCCAGGTTGTTAATGACCGATCGCGAGAAACAATTGCTCAATCCTCCTTGCGGCGTTACACTTCAGCGGAGTTCCTTCCCACCAATCCTAGATCTCGGAGCAGCACGGTGCCTCGTCTTCTTTTTCGATTTCTTTGCATCTTTGCAATTACGGCCTTGACCCTTTCCTGCCTTGCGGCCGATCGGGTTCTCTTCACCCGCCTGGGTCCAACCCAATCCACCCTTTTTATCGCGAACGCCGATGGTTCCGCGGAGCGGCCGCTCACGCAGCCGGACTCACTGAATTACAATCCCGCGTGGTCTCCCACGGGCGATTGGATCGCCTTTACGTCGGAGCGGGGCGGACCCGCCAATCTCTTCCGTATGCATCCCGACGGCAGCGACGTCGAACGGCTGACCGGCGATGCGGCCTACGACGATCAGGCCGCATTCTCTCCCGATGGCCGCCAGATTGCCTTTGTCTCGACGAGGGCTGAGGGTTTTGCGAATCTTTGGGTCCTGGACCTCGCCACCCGCAAGGCGCGGGCGCTGACCACAGGAAGGGGTGGCGATTTCAGGCCGGCGTGGTCTCCCAATGGCCAATGGATCGCCTTCTCTTCGGACCGCGACAGCAGCCTTCCCACCGCCAAAAGCCGATGGGAGCGGCTCCAGCTCGTCGACATCTATCTCATTCACCCCGATGGCTCGGGGCTCAAGCGTATTTCAGAGCACGGAAACTTCTGCGGCAACCCCAAATGGACGGCTGACAGCAAGAGCGTCGTGGCCTACTGCATGTCGGCGGAAGACACATGGACCGACCGGACCAAACTGCTTACACCTTATGCGGCAGGCGCAGCGAACCAGGTGTACAGGATTGACATCGCCACCGGCTCTATCGTTCCCGTCACCAGCGGCCCAGGCGTCAAAATGGCGCCGTCGGTTCTTGACTCCGGCAAGGTTGCCTATCTGCGTGGCGACGGAGCCAGGATCGAGATTGTTTCCGGCGACGGCAAGGTGGGCCCCTCCGGCGCGGACCTCGCGCCCAATCCCGTTGCCTGGTCTCCGGATGGCAATCATGTCGTCTACAGCCGTACGGATTTTAAACCGAGCTCCGCACCGGTGAAGCAATGGAGCCGGAATCCGAACTTCGATCTCTACGCGACCACGGAATTGCCGGCATACGACCGAACCGGAATGCGCCTGGCGGTTTCGCACGTCGTTCCCGGCGGCGTCACCAGTCTCATGGTCATCGACGGCAACCAGCCGGCGCGGGCCATCATCGAGCGAAAGGACTTGATCCTGGCCCCGCAATGGTCGCCCGACAGCAAGCGGATTGTTGTCGGCGTGGGCAGCTTCACTGCTTTTCTCGACTTCGCAGCAGGAACCAAGAAGGCCATCGATCGCGTCAATGGAGGGGCGCAGGTGGCGATCCTCAATGCCGACGGCACCGGCTTTCACATGGTGACCTCGGGCGAGAACAACAATGGTTTTGCGGCCTTTTCGCCAGACGGAAAACGCATCGTCTACCGCACAGCCGGACCCGAGGGTGAAGGCCTGCGCATCATGAATCTTGCCGACGGCTCGGTGACCGTTTTAACCGATCAATACGACAACTTTCCTTTGTGGTCACCGCACGGAGACTTGATCGCTTTTGTGCGCAACATTGCCGGCGACTTTGAAGTGATGACGGTCCATCCCGATGGAAAGAATGTAACCCAATTGACGCACACACACGGCAACGAAGCGCACCTGGCCTGGTCTCCTGACGGTGAGCGGATATTGTTTACGAGTTCGCGAATGGGATTCAAGGACGAGACCCTTTACACCGGCAGCCCGCAGCCGTATGGCGAGATATTTGTTATGAACTATGACGGCGCCCATGTGGAGCAACTCACCGACGACCAGTGGGAAGAAGGCGGTCCCGCCTGGCAGCCTCACCCTCCGCCCCCGGCATCTGCACAGGCTGCGGCTCGAAAATAATCGCACAGCTTAAGTCCCATAAGTGCGTTTCACTCCCGCGATCCCCCATGCGTCAACGCGTGCATCTCCGCCGAGTCACTCCTCGAAGGCCGGGTACCGATGGAAGGCCGGCGTTCCCGGAGGGTCTTGTTGAGGATAGGCGCGCGGTGGGTTGTTGCCTGGGAAACTGGGCCAATAAAAAAGGAACCCATCGAGGATGGGTCCGGGGCTGATGCGCGTGGTTTGGTTTTCTGAAGGAATACGGCGAGGGCGGAGAAGCCCTCGCTCCAGCCGGTCAGGAGACCGGCGCTACGGTTTCCCGCTGTTACTTGGCGGCGGTGGTGAGGTTGGCTTGTTCGGCTAGGGCGGCGGCTTTGTCGGTGGCTTCCCAGGTGAAGCCGGGCTCGGTGCGGCCAAAGTGACCGTAGGCCGCGGTTTGCTGGTAGATGGGGCGGCGGAGGTTGAGGCTCTCGATGATGCC
>PMXB01000227.1 GCA_003165935.1 Acidobacteriaceae bacterium | reverse complement strand
TGACGGGCACGCCGGCTATTGCCCTGGGAACGCGGGCTGACTCCGGCGCGGTGAAGAGCAGTTCATAGTCTTCACCGCCGTGGAGGGCTTGTTCCAGCGTCGCGCCGGGGTGAATGGGCAGCAGGTCTGCCTCGATCTCAGCCGTAACACCGGACTCCTCGCAAATGTGCATCAAGTCGGTTGAAAGCCCGTCGCTGAGGTCGATTGCGGCCGTGGCCATGCCGCGCTTGCGGAGCCAGAGGCCCTGGGCGATGCGTGGTTGCGGGTAGAGATGCAGAGCTACAGGCGAAGAGCTGCCGGCGCCTTGCTGGCTTGCATCTTGCCCATCGGATTCCGCCATCTCCTTCAGACGCGAAAGTCCGGCAGAAGAGCCGCCTAGTGTTCCGGTGACGTAGAGGGCGTGGCCCGGCCGCGCGCGGGAGCGGAGCAGTGCTTTGCCGGCCGGAACGGCGCCCACCAGGACGATATCCGCCAGCGGGATTGGGGCTTCAGACAGATCGCCGCCGGCCAGCGTCGTATTGTGGGCCTGGGCCAGCTTGAGCAGCCCGTCATAGAAATGGCGGGTCCACTCAGAAGAAAGTTCAGGGGGAACGGCGAGGGAAACAAACGCCGCCACCGGCCTGGCGCCCATTGCAGCGAGGTCGCTGAGCCCTCGAGCGATTGCGCGATGGCCAATTGATTGAGGGGGATGGGTGGCCAGCCAGAAATGCCGTCCGGCGATGGAGAGGTCGGTGGTGACGGCGAAATCTTCTCCTTTCCTGGGCCGCAGAAGGGCACAGTCGTCTCCGATTCCGAGGCGGACCTGGCCACGGGAGGCATTGGGCACCCGCCGCCGGATCATGCGGATGAGAGCCAGCTCACCGTTGGTCGGCGCATTTGACGTTTTGTTCGCAATCCTTGGCACATCTGTAGGATAGGGCAAAAAGCGGAGCACAGGGAATTCTCCTCTCGGTCAAGTTTTCGCCCACTTCGCCGATAAACGCATGACGGGGAAGGAGGTTGGGTAAGAGATTCAGCCAATCCCTCAAAAGTGAAGGAAATGCACAGGAATTTGCGTTGACCTGCGTTTGGACGCTCTGGTAACCTTGACGAACGTTACGAGATTGCTTTTGAGTTGTGGCGAGCTCGGCTTCTGCCGAGCAATTTTTCATTGCCTTGCGCTTTTCTATAAGTACTTGGCGAATTTGCGGCTCTGGTTGGTTGCAGAGTTGAAAGGCATCCATGCTTCGCAAACGCTACTACATTCTTTTTGTCGCGCGCGATGAAGACGGTCGTGTTCGCAAGATACCGCTGCCGCTGAGCTATGCGTATGGCTTCGTAGCTGCAGCGCTGGTGGGGGCCTTCACGATCGTGGGCCTGGCGGGTTCTTACACGCGCATGCTGCTGAAGACCGAAAGCTTTAACCAGGTCAGGCAGGACCGGGAAAATCTCCGCAAAGACTACAAGCAGATGGCGCAGATCGCGCACGATCGCGGTGTTCAGGTAGCCTCACTCGGCGCTCTGGCCAATGAAGTGACCGCACTCTACGGACTACGCCAGAACAAACTGGCTGCCAACCAGGCGGCCAACGCCGCTGCCGCTCCTACGCCGAGCACGCTCGCGCTCAGCGAGGACGTGAACCAGCAGCAGGTCAAGATTTCACTCGATCAGTTTTACAACCTGCGCACTCAGGCGCTTTCAGGCCGGGTTTCGCGCGCGCTTGAGAATGGGCTCAGTCCGAGCTTCGACGGCGACTGGAACGCGCTGGCCGATGCACCATCGCTCTGGCCAGTTGAGGGCCGGGTAGGCTCGAGCTTTGGCGAGCGACAGGACCCGATCAACGGCGAAGGAGCTTTCCATTCCGGCATCGACATAGAGGCGGCCACCGGCACGCCAGTGCGCGCATCCGCGGACGGCGCAGTCGCATCGGCTGAGATGGCGAACGGATATGGCCGCGAGATCGTGCTCAATCACGGCCACGATGTTGAAACCGTCTACGGCCACCTTTCCGCTATGGCTGTGATTCAGGGTCAGCATGTGTCGCGCGGGCAGGTAATCGGCTACGTGGGACAGTCGGGCCGCGCAACCGGGCCGCATCTCCACTACGAGGTTCGCGTGCATAACGTGCCGGTGAACCCGCACAAGTACCTGCGCATGACCTACAGCGAAGTGGCCACGGTGGAAGCAGCCAATTCGACGTTATCAACCAGGTAGCCCCAGAAGATTCTCGATCACATGCGAAAGCGGCTCCCCTTGCAATGAGCCGCTTTCGTTGGCAGGAGCTTTGAGCCTGATTGCAGGATTCAAGTCCGATGGAGCGTCGCGCCTTATTGTGCGGGCGGGTTCACCATGCAACCGTCGAACGTGAAGACAAAAGTTCCCGCTCCCGTCACGTCCATCGTGAGTGTTTGTGGAATCAGGAATCCCTTCAACGTCTGGTATTCCACGCCGATTTGCATCTTCTGCGCCTGTTCGGGGGTTGCTCCCGCAGGCTGAACGACGGCTGAGAAGCTACTCACCAGGAGCCCGTTCGGAGTTGGCTTGTAGGTCGGGTCGAAAGACACTTTTGTTCCGCCCATGTCCACGTTGAACTGCTTGAGCACGTTGTTTGCATCCAGCACCTCGGTGAGCGCAGTTGTGCCGTCGACCGCGTGAATGGTGTGGCCGGTCGCCGTCTTGGTAACTTCGAGCCCCGAGGTCGGATCCGGGATCACCGACCCGTTTACGAACGGCGTCCAGAACTGCAAATAGCCCTGCAGCATCTGTCCGATTCCCTTGTGCATGGTGTTGAGCAAATTGGTCGAGTCCTGATCGGGCGGGGTGTGAGTGGTTGCCGGCGTCCAGTCGAGTCCTGATCCGGGCCCATTCAGGCGGGCGTGGATGGTGAGCTTGACAGAGTTGAGCAGCGCAATGGGCTTGGTGTCGTCTTCGGCGGGCGTGCCTTTCGCCTTCTGCACAGTCTTGAAGATGTTGGCCCAGTCGGGGTGAACGGCGCAGTCGAAGCCCGTGAGCCCTTGTTTGGTAGTTGAGTAGTACAGGCTGCTCGCCTTGGCCAGGAAGGCCGCGTTGGCATCGGCCTGAGCGGCTAGCGCGGCTGCGGGGGCAGTGGTGGGCGGGGCCTGGGAAAAGGCGGCTGCGGGGGTGAGAACGACAAGAAGCGCAATGCCCGCAATGAATACTTTCGCAAAAACGGGTCGGTACATGAAGTCCTGCTTTCGAATGAGTTTTAGCAATCTTACTCCCGGATGGAGGAGATGAGGGTCAAAACCATGGGGAACACCAAATTAAGCAATTGAAGGACAGCAGGAAGCGGTAGTGCCGCGCGTGGTATGGTGGGTGCGGGAATTTTGACCCGAAAAGTTTGGAGAATAGCCGTGAATCGTCGTTTCTTTTGCTTCGCCGCAGTTTTTGGCCTGTTGGTATCTGGTGCAACAGCGCAGGCTCCCTCCGACCCCTCACAGGCTTCTTCCAAGCCGGAAGTTCGCGGCGCTGCCCTAGCTACGGCATTTGCACGGGCTAACCACCTGAAGCGGGGCATCAACGCGTCTATTTGGTTCGCTCAGCATCCGAGCGACTATTCAGCGAACTGGACAGATAAGGAGATCACGAAGGAAGACATCGCGCTGATGGCCAAGATGGGTTTCGACAACGTCCGACTGAGCATCGACGCCGCGCCGCTGGGGCAATCGATGATGGGTTATGGGCGCGGGCCCAACGCCGACTTCCTCACCCGACTGGACACCGCTGTGGACACCATTCTGGCCGAGGGCATGGCGGTACAGATCGATCTGCATCCCGAGGAAGACTACAAGCAGCGGGTGAAAACCGACAACTCCGCCGTCGACCGGATGGTGATGCTATGGCGCAGGCTGGCCGCACACTACGCCGACCGCGACCCCGAGCGCGTGTTCTTCGAGATCATGAATGAGCCAGAGGTCAGCGATCCGTATCGCTGGGCGGGGATTCAGGCGCGCGTCGCCGCGGCGATCCGCGAGGTTGCTCCGCGCAACACGATCATCGCCACCGGGCCGAATTATTCCGATATTGCGGACCTGCTGACACAGCATCCGCTTCTGGATGGAAATGTGATTTACAACTTTCATTTCTACGACCCGCATGAGTTTACCCACCAGGGCGCAGGATGGGGAGCGCCTTATTGGATTTACGAGCACGGCATTCCTTATCCGGCCAGTGAGGACACGATGAAGGAGCTGTTGAAGGAGATTCCGGACCCCGCGGATCGTTTCCGGCTGGAGAACTACTGGCTCGACCACTGGGACGCGCACCGCATCAAACTGCTGATGAATGAGGCCGCCGCATGGGGCAAAACCAACAACGTGCCTCTGATCTGCAACGAGTTTGGCGCCTATCGCCGGGTGACTGATCCTGCCTCGCGCAATGCATGGATTCACGACGTGCGGACCGCGCTTGAAGCGGACGGTATTGGCTGGGCGATGTGGGACTTCCACAGCGGGTTCGACGTGGCGCCGAGGGACAAGGATACCGGGAAGTCGGTGCCCGACCCACTTACCGTGGAGGCGCTGGGGCTTAAGAAGTAAGTGGAGCTGGACTGAGTGCGGGCCCCGCCCCATGGCCAAAGACCTGGCCATGGGGAACCCGCATCTGAATTCATGCATTAGGAGGCGCTGAGACCAGCATGGTTCTCAAGAGAGAACTGACCGGGAGGGGTGCGAGGCTGAGTGTTTGTTCTCTGACCATGGCTATCGTGTTGCTCTCAACCACTGCGGGGCGATCGGGCAACGCGCAGTCTGGCACAGGACAGCCGGCGACTGCGCAGACCGCGCCGGATTTTCCGGCAAAGGACTGGCAGATGGTTTCGCCGGAGTCGGAGGGGTACTCATCGAAGAAGCTTGAGGCGCTGCGCGCGTGGCTGGCGGCCGGGCCGACGACGGCGATGGTCATTGTGGTTCACGGGCACATCATCTTCAGCTATGGCGATACGGCGAAGGTGAGCAAGATTGCTTCGGTGCGGAAGAGCATCCTGTCGATGCTGTACGGGAAGTACCAGGCCAACAAGACGATCGATCTTGACAAGACCGTGGACGAACTCGGATTGGCGGAGGCGGATAAGCCGTTCCTGCCGATCGAGAAGACGGCGACACTGTTTCAGCTTCTTTGCGGGCGGTCTGGAATTTACATGCTGCAAGGCAACGTTTCACCGGACAAGGACCTTATTGAGGCGTCGGAGCCGCGACGCGGTTCTGAACCTCCGGGAATGTATTTTCACTACAACGATTGGGACTTCAACGCCGCCGGCACGGCATTTGAGAAGGCGACGGGCAAGAACATCTACGATGCGTTGCAGAGCGATCTTGCCGTGCCGATCGGCATGCAGGATTTTGACCGGGCCAAACAGGTGAAGATTCCGCACGACGGGCAGGTGCATCCGGAGTACGCGATGTACCTGTCAACAAGGGATATGGCGAGGCTGGGACTGCTGATGCTGCGGAATGGGAACTGGAATGGGAAGCAGGTGATTCCGGTGGATTGGGTGCAGGGGTCGACGGGAGTATGGACTCCGTTTGAAGAGATGAATCCTCCGTATCTTCGGGCACTGGGAGCGCCGGAGCGGTGGGGATTCGGGCTGATGTGGTGGGTATGGGACGCGCATCCTTATGCGGGCGACCGGTACTTCCTGCCTTTTCAAGGGGCATTCGAGGCGCGCGGGACAGCGGGGCAGTACATCACGGTGTTGCCCGCACGGGATATGGTGCTGGTGCACAAGGTCTACATCGATGTGTACCC
Source organism: Acidobacteriaceae bacterium (assembly GCA_003165935.1). Classification (GTDB taxonomy): domain Bacteria; phylum Acidobacteriota; class Terriglobia; order Terriglobales; family Acidobacteriaceae; genus Telmatobacter. Next base: position 826 of record PMXB01000227.1, on the reverse strand, counting down.
ACAGCCGGCGGTGGATCAGGAGCAATGGGACACGATTACGAATATGGCTATTTCGGCGGCGTGTTCGGGACCGTGCAAGTAGGGGTGGAGTTGGTGCGGCGAACTCCGCCAGCCGTGATTACTTGCCTGTGTAGGTGACGTGCCAGATGGAGCGGGAGCCGTCGTCGGAGACGAACAGGGAGCCATCGCTGGCCTGGGCTACGCCGACAGGCCGCCCCCAGACTTGCCCATCCGCAGTGACGAAGCCAGTGAGGAAGTCTTCGTACTCGCCGGTGGCATGGCCGCCCTTCATGGGCAGGCGGATGACTTCGTAGCCGGCGCGCTGGGCGCGGTTCCACGATCCATGCTCGGCGGCGAATCCATCGCCGCGGAAGTTGGCGGGGAACTGGGTGCCGGTGTAGAAGAGCATCTCGAGCGAAGCGAAGTGCGGGTTTACGAGGATGTCGGGGGTGATGACCTTGCCCAGCAGTTCCGGATGCTTGCCGGGATGGCGTGGATCGTTTACGCCGCCCTTTCCGTTGTAGTAGAACCAGGGCCAGCCGTAGAAGCCGCCTTCCTGAACGTGGGTGACGTAGTCGGGAACGAGGTTGTTTCCCAGGCCGTCGCGCTCATTGGTGGAGCACCACAGCTCGCCGGTGGTGGGGTTGATGGCTTCACCCACGCAGTTGCGGATGCCGGAGGCGTAGACCTTCACGAATTTGCCCTCGGGCGTGAACTGGAGCACGTCGGCGCGATGAAGTTCTTCGGGGTGGGTGTCGGAGTCGTCCACGTTGGAGTGGGAGCCGACCGAGGCAAAGAGCTTGGCGCCGTCTTTGGAGAAGGCGAG
>PMXB01000111.1 GCA_003165935.1 Acidobacteriaceae bacterium | reverse complement strand
CGCACGTACTGGATACGGCGCTGGGCAGGCCAGCGGCGGGAGTGGCTGTCCGGCTGGAGAAGCAAGAGGGCGAGGCGTGGGCGGCGGTGGGCGCGAGCAAAACCGATGCGGACGGGCGATGCCGTGACCTTGCGCAGGAGGCTGTCGCGGGAGTGTATCGGCTTACGTTCGCTAGCGGTGAGTACTTCACCGCCATGGGGCGCACGAGCATTTATCCGGAGATTGCAGTGACCTTCACGACGAGCGGCGATGCGCACTATCACCTTCCGCTGCTGCTNNAGCGACAACAGCTACACAACCTACAGAGGAAGCTAAAGATGGCTAGACTTGGTGAGAATCGCTATGGCAAATCGCGTGTGCGGCTTTCGCGAATTACGCGGCTCGCGGATAAACATTTGTTCAACGAGTGGACGGTGAACGTGCTGCTTGAGGGCGACTTTGAGACCGCCTTTACGGAGGCCGACAACAGCAAGATTCTGCCCACGGACACGATGAAGAATACGGTGTATTCGATTGCGCGCAGCTCAAAGGCTACGACGCTGGAGGAGTTCGCCATCGACTTGGGAGATTATCTACTGGCGAACAACCCGCAGGTGAGCGGAGTGCTGGTGGAAGTAGAGGAAAAGGCCTGGGAACGGTTAGTAGTCGATGGTTCGCCGGAAGCGACGACATTCAAGCTTGGCGGCCCCGAAGTGCAAACGGTGCACGCGGTGCGCGATCAAGGCCGAGAGTGGTCGATAAGATCGGGCGTGGATGGGCTGCTCATTCTGAAGACGACGAAGTCGGAGTTTACCGGATACATCAAGGACAAACTGACTACGCTGAAGCCCGCGACGGACCGCATTTTTGGCACGCGGGCAACGGTGGCGTGGGATTATGCGACAGCGGCGCCTGCATTTGCAGACGCGCGGGCGCGTATTATGGCGGCGATGCTGAAGGTGTTTGCGGAGCACCACAGCATGAGCGTGCAGCACACGATCTTCGATATGGGCAACGCAGCACTGGATGCTGCGCCGGAGATTGCGCGGATCAAGCTGACAATGCCCAACCTGCACCATCTGCTGGCCGATCTGAGCCCGTTTGGGCAGGACAATCCCAACCACATTTTTGTGGCGACGGACGAGCCGCACGGTTACATTGAAGCGACGATTGAGCGGTGAGGTTAGCTCGCTACCAAGATCTGAATTTCGTTGAACCGCCGCGAAACCACCTACAGGTCCTTCGGCTGCATTGCGCTCTGCTCAGGATGAGCAGTTCTTTTCGAGTAGCGGAGAAAGAAGCAACAACAAAAGCAACCGCAGATCCTTCGACTTCGTTTGGCTCACAAAACGAGCCAAACTCCGCTCAGGATGACAGCTCTGTTGTAGTACGAGCTTTTGACTCAACACGCTAGCTGAGGAGGTCGAGGTCGGCGGGGCGGTCGAGGTCGACCTCGCCTCCGGCGAAAGGAATTGAGATGACGGGGCAGGGCGGATTGAGGAGCAGCGCGCGTGCGCCNNCGCGCAGGTGATCGGCGCTGAGGCGAAGCTGATCGCAGGGCAGGATTAACACACCTTCTGAGGCGGGCGCATCCAGCTCAACCGCATTGAGGCCGGCGTGAATCGATGAGGCGAGGCCTGCAGCCCAGAACGGATTGTAGATTGCCTTTGCATGGCCTAGACGGATGACGGCGCCGATCTGCGCATGATGTGCGCCCAGCACGACGATCACGGGCGATGCGCCGGATTCACCGGCGATGCGGATGGCGCGCTCGAGCAGTGTTTCGCCGTTGTATCGAACGAGTTGCTTTGGCTGGCCGAGGCGGCTGCTTGCGCCAGCAGCGAGAATGATGGCCGGGATCGAGGAACTCACGGCTGGCCTTCAGCCTCTGGCTGCAAGAGGATCAGCATGACAATTCCCACGACGGCAAACATGCGAAAGGCTGCTTCCTGGCCGTTCCACATGTGTGATTGCCACATCAAAAACCATTCTCCGCCGACGGCGAGGAAAGCCACAAGCCACATGAGGAGAGAAAGCGTGAGGGCAAGGATGGGGATTCGTTTGGCAGCGTTGAAGGCGGCGGAGGGCTGGCGCAGAGAGAGACCGAGCTTGACCACGCCCCACCAGAGAAGGATGCAGGTGATGAACTCCCAGGCAATGATGGAGAGATAAAAAGCGAGATGGAACCACGGTGCGGAAATAGCACGCCACATCCCGTTGTTGCCTGGGAAGGTGGTGTCCATCATGAGGACGTGGCGCACGAACTGGTAGTTGGAATCGAAGTCGGTGGTGTTGTTGAAGACAACGAGCGAATAGTAGAGTGCGATTCCGGCAACGAGCAGCATTTTGGCAGCGCGCGTGATCATCGATTCCTCCCGGCGGTGGCGAACGTCTTGAAGTAAGAGGTCAAAGCATCGAGGGTGCCGAAGTCGTATTGAGGGTGTGGCGGCATTTTAGCGCCGGGATTTACCGACTGAGGATTGTGAATTATGTCGCGAAAGGTTGGGCCGTCGTCCCAGGCGCTGTTGGCCAGATCTTCCCATGTGCGGCCAGCCATGGTGCCGCCTTCCGCACCCATGTTGTGGCAGCGGAAGCAGTCCTGGCGGGCGATGAGGTAACCCTGCTGGACCTGCGATTTGGCGGGCCAGTGACCATGCGGGCGAATAGCACCGAAGACCTGAGACTCCTGGCGGAACTCGATGCGCGTGACGCCGTAGGGGATCTGCGGCTCGTCTTCGTGCGAGAGAATTTTGAAGGCTGGTTTGAAAACTGGATGGGAGATGAGGTAGGGGCCGAGCGCGTCGCCGGAGGGCGATTTGGGCCACTGGTCGCGGAGCTTGCCGTTGATACGAAGTACCAGCAAGGGGTGATGCTGGGCGAGATAGTCGCCGGGATAGTTGGTGCGGTAGTGGTCGTAGCAGATGGCCACGATAAGGGGATTGTGAGGCGACTTGCCGAGAATACGTTCAAGTGATTCGAGAGGCACTCCGCTGATCTCGGTGTTGGGCGGCAGGTCAGTGTCGTCGGTGACGGTGTAAGTTTCCTGAGGCAGGGCCAGGAGATCTTCATAGCGGATAAAACGTGTGGAGCCTTCGGGAAGGTGAGCGATCTCGCCGCCAACTTCAAGATCGCCGGGCGAGGAGCGTTCCGAGTGGAGCAGACTGCTGACCTCGGTTGCGGGCAATACCGCTGCAAGCGCAGCAATAACCAACAGCAGTGCTCGGGCCATGCCTCATGCTAACTTGGCGGGTGGTAAGAGACCAAAGAAAATCTCCGATTTGCCGTGCTACATTCAAATGCAAATGGCACACGATTTGACAGCAGAAGAAAACCTTCAATCGCTTGGGCTGATGCTGCCGCAACTGCCGGCGCCGGGTGGAAACTACCTCTCTGCGAAGCGGGTGGGGGAGATGGTTTACCTGGCGGGCGTGATCTCGAGCGGGCCAGATGGAGTGATTATGGGGACCATGGGCGCGGACCGGTCAATCGAAGATGGCTACGCTGGGGCTCGCGCCTGCGCGCTGACGCAGTTGGCGGTGCTGAAGCGGGAGCTGGGATCGTTGGATCGTGTGGCCGAAGTTGTATCAGTGAACGGATATGTGAATGCGGTGGCGGGGTTCGCGGATTCGCCGGGGGTGATCAATGGTGCGTCGGACCTGCTGGTAGCAGTGTTCGGGGAGGCGGGCCGGCATGTGCGCGCGGCAGTGGGCGTGAACGCGCTCCCAAAGAACGCGTTGGTGGAGATTCAAATGGCGGTGAGGGTGAAAGAGCAATGAGCGAACACACATTGGCGGCAGAGCCAACACACTCGGTGTGGGATCGGTCGCTTGAGCCTCGCCTGCGGATCGAGCCGGGCGATGAGGTGCAGATTGAATGCGTGGACGCGAGCGGCGGGCAGGTGCAGCCGGGTATGACCACGGAAGAATACCTGAAGATTGACCGCACCAGGATTCACGCACTGACGGGGCCGATCTGGATTGAGGGAGCGGAGCCGGGCGATGTGCTGGAGATCGATGTGCTGTTCACGCGCCATGCGGGCTGGGGCTGGTCGAGCGTGGTGGAAGGGCTGGGGTTTTTGAAGGAGCGGTTTCGCGAGCCATATCTGTTCCATTGGCAACTGGATGGAGAGTCGACGAGTTCGATGGAGCCGGCAGTTGTGCCGGTGAGGCCGTTTCTGGGCGTGATGGGCGTGGCGCGGGCTGACGATGGGGCTTTTCGGACGCGGCCGCCGGGGCCGTTTGGCGGCAACCTCGATGTGCGCGAGCTGTGCGCGGGATCGAAGCTCTACCTGCCGGTTTACAACAAGGGCGCGCTGTTCAGTTGCGGCGATGGCCATGCGGCGCAGGGCGATGGAGAAGTGTGCATTAACGGAATTGAGTGTCCCCTGGATGTAACGCTCGGGTTTCAACTGCACAAGCAGCATCCGCTGGCGGGACCGATTGTGGAAGCCAGCGACAAAGCTGCGGCGGATTCAACAGCGGATGCGTGGGTGGTGGTGGAGACGGGGACGGATCTGCTGGCGGCATCGCGCGCGGCCACGGGGCGGATGATCGATCTACTGGTTGAGCGGTGGGGGTTCAGCGACATTCATGCGTACATTTTGTGCAGCGTTGCGTTGAAGCTGCGGCTGAGCCAGGTGGTGAACGAGCCGGTGTTCACGGTGAGCGCGGCGCTGAGCAAACAGATACTTCCGGAGAGGGAGCTCTTCCCAGCGCGATGACGATCAACGATCCCGAGGTTGTGGCGGAGCTGGCGGAGTTGTATCCGCGATACGAAGCAGCGCTGGTTACGAACGATGTGGACACTCTGGTGGAGATGTTCTGGGACGGGGCGCAGGTGATGCGGTTTGGCGCGGCGGAGAATTTGTACGGGCCGGATGAGCTTGAGGCATTTCGCAAGGCGCGACCGACGGCGGGGCTGGCACGCACTGTGACGCGGCTGGACATTGTGACGTTCGGGCGGGACCTGGGCAGCGTGACGCTGGAGTTTGAGCGGACGACGGCGGGCGGATTGGTGCGGGGACGACAGAGCCAGGTGTGGGTGCGCATGGCGGAGGGGTGGCGGATTGTGCAGGCCCACGTTTCCCTGCTGTCGAAGGGCTAATGTCCTAAGTCTGAAGTTCGTAGAACAAGGCCCAAAGGCAACCGCAGATCCTTCGACTGCGTTTGGCTCAAAGAACGAGCCAAGCTCCGCTCAGGATGACAGCTTTTAAGGGAAGCGAACTCTAGATTCATCCCGCCAGGCAGGGTTGCCAGGAACCTAGGCAGGGCTGCCGAAGGGCTAAGCGGGGTTGCCGAAGGCGTAGGCGTGTGGGACACCAGGGCTTGAACCTTGATTTGAGATTGAGACGGTGAGCTGCTGGACGGGCGTGGCTAGGAATGCGTCTTCCAGCGCCTGGGAGCTGGGGAAGATCTTTCCTTCGACGTGGCGGGCGGGAAAGGTGAAGGTCATCTCCGGCTC
>PMXB01000053.1:193-5015 GCA_003165935.1 Acidobacteriaceae bacterium | reverse complement strand
GCGCCGCGCCGCGCAATGTCTTCACCGAAGTGCTCGATGACCGTGCCGGCGCTGTCTTTGATCCGCGCCACGATGGCGACACGGGCCGAGTACAGATTGGTGTGGGTGTCCTCCTTGACTTCCAACCCTGCGAACGGCACCTCCACCGCAAGTGCATTCGTGTTGCCGTCCGGCAGGTTCCCAAAGCGCAGAATCGATGCGTTGAATTTGAAGTCCGAGGGCAGTTGCGATTGATCCAGGCTTTTCAGCAGGGGCATTTCAAAGGGTCGAATTCCGCCCGCCGATCCCGGCGGCAAGGCGAAATAGCCCGTCTTGGCCTGTATGTTGAGCCCAGCTCTCAATGGCTTGACGCCGATGGCTCTAAACTTCCCGTCGTAATCCTGAGCGGGCGGGATATATGTGGCCTGGTAATAGGTCGTCATGTCCTGGACGAGTTGCTGGAGCGGGCCCTTGACGCTGACTTGAGCGTCGATATACAAGCCTCCGGTATCTTTTGACAGATCCGACATGGGGTTCTTGATTTCGAGATACCTGTTCGGGTCCTCGTTGTTGCCCCGCATAAAGTCGGTGGCCATGGCCATTGTTTGAGCCGGTCCCCATACATTCCCTTGCGCGGATGGAACCCCGCCGTCTGTATAGCCAGACTGCTGCTGCGGCAGTACCACCGTGGTATAGGGCGAGAGCGCAATCTTGGCGGCTGGGTCGTAGGGCTTTTGCCCGTTGAGCAAAGCATTATCCACCGAACGCTGTCCAGCAATGTTCATCGCGTCCAAATCGACGGTATAAATAGTGACTCCGGCCTTGGTGGCCGCGCCGGCAATCGTCTTCAACATCTCCTTGGATCCAGAATCCAACAGTGTATTGCGAGTGAAGTAAACCACGGCTTTTCTGTCGGCGAGCTGCTGCTGCGATCGCACCAGCGCCAAAATGCCGGCCAGCGATCGGTTCGCGTGCTGGTCCTGCACAATCAGTTGTGCGTCTTCGAGAGCTTTCAGAACGGTTTGAGCCCTGGCGCGCTCCTTCACGTCCACGTGCCGCCCCGCTGAGTTCACGCCCGTCCGAGCGATCGCAATCAGGTTCTTTTCCTCCTGCTCGGCAGCTTTGGCTCTGGCTGGATCTGCCTTGTCCGAAGCCACGTTGATGCCCTGGCTGAGGGTTGAAGTAAGCCGGGTGACATTGCTGTCGGTAGCGACCGTGACGGCCTGCTCGACCTCCGCCCGATCACCCGTGAAGCCCTGAAGCAAGCGCAGGCGGCCACCGAGATCCATCACGGCAAAGGAGTAGCCCGCAGTGGGCAGGGCTTTGAGAACCTTATCCGCCATCAGCCTGGCGCTCTTGGCGATGGTGCCTTCCAAGTGGTCGAAGACCAGCGTGACCATGTGGCCGTCGCCCGCATCCCCGCTCACAAGGCGAAACGCATTCAGCTTGACCGGGACACCCTCATCGGTGATTGCGATGTCTTCGGCCTTGAGATCGAGAACGGGCTTGTGCCGCTTGTCGTGAACCACAAGATCGAGGGAAACCTCATCGACATTGGTGCTGAAGTTCGGCACTTGATCGGTTGGCGCGGGAGCGGGTGCGGCCGCAGGGGCCGATTGACCATGAGCCAGCGAAGCAAGAAAGACTAGAAGCAGACACGCTGACCACCTGCCGACAGCGTTCTCATTCGGCTTTGTTCCCGCCGTACGCCTTTTCGATGCAATCATGTGAATCCCGATTTCCATTGCGAAATGTGAGCAGCCACTCTCTGGATCGTCCATGCTTGCAAGAGCCTTCGGAGCAACCAACCAGGAGCAGATCGCGAACAGCATTGCCCACCGTGCCCCATTGTACCCCTGACAGCGCGCGTTTGCCCAACCCGTTAGATCTTAATAAAGTCCAACAACGAAGGAGCTTCAGAGAATAGGCGCGGCGCGATGGATCGAGCCGGGGTGCAGTTGGACCTTACAAGCAATCATGCGTTTGCACAGCCGAGCTTTGCCGGACATTGTTCGTCGGCTTTGCTACTATGAATGCACGGGATCTGCGCACGCGGACATCTCCGGACCTCCTCTTCGCGGCAAGTTCTGGGAATGGCTCCGGGCCTTGAGTCCGGTGCGGCCACTGGGGGAATTCGTGGGGCGGAAATTCTTGATGGCCGCGGCCATCGTGCTTGGAATTGCAGTCGGAATGACCGGAAAGGTCATCGCCAGAACCGGTGATGAAATGCCGCCGGGGACCGCTGTCAGTTCCGCGGCTATTCCGGCTTACCTCAGGCCGGTTCCCATGGATACGGCAGCCCCGCCTTCCAATTCGGCGCTGATCATCGATGTACCGGTTAATCGCACCATCTATCCGCCTGACATCATTCCTCCCCAGTTTGCGTGGCGCGACGGCAATCCCGCCGCCACCGTCTGGCGTATCGAAGTCGTCTTCGGGGAACATGCGCGTTCCATCAAGGTGTGGTCGAACGGCGAGAAGATGCAACTTGGCGAACTCGATACCAGCCTGGAGGGATATATTCCGCCGACGCTTTCGCCGGAGCAGGCCGCAACGCATACCTGGCGGCCCGACGCAAAAACCTGGGAGGAGATCAAGAAGCACTCCGTTGGGCAGCCGGCGACAGTGACCATCAGCGGCTTTGCCAGCCAGAAGGACCGCGAGCCGCTCTCCCACGCTCAGGCGACCATTCAAACTTCAATCGATTCTGTCGCAGCACCAATTTTTTATCGTGATGTTCCCTTGCTTGCGCCGGCTCCTGAGACGGAGCAGCGCGGGGTGATCAAACCCCTGCCAGACTCCGCGCTCCCCAAGATCAAATGGCGGCTGCGCTTTGTCTCCGAAACTCAGAGCAAGACGGTAATGACTGGCCTGCCCACCTGCGCCAACTGCCATTCGATCTCTGGCGATGGCAAGACGCTGGGAATCGATGTCGATGGGCCGCAGAACGACAAGGGACTTTACGCCCTCATCCCCATCAAGAAGGTCAGCACCATCAGCAACGACTATGTCCTTAGCTGGAGCTCCTTTTCCGATGAAAGGGCGCAGAAGCGATTCGGTTTTATGAGCCAGGTTTCGCCCGATGGCAAGTATGTCATCACTTCCATCGATGCTCCGCATTCACGCAAGGCTCATGTCGCTGACCGCATATACAACGGCTTCTATTTCAACAACTACGGCTTCGGCCAGGTTTTCTATCCGACACGGGGGGTGCTGGGCTGGTACAGCAAAGAGACTGGCAAGCTGACGACGCTGCCGGGCGCCGACGATCCCAACTTGGTCCAGGCCGCCGCTTTCTGGAGCCCGGACGGCAAGTACCTCGTTTTCTCCCGCGCAGTCGCCAGAGATCCGTACCCGCCGGGGCAGCCGAAGTCCACGTATGCCAACGATCCCAACGAGACGCAGATTCAGTACGATCTCTACCGGATTCCGTTTAACGATGGCAAGGGCGGAACGCCGGAAAGAGTCGTTGGCGCCTCGGAAAACGGCATGAGCAACAGCTTCCCCAAGGTCTCGCCTGACGGAAAGTGGATCGTCTTTGTCGAGTGCAAGAATGGGCTGCTTATGCGTCCAGACAGCAAGTTGTTCATCGTTCCGTTTGAGGGAGGCGAAGCGCGGCCCCTCGACTCGAATCTGCCGGTTATGAACTCCTGGCACACATTCTCACCGAATGGGCATTGGCTGGCATTCTCGTCGAAGAGCCCATTCCTCTACACCCACCTGTATCTGACTCATATTGACGAGAAGGGAAACGCGAGTCCGGCGATCGTGGTGGAAAACGCCACAGCATCCAACCGCGCTGTCAACATTCCCGAGTTCATCAACCTTGGCCCTGATGGTCTTGACCACATCGACACGCCTGCGCTGGACTTCTACAAGTCCTTTGACGCTGCCTCGCGGTTTGCCGAAAAACATCAGTATGCCGAGGCGGTCCCGGCCTGGAAACAGGCGATCGAGAAGGATCCAGAGGATTCTCGCGTACACAACGAACTGGGGATCGCGCTGGCCGCAACCGGTAAGACCAGCGAAGCGATCGAAGAATACAAGAAGTCTCTTGCGCTGAATGACTCCAGTTCTCAGGCTCACAACAACTTGGGCAGTGCGCTTGCCGAGGTCGGCAAACTGGACGAGGCGTTGGTCGAGATTCAAAAGGCTGTCGAACTGAACCCCGACAACGGCTCGGCACACATCAACCTGGGCCATATTATTGAAGTGAAGGGCGATCATCGCCCGGAAGCCATCGAAGAGCTGACCAAGGGAATCGAGCTCGCACCCAAGTCTTCCGACGGCCATAACATCTACGGCGTGATCCTGGCGCGCATGGGAAAGTTGGACGAAGCCATCGTCGAACTACAGAAGGCCGTTGACCTGGCTCCGAAGTCGGCGGAATGCCGCTACAACCTGGGGCGTGCACTGGCAGCAAGCAGCCGCTTTGCCGATGCCTTGCCTCAGTTTGAAACGGCGGCCAGTATCTCCGGCGGACAGGAGCCTGCAATCCTCCAGATGCTGGCCGCCATGTACTCGGAGACGGGCCAGTACCCGAAGGCTGTGGCGACTGCGCAGCAAGCACTGGATCTGGCCGTTCGGCAGCAGAACGATGCTTTGGCTACAGAACTGCGCGGGAATATTGCACGCTACCAACTCCAGGCCCAGCAAGGGCACGGCCCCGAGGCAGGGCAGAAGCCGTGATTGTGCCGCACAAGCAAAGTCGTCAAGCGTAGCGGTTCGCCTGGCCAAGAGCCGTCTACAGCGAGGACGCTGCGGAGAGTTTGCCAAGAGCAGGTACGCCCAACGCGATGGGGACCATTTCCTGATCCTTGTACTGGAGCTGGTAGAGCTTCCA
>PMXB01000053.1:0-178 GCA_003165935.1 Acidobacteriaceae bacterium | reverse complement strand
TCCAGCACATTCACGTCGCGAGCCGCCTGGCGCAGCACGGCTTCGGTGATTCCCTCGTTGCCAAGGCGAATGTTCTCTGCCAGAGTGCCCGTGAATAGGAAGGGGTCCTGCAAGACGACCGCGAAGTGCTGCCGCAGCTCGGTCAGGTCCTGCCGGCGCAGGTCCACGCCATCCAGCA
>PMXB01000348.1 GCA_003165935.1 Acidobacteriaceae bacterium | reverse complement strand
TCGTGCTCGACGCGCCAGAGCGCCTCCACTTGCTTGAGTGGCTGCGTGATAGCAGATATTACCGGCGATTTCATTAAGCCAGGTGGCGCGATGATACCGCCCCATAGGTTGGGGATCACGACCCATGACGAATCTACAGCTTTCGGCTGAATCATGGCTCGCCGGTTTACATATCCGGCTAGACACAACACGGCTACGATTGCTGGATAGTCGACAGGCACCTGCATACGGTCGGCGGTGTCCTCTGCCAAAGGGCGCAGGGTTAAGGGAAGCGACTCGGTGTCGAAGTCGACCACGGGCGGCAGCTCGCCACCTAGGTTAATTGTCTTCGGTGCGGCGTTCTGTGCCAGGCGACACTGTTGGTAACGACTCACATCCTTAGCCTGAATGTCAGTCACCAGACGGGCACGCTCGTTCCCTCGCTAGGGTTTTAGATCGCGTCTTGGCGCTTTCTCGCACGCGCTGACCCTGGAAGTGGGAACCCTTCGGGCGATTCTCCGACGCCATCGCGTCTGGGCGGACATACAGCAAGACGTTCGGATGCTTCCCGTCCAGGATGATATTGGACACGCCCTTACTCTTGAGGAAGAAGCCGCCCTACTCGCTAACTGCCTCAAGAGCCGTTGCCGATGCCTCTACGTTGCCGTTATGTTAGCTCTGAACACCGGAATGGGTTACAGCGAAATCCGCCTGCTTCGTTGGAAGTAAGTGGACTTTGCTGGCAGGATGTTGACAGTAGGCAAGTCCAAGTCGCCTACGGGAACCGGACGTGCAATCCCGTTGAACAGTCGAATCCTCGGCGTTCTGGAGATGTGGGCTACACAGTTCACTGGGCGATCCCCGGCGCACTTTGTCTTCGCCAGAGAGAAGTACGGCGCCGCAGGCAAGGAGAACAGCTTTGGCTTCGCCGGTTGCGCAGTTATTTATGATACGGACCCGACGCGGCCCATCGGCGATTGGAAGGAAGCTTGGGAGAAGGCCAAGAAACGCGCGGGCGCGATTTTGAGCGGCAAAACGGAAGAGGAGCAGTCGAAACCGCTGGAGTGCCGATTCCATGATCTTCGGCACACCGCGGTGACTCGCTTGTTAGAGGCCGGCATCCCCTATCCGGTCGTGGCCAGCATCATGGGATGGTCGGCGGCAACGGCGATTCGCATGGCGAAGCGCTACGGACACATTGGAAACCAAACTCTCCGGGCTGCAGTTGACGTACTTGGCGAAGTGAAAACTCCCGCGGAGTCCCTCAAAAAGTCCCCAAAGTCACCGGAGGCAGGAAATGTCGCAGTGCAGTAAGTGTATGAAAAAGAATGGCTCCTCAGGTAGGACTCGAACCTACAACNNCAGATGACCACTCACGGGTACCTCAAAGATCAAACAGTTACGCGGAGGAGAGTATTATGTGACCCTTATCTGACCCACGTTTTCTCGGGCTAGATACGTGTCACGAGCAGCGGAGTCTAGTGGAGGAGATCAGAGCGGCGGTCGTTTGCCCGGCGTTTTTCCCGCTCTACTTGAGATCTTAAGGGACAAACCAGCATGGGGCGTAGTCTATCGCAGACGCACGATGTAGCTGCGGGGTAAGCGTTTGAGCAACACACCTTTTCGAGGAGAAGCGTGTGTGGTGAAGTGGCTGGATGAGTGAAAAACAGAAACAAAGAATGTCAACGCGCCGCCGCACCCGCGCGGAGATTCAGCAGCTAGTGGCTGAGTTTGTAGGCAGCGGCATGCGGCGCACCGAGTTCTGCCGGAGTCGGGGTTTGAGCTTTGGCACTCTGAATCGGCATCTGAAGAAGCAGCGCTGGAAGAGAAAGAGTAGAAGAGCTTCTTCGCCTGGCCGGTTGGTGCCGGTGGAGTTGGCTGCCAGGAAATCGCCGACGCAGCACGAACCGAGTTGTGGGCTGGCCGTGGTGCTGTCGGGCGGGCGTCGAATCGAAGTGCATCCTGATTTCGATACGAATACGCTCGAGCGGCTAGTAAGTGCGCTGGAGCGAGCGTAACCCGTGTTTGGATTGGGTCCAGCCACTCGGATCTATCTGGCCGCCGGAGTCACCGACATGCGTAAAGGGTTCGAGGGGCTGTACGGTCTGGTCCGGGACCGATTGTCGTGTGAGCCTCTTAGCGGGCACCTGTTCTTGTTCTGCAACACCCAGCGCAATCGGTTGAAGGTCCTAGTCTGGGATGGTAGCGGACTCTAGGTCTGTGCCAAGCGGTTAAAGAAAGGGCGTTTCACCTGGCCGCAATCCGGCGATGCGCAGGGCAAGGTCATCCTGAGTCACGAAGAGCTCTCTCTGTTGTTAGGTGGGATCGATCTGGTAAAGACCAAACACAAGCGATGGTACCGGAAGGCTCCGCCAGAAGGAAATGCCGCCGCATAGACTGCTTGCAAGTCGCGGGTCGACTCTGTTAAATCAGTAGCCCATTGTGAGTGAAGCTCCTATTCCTTCAGCACCAGCCGATCTGGAAGTCATCGCACAACTGAAGAGCAAGCTACAGTACGCTGAGCTGAGGATTCGCGTCCTGGAAGAGCAGCTGCGGCTGATGCGCATCGAGAAGTATGGAGCGGGCGGCGAAAAGCTCTCCCAGGCACAAATGGAATTGTTCGAGCTTGAGCCCGTCGTCAGTGAATTAATAAGGCAGGCGGAGAGTGAGTGTGCGTCGGTGCGGCGCTCGACGAAGAGATGCTGCAGGCATCCGGGCCGTCACGAGTTGCCCGCCAGCCTTCCTCGGGTAGAACGGATCCTACCTTGCACACCGGATCAGCGTGTGTGTAAGAGTTGCGGCAAAGAGACTGTGGTGATCGGTTACGAGGAGAGTTCCCAGCTCGATGTGGAGCCGGCGAAGTACTTCGTGCTGGTCACGAAGCGAGAGAAACGGGCTTGCCGGTCGTGTGAAGAGCTAGGGGTCTTCTCAGCACCGCTGCCACCACGGATCATCGAGAAGGGCCTGGCGAGTGACCGCATCGTCATCGACACGGTCATCAGCAAGTATTGCAATCACACGCCACTGCATCGGCAGAGCGTGATTCTGGAAAGAGACATCGGCCTGGAAATCGGCCGCGCGACGCTGGACGGTTGGGTTCT
>PMXB01000347.1 GCA_003165935.1 Acidobacteriaceae bacterium | reverse complement strand
GAGCGGATGGTTGTCACAAGAGTTTTTGATGCCCCACGCGAATTGGTTTGGAAGGCGTGGACCGACCCGAAATATGTGATGCGGTGGTGGGGGCCGAAGGGCTTTACCGCGCCTGTTTGCAAGATGGATTTTCGCGTTGGCGGAAAATTCATCTGCTGCATGAGATCGCCCGATGGCCAGGAGTTCTGGAATGCCGCTGAATACCACGAGATCGTTCCGTACGAGAAGATTGTTTCATTGATGTATTTTTCTGACCCAGAGGGAAACAGGATTGACCCCGCGCAACTTGGCATCGAACACGAGGCCATAGAAGATGCGTACGACGTGACCCTGTTTGAAGATCTTGGCAACGGCCAGACGAGGCTCACCTTCATTGGAAATGAACCCGCGGAGAGCGCAAAGAACAGCGGCCAACTCGAGGGCTGGAACCAGATCCTCGATAAGATTGCCGCAGTTCTTGCGGAACTGACGCAGGCAAAGTAAGAAGTTGAGATCCGGCCTATGGCCCATCCTAAGCAGATGTGGGTCACCATCAACCCCAACTTACCGTCCCTCAACCAACCACAATGTGGGTGCCCCGTCCTAGCTTTGCTAGGGCGGGAACCGCACCACGGGTCCCACTCGCACCACCGGCCGCACTCCCAACCGTTCGCGCTTCCACGACGCCCAACTTGACTCATCATTCTCCGGAACGACGCACACACAGCGCACGCATGCTGTAGTTGAAGCCGCCGAGAGGAAAGGATTCCGGCTCCTCCTTCTCCATTTCGGCGAAATCGAAAACCCGAGCTACCGGCCATGTACTGTCCGAATGATGTTCTTGAGAACTGCTCCAGTTCGATCCGGTGAGCTTGAGATTTCCCTTTACGTGCACGCGAAGGACCCAATCAATATCAAACAAAGCTGCGTCAACACTGACGCTGGAATCATAGATCCCTTGCAACTCCTCTATGGTGGGCAGACGCCAGTCCTTGTAGCCCGCTAGCTCTGATTTGGCGCAATAGTCGCTGGCCTGCTCCCAACTCACATCCGAGCCGTTGTCCGTCTTGGCCCACATCAGCCCGGTGGTGGGGTCGGTCCAGGTGGGATGCAGCGCGGCCTCGGCCTCAGCCTGTTTCCTGATTGTCTCGACTTGTCGCCTCATCAGTTCCTTATCGTGTTCATCCTTCAGCAGGATCTCGACAAACCTCTGACCCTGATCGACCTCCACGTCGATACGAATTCTGGTCACCCCATCGGGGGTTGCCGCCCGTATGCGATGCTGGCCCGGCGAGACCGCAAACCCCCTGGGCTCCTTGGCCTTGAGCGGCTCCATCGCCTGCCCATCGAGCTTCCAATTGCAGTCCGCGTCGGCTTTCACAAGCAACGTGGTATCCGCTTGCGCTCCTGCGGCTTGTACCCCTGCGACTTGCGCTCCTGCCAGCTCCGGGAGGCAAAGGCCAAGAAAAAGAAGAGTCAGACGACAAACGTTCTTCACGAAAACCCCACATTCTCAACAAAACCGGCCGCCGCAGGCTACCCCAAAAATCAAGCATATAAACCCCGCGTACACCCTCTCGCTCACGGCGTGGGCGGCTTGGCCGGTGTCCCGGCGGCGGGCTTGTCAGCCAGTTGCACCACGAGCCCGGTCTGGTCGCCTTTCACTTTGATCGGGAGCTTAGCGTCCTGGTAGCTCTTCAGGAACGTGGGGTTGAACATCTGCACAACCCCTCCTGGAGCGTCCTTGTCCACGTCGCCTGCGCGCGATATGGCCAACTGGTATTGGCCGACGGGGACGTAGTTGAACCTGAAGCTGCCGTCCTCCTCGAGCTGCGTGTGACGCAGGTTGACTTTGGTTTCAGCGTCGTTCAAATTTACCCAGCCGGAGTTGAGAGGGTGGTTGTCCGATTTGGCCGTGACCGTGCCGGAGACCACGTGCAGGTTGTCGACGGGGAAGACGAGATCCACCCCATCAACGTCCTCTCCGGCGCCGACTTCGACCGGCTTGACATCCTTTTCGCGGAAGACCCCGCCGGAATAAACAACCAGGGCATCGCCGTAGTTCGGGTGCATATCGAACGACCCGGAACCCAGGCCGTTGGTCGATTGATTCGTTGGCAGTTCGGCGCTGACGGCGTACTTGCCCTTGGGCAGGCCGCTGATTCGATAGCGGCCGCGATCGTCGGTCTCTGGCGCGGGCATAGAAGGATTGAAGGTGTCAACCATCCATTTGCCATCCTCCTGCATGACCATTCGGACGGCCTTCACGTCGGGGGCGGGGTTGCCATCGTCGTAGCGAATCACCCCGCTGATCGAGCCGCCGCGCTCCAGCCGTACATCCACACGCACCGGAGCATCCTGCACCACGATCTTCTCGGCCTGGGCCTGGATCTTTTTGACTGCGTCGTCTCCGCCAGACATCCTCTCGCCTGACGAGAGCGCTGAGAGCGGCGAGAGATAGCCTTTCAGCTCGGCGACCACGTAGTAGGTTCCGGCCGGAACCTTGGGCATCTCGAAGCTGCCGTCGATTGCGCTGACGGCGGATAGCCCTGTGCCCTTCCGCGTCTGAGCCATATTCTTGGCGAGGAGCTTTGCCATGTCCTTCTCGTTCTTCACGTTCGCCCAATCGGCAGTTTGGGTGGGCTGCGGCTTTTCGGGGATCAGCAGCACGGCGGCAAAGCGGGCCGGATGGTTGGTATCGCCGCATGTCACGTGGCCGCTGACGGTGGTATATGCGGGTGGAGCGGTTTGGGGTGCTGCCTGCTCCTGCGCCGCGTCGGGCAAACAGGAAAACGCAAGCACAGCAGTGGAAAGAACGAAAATTAGACGCTGCATGACTCCCCCTCAAAACTATGTACCAGACGGCGCAAATTGGAGATCCGCTCAAAAGAATGCGACGAAATCGCGGCTCTCGCTCCGATGGGAGCCATCCTACATTGGACAAACCCAAAAGACTGTGACGACTCTACTTGCTTCTTCTCGGTGGACGTCGGCAATCCGGAAGTAACGCAGTTGCTCAAAGCCGCGCATTCCGACTTGCTGTCAAAATGGTCAGCCCCGGCAGGGAGGTTTTCCCGGCCGGGGCTGTCGATTGTTCCTGGTGCGAGCGAACTCGACCAGGATCGGGAGAAATCGGCAAAAGGACCTGTAAGCCGAATTCTGTCGTGTGCGGTCATTCCTCTAGACGCCGCGTTGCCGCGGACGTTCATCAGCGACCTACCCGGAGGTT
>PMXB01000274.1 GCA_003165935.1 Acidobacteriaceae bacterium | reverse complement strand
AAGCGCATCGCCGGAATTCCAATCCTTCAGTAACAGTCCACAGTTCTCAGTTCTCAGTTGTCAGTTGTCAGTTGTCAGTTGTCAGTTGTCAGAGATGGTGGACCCAAGCGCCGCGCGATCTCAAGTAAAAAAGCTGGCAGTGTTGACCGGTTCTTCCCGGCCCAACCCTACCAGCTTTTCTTTTGTGTGCGAACCAGGCGCCGGTCCCTGAAAAACTGACAACTGACAACTGAGAACTGACAACTGTGAACTGTCTCTTTACTGCTTCCCAAACCGATAGACCAGCCCGCACGTGTACCCGAGACCATTCTGCAGGGTCGAGCCGAATCCGGTGAGCATGTACTCAGGCGCGACGCGCAGCCCAAGGTTCGGCGCTACGTTCAACTCCACAAAGACACTGGCATTCGCTGCGAAGGTTCCGCCGTCTTTCCAGAGGCCAAGCGTGGTGCCGCCAAAGCCGTTCGTATCGCCGGAGAAGTTCCCCTTTGAATAGCCAGCCATCACCCGCCCTGAGACTGAGAATTTTGGCTGGATATAGAAGCGGTAGGTGGGGCCGCCCATCACGGTGTAAACGCTGATAGCCGGCTTGGTAATGCCCGATCCACCGTCCTGGATGGGCCTGATGAACGGAGTGCCGTAATACCCGCGACCGTCCACTGTGGCCCCGAGCCGCTCGCTGAAGTAGCGCGTAAATCCGCCGTTCCAGTTGTACATGTTCACGCGCTGCAGCGTGGATCCCGGAATGAAGCGAAGGTAGCCCGCGCCGACGTACCCTTCATAGAGGTGGTCGTAGATCTCGTGGATTGCCTGAATCCGGCGCTGTTCGCGGCGCGCCTTGATGCGGGCCTGAACGCTGATCTGGCCCGGTGTCTGTGCCGCCTGACCCGTCGATCCCTGGCTCTGGCTATCTGCGGCAGCCGGTGTTTGCGCATGGGCAGCGTCAATGGAGGCAGTACTGCTACTCGAACTCGGCTCTTCGGCCTGGACGACGTAAAATGCGGTAAAACTTATTGCAAGCAGAAGGGCAAGACGGCGAAATAGATACATCGGGCTAGGGTTACCTCCACGGGAGTACGGAAGCTCAACCTGACTTTGAGGCAGCGCTCCCCCCTTAGGTATTAAACCATCCCAAGGGAGTGTTGTGGGTGAGCCCGTACTGCTTTGGACGCGCCCGGACCCGATTCGCCTCCGAAAATAGCCTGACTCAGCCAAGATGCGCCCAGGATGCTCTAGGATGAGAGACGGGAAGACTGAGAGCCACCAAGTTGGCTCTGGAGAAGGCGCAGAGTATGGGCAAGGTTCTGCTTGGGATCATCCTCGGGTTCATTCTCGCTCCGTTCGTCGTGCTGGCGTACCTTGAGTTTGGCAAGGTGCCGGTGGCCGTGGCAGATACACCGTTTCCACAGGAAAAACTGATCGCACAAATTCCACTCAATGCGCGAATGGAACGCGAGAAGATCGGGACCCCGCCAATCGCGGTCAACGAGGCCAACCTGATCGCCGGCGCGCAGATCTATCGCGACGACTGCGCGGTTTGCCACGGGTACCATGGCTCTCCTTCAAGATATGGCCCGCACATGTATCCCCCCGCGCCGCCTCTCTGGGAGAAGCACCATACCGGCGACGTCGTGGGCGTGAGCGATGACCCTCCGGGCGAAACCTATTGGAAGGTCTACAACGGCATCCGGCTGACCGGCATGCCGGAATACAAGAACATCCTGAGCGACACACAGTTGTGGCAGGTGAGCCTGCTGTTGGCAAATGCCAACAAGCCCCTCCCGCCTGCTGCGCTCGACATTCTGCATGGCAAGCCCGCGCCTGCCCCTGCGACGCCTGCACCAGCCGCAAAGAAGCAATAGGGCTAAAAGACCCAACGGTTTAGAAAGGCTCTAAGACAGTGAGCGTACTGGATTCAATTCGCAAGGGGCTTGGATTTGTTCTGATGAGCATGGGCGTTTCCTCGCCAACCAGGAAGCCCAGGCCCGTCCCAAAGCCCGCTCCCAAGGCGAAACAGGATTGAGGCGGTTACGCTTCCCTCCCCTCAACCAAACGGATGAGAACCACACAAAATCCTGCAACCGGAGCTCTGGCTAGTCGCTCCAATAGATGCAAGAACAACGAATCGAAGATCGGTGGGGAAAGCTCGTGATTGAGCAGGCAAAGAAAAGCCGGTGGCGCGCCTTCTGGGACTTCTTCATCCTGTTCAGCGGCATTTCCACGGCGTCAAACCTCTCCCGCACGCAGGGCCGGAAGGTCCGCGGACGAGGGCTGTTCCTGTTTCGCAAGACTCCGGAAGAACAGCGGTCCCAGGAACAACGTTCACGCTGAACCTTAGCCCCTTTGTTCACTCCACGAAACCACCGAACCTCCGAATTGGTAGAATCCAGATATGGCATTGACTCGCCAAGAGGCGCTCGACTACTTTCACTCTCCTGACCTGATCGGCCTTGGTTTTGAGGCCGATGCGGTGCGCCGCCGCCTGCACCCCGAGGGCGTTGTCAGCTACATCATCGATCGCAACATCAACTACACCAACTTCTGCACCGAGTACTGCACCTTTTGCGCCTTCTACCGTCCTCTCAAAGGGCCCCAGGCCGCCGAAGGCTACATCCTCGAATTCGAGAAGATCTACGAGAAGATCGCCGAAACAATCGAGATGGGCGGCACGGGTGTTCTGATGCAGGGCGGAATCCACCCTGACCTCAAGATCGACTGGTTTGAGCGGCTCTTCACCGGCATCAAGCAGCGCTTCCCGCAGATCTGGCTGCACTGCCTCTCAGCTTCAGAAGTGCTGGCCATCGCCGAGTACAGCAACCTGAGCCTCCGCGACACCATTGCGCGACTGCACGATGCTGGCCTCGATTCCATTCCTGGTGGCGGCGCGGAGATCCTCGACGACGATGTCCGCAAGCGCATCGCCCGCCTCAAGTGCCGCACCGAGGACTGGGTCAGCGTCCACCGCACCGCCCATCAACTCGGCATGCGCACCACCGCAACCATGATGTTTGGCGTAGGCGAGACCTTCGACCAGCGCGTCAACCACTTTGAGGTTGTCCGGCAGTTACAGGAAGAGACCGGCGGGTTCACCGCGTTTATCCCCTGGAGCTTCCAGCCCGGGAACACCGCCCTCGGCGGCCGCGGCTGGGACGAAGCCACCAGCGTTGAATACCTGAAGGTCCTGGCTATCTCCCGCCTCTATCTCGATAACATCGAGAACGTCCAGGCTAGCTGGGTAACTCAAGGCCTGAAGGTCCTGGAGTTAGGCCTTCACTTCGGAGGCAACGACGTGGGCTCCGTGATGCTGGAAGAAAACGTGGTCAAGGCCGCCGGCACCTCCAACTGCACCACCGAAGAAGAGCTCCGCCGCATCATCCGCGACGCNNGGCTTCAAGCCCGTCCAGCGCGACACCCTCTACCGGACAATGTTCCTGAATTAGTCAGAATATGGCTGCATGTAAGTACTCATGGTCCATAGGCGCCAACTGTTGCTGCGATCACAATCGCCATCTGAGCACCGTTGTAGAATCGCCGCGTGTACGAATGGGACGAAGCCAAGCGCGAAGCAAACCCGCGGAAGCACAAACTCGACTTCGTTGCTGCGTATTTGGTCTATGAGAGCCCTAATAAGATTACCTACAGGCAGAGAACAGAGCCAGAAACTAGGTTCAAGGACGTCGCTCTGGTTGAATTGCAGGGAGCAGTTCTTGCCTCACGCCGGGAAAGGAGACGTTATGCCGCTGCCAAAACACGATCTAAGTGATTGGGATTGGGTTAG
>PMXB01000152.1 GCA_003165935.1 Acidobacteriaceae bacterium | reverse complement strand
AAGGTGTACAGCTTCGGGCCGACCTTCCGGGCGGAGAAGTCGAAGACGCGGCGGCACCTGACGGAGTTCTGGATGATTGAGCCGGAGGTGGCGTACTGCGACCTGGATGGGCTGATGGAGCTGGCGGAGCAGTTCTTGTCGCACATTGTAACGAGCGTGCTGAAGAATCGTGGGCCGGAGCTTGAGGTGATTGGGCGCGACAAGGCGAAGCTGGAAGCGATTTTGCCGCCGTTTCCGCGGCTGCGCTACGACGCGGCGGTGGAGATGCTGAACCAGGCACACAAGGATGGGCACCTGGAAGCGCCTTTTGAGTATGGCAACGACTTTGGCTCGCCGGACGAGACGTGGCTGAGTTCGCAGTTTGACCGGCCGGTGATGGTGAACCGGTATCCGGCGGACGTGAAGGCGTTTTACATGGAGCCGGACCCGAAGGACGCGAAGTTTGCGCTGTGCGTAGACGTGCTGGCGCCGGAGGGGTATGGGGAGATTATTGGCGGGTCGCAGCGTGTGTCGTCGTACGAGCTGTTGAGCCAGCGGATCGAGGATCACAAGCTGCCGAGGGAGGCGTTTGAGTGGTATCTCGATCTGAGGCGATATGGCAGTGTGCCGCACTCGGGATTTGGAATGGGAATTGAGCGGGCGGTGGCGTGGATCTGCGGGCTGGACCACGTGCGGGAGACGATTCCGTTTGCGCGGACGCTGCATCGGATGTATCCGTAGGGAGCGCGGCGAAAGCCAGTCCAAGAGGCAGGAACGTGAACTGCTTGCGCCCGATCCTTTCGCGATGTGGCAGCGAAAAGATGGGGCGCTCAGGTCGTCGTGTCAGGACGGCGGGGGTTGGGACGTGTTGGCGGCAGGCCGGAATCAGAGCCACTTATGGGCTGAGGTTGATTCGAGGCCGCGCAAACCTCCGACCTTGAGCAGCAGCCCAACGTTCCCGGATTCTTTGTCGATCCTGATCAGGTCACGGTGCGTGTTTTCAAGAAGCGCGGCCGTGAGCAGGCTGGTTACGTTGTTGACGTAGCGCAAGCGGATGGTAATTCCGGGGCGCGCGGATTTTTGCAGATGAGCCTGGATCTCGGTCCTTCGTCTGTAGCCGACAAGGCGAGGTCCATTGGGTGTGTCTTCCACGGGTGCAGTGGCTAGAAAGAGGAGCGCCTTGCCTAACCTGCGGGGCAGGTAGAAGGGCGTTTGCATGTTGAAGGAGAAGGTGAGCTTGCCGCTGGGGCTTTCCCATACCTCGAGGTCGCTGGATGGGCGGGTTCCCTGGGTGCCAGGGCCTCCGTCGGGAGGAGACTTGTCAGGCGGGAGCGACCTGGCGATCCTCTCCAATTGTTCCTCGATATCGGATTGCACGTCATGGATCTTGTCGATCAAGATCGAGTGCTGGCGCATCTTGTTCTTGAACCTGTGAACGATGATTTCATCTGGGGTCATGATGTCGGGAGTCCTTTCTCGTGGGTTCAACTGGGCGGCGAGCGGAGGCTCAGCCGACGGATACCGCGCGGAGCTTTGAAGCAGCCTCCTCGGGCAGTACGGGATTGACCATTACGTTGAGTCCGAGCTCGACACCAGCGAGGGTGGTGATGCGCGGAACAATTTCGAGGTGCCAGCAGAACCAGGGTGCGCTCGCGTGCTCGAAGGCAGCGGTGTGGAGCTCGATGTTGAAGGCCAAATCCGGAATGACTCCGCAGAGTCGCGCGACGGCATCGCGGAGCGAGACGCCGAAGTCGATCAGCTGGTCGCCGGTCATCCGGGAGAAATCGGCCGTGTGCCTTTTGGGAACGATGCGTATCTGATAGGGCATGCCGGCGGCAAAGGGGACGAAAGTGAGGAAGTGGGGCGAGGCAGCAACGATGCGTTCGCCCGAGGCAACTTCGGCGGCAAAGCGGTCACCGTAAAGGCTGCGCCCAGTTCGATTGAAGTACTGGGCGGCGCGCTCATAGCGCTCCTGGATGGCGGGCGGAACGAAAGAGAAAGTGTAGAGTTGCCAGTGTTCGTGGTCGATGGTGCCGCCAGCAGCCTTGCCGAGATTCTTGAAGCCGTACCAGAACCTGGCTTGAGGGTCTAACCGGGCGGTCTGGTATCGATTGACGATTGCGCGGATGCAGAAAGCCATTTCTTCTGGAGAGCGGGAATGGATGGGATGCTTGTGATGCTCGGTCTCGAAGACGACCTCGCATGCGCCAGCGGGGTCCTCGATCCCTCTCAACCCGCCAGGGAGCTCGTAATGCAGATTGCTACCTGCTCGCGAGAAGCAAGAGAATTTGTTTGGGACGACGCGGATTGTCCACCCCGGCGCGTTCAGGGCCGCACTCTCGGGGCACACATAGACAGCCGGGGGAGTGAGGTCTTCGTGGCCCCCAGGGCAATCGGGCGGGCAAGCCGAAGAGACCGCCGGAGGTGGGGATTGCAGCTTTCGATCTCCGGAGGATGCGGGGGAACCATTTGGACGTTTGGATCGCTTTGGTGCGACGAGAACCACCTTGTCGGAGAAGGGATCGAAGCGAGCTTCGCAACTCTGAAGGGACGTGGTTGAATTCATGTTAGCCTCCATGGCAGGTAGCGTTTTAGGGGGTGCACCGTGTCCGATCTTGGTGGAGGAATGGCGACTTTTTTAGCGCAACTCCCGGAGCAGCCTGCCCAACGCAGAAGACATATTGGACCCAAAAATGGACGATTGCGAATGTTTTTTTTGGGACATAATCGGAATATTCAACCCATTTTGGTATTTTGAATTTATGCATTTCCATATGTCGTGGTGGATTATTCTATGATCGAACTGCGCGACGGGAGGCAGGCATGCCCAAGAAGGTGGATCATCTCGAAATTCTTGCAACCGCATATTTATACGGACAGCAGCAAACACAAGAAACGATTGGCCGCAATCTCGGCATGAGCCAGCCGGTTGTATCGCGGATGGTGCAACGCGCCAAGCAGCGAGGATACCTCGAAACCAGGACAAGATTCGTAGAGGATCGAGTGACGAAGGAGGAACTGGCGAAGATTCAAGCCAGAATTCGCCCGGCGCCGCTCAAGGAAATTCTGTCGAAGGTGGCGGCGCAAGGGTCCAAACTTGCGGGCCCAGTGGTTCACGTCTACCCGAGCCACAGCCGGAACACGTCGGCAGCGGCATGGCGGCATCGAGTTGACGAGTTCGCGAGCGCGTGCGTGGACGATGTACTGGAGGTTCTGGAGTCGGCGAGCGTGATCGGTGTTTCGTGGGGCGACACGGTGGCGAGTTCAATTGAATCGATGAAGAGGGTGGCGCCAGCATCGCAATCGGACCAGCGCGTGCGAACGGCAGTGCCGTTGCTGGGCGAGCCGCTGGGGAAGAACATCACGCAGCACTCATCCAGCGTGTTGGCGGCAAGGCTGGATGAGGTTCTGAACCCGGGGGTGGAGCCGGGGCAGGGCCACACCCTTTCCCTTGCGGCGGTGCCAGCACTGATTCCGGCAGACATGTCCGAGTCGGAAATCGCTGCGATCCATAAGCTCATTGACAAGATCACAGCCTATCGGGAGATCTTCGGCGCGAAACGACGGAAACCCGCGGGGACGGAAGTGAGTGTGCCCTGGATTGAGCGTATCGATGCAGTGCTGACCAGCACATCGACGCATGAGCGTCCACTTGGCTTTGACGATGACAGCCTGATCAAGACGGCGGGTGTGGAGAGAACGAAGCTGAACGATTTGGTGATCGGCGATTTGTGTGGCGCGGTGATTCCCCGCCCAGACCTGAATGAGAAGGCGATGGGCGAGGTGAAGAGCATTCTGAGGCGATGGACCGGAGTGAAGATCAAGCAACTTGAGAATTGCGCATTGCGCGCGCGCGACGGCGGGCCTCCTGGCGTGATTGTGCTTGCAATTGGGGCCAGCAAAGCGCCGGTTGTTCACGCGGCAGTGCGGAGGGGGCTAATCCAACATCTGTTTATGGACCAGGATCTTGCGGACCGGCTGGAGCAAATCTGCACCGCATCCGACCGGACGCCTTGAGCGGGCAGTGGTGGCGCCGTTTGGAGTGGGCTGACAGGCTCGCTTTGCTCGAGGAGCGATGCACCGCTCAGACCTGCATGACTTCGGCTTCTTTTTTGCGGCAGAGTTCTTCCATGCGGCGGATTTCTTCGTCGGTCATCTTCTGGATCTCTTCCTGAGAGCGCTTTTCTTCGTCCTCTGAGATTTTCTTGTCGCGGGCCATTTTTTTGAGGGCATCGTTGCCGTCGCGGCGGACGTTGCGGATGGCGGTGCGGTGTTCTTCGAGGACCTTGTTGAGGTGCTTGCAGACGTCGCGGCGGCGCTCCTCAGTCATGGGCGGAACAGGGATGCGGATAACTTTGCCATCGGACTGAGGATTGAGGCCGAGATCGGCGACGAGGAGAGCTTTCTCGATCTCCTTGACGATGGTGGGGTCCCAGGGCGAGATGAGTATGAGCTGGGCCTCGGGCGTGGAGACCTGTGCGAGCTGGGTGATGGGCGTGTGGGTGCCGTAGTAGTCGACCTTGACCTGATCGAGCATGTGAACGCTGGCGCGGCCGGTGCGGGTGGAGGCGAGGGTGGCCTGGAAGGTGGTGACTGCGCCGTCCATNNTCTTCCTTGTGTTGCCAAGGGCTATTGTAATCAAACGCGACGGTTGGGGTGAGCGATCAAGCTTAGGCGCAGGATGAGGACGTGGATGTCTTTGCCGCGTGGTGGCTGGAGACTCGTAATGGAATCCATTACAATGTAATACAGGAGATCTCCAATGCCGACGACCCGCCGTTCCCGAGTTTTTACGATTTCGATGCCGCCGGAGATGGCTGCCGCAGCAGAAGCACTCGCCAAGCAAGAGAACCGAACGATGAGCGAGCTTATGCGCGAGGCGTTCCGCGCCTACGACGAGCGTCAGGTTGCAAGGTTCATCGACGACATGGGCGCGTATGCCAAGACGAGAAATCCGAGGGGATACACCGAAGAGGACATCCCTCGTCTGGTTGAAGAGGTGCGCGCGGAGATGCGAACTGAGCGGGAGGCTGCCCAGAGCCGTAAACTGGCCTGATGATTGTTGTGCTGGATACGAATGTGTGGGTATCGGCGATGCACTTCAACCGGCGACAAGGTTGGCCAATTCTGGCTCTTGAACGCGCGCGTATTCGGCACACACTTGCGACTTGCGACGAAATTGAGGCTGAGATATCCCGAATTCTCGCTGACAAATTTGACTGGGATCCCGCAGAGATTCGATATCGATTAGATTTCTTCCTCGCCAAGGCTCATCATGTGGAGATCACCGGAACGCTTCATGTGTGCCGGGACCCCAATGACGACATGATGCTTGAATGCGCTGTTGTTGCCGGCGCGAATGTGGTTGTCACTGGGGACAAGGATCTGCTTGCGCTGAATCCGTACGAAGGAATTCAGATCGTGACTCCGGCGGAGTTTCTTGCAATTGACGCTCTGTCTTGACGGAATCGTTGAAGCCCTTCCTTGTCGCGTCCAGATCAGTCGGGCTAGAATCGCGGCGAGGTTGCAGCAAACTGAGATTGTGGAGGACTGCTGAATGGGCGAATTCTTACAGCCATGGCATCTGATGGTGCTGTTTCTCGTTTTCGGCGGGTTTTTTCTGGTCCCGGCGATCTTCTATATTCTCACGCTGCAGAAGGCGCTGAACCAGTGCTCGCCTGCTTCGCGGACGATGGAGCCGGGATTGGTGTGGCTGCTCGTCATCCCGTTGGTCCACCTTGTGTTCAGCTTCTTCGTAGTGCTGGCATTGTCGAAGTCCCTTGCGAATGAGTTTGCGCGGCGAGGAATACCGAATCCGGATCCGCAGCCGGGGCAGGCAGTGGGTTTGGCGATGAGCATTTGCGGATGCTGCACGGTGATTCCGCTGGTTGGGTTTGTCGCAGTCTGGGCATTTCTGGTTTTGTGGATCATCTATTGGGTGAGGATCGCAAACTACTCGCGGCAGCTCACGATGCTTCCCGGAGCCATGCCACCAGCGGGAATTTAATCGCGACTAAGCCGGGCCCAATCGCATGGACGCGGCCTGCTCGTGGGCGTGGTAGCTGGAGCGGACGAGGGGGCCGGACTCGACGTGGCGGAAGCCCATTTTGAGGGCTTCGCTTTTTAGCTCGGCGAACTCGCGCGGCGTGTAGAGGCGGGCCATGGGCAGGTGATCGCGCGAGGGGCGCAGATACTGGCCGATGGTGAGGATGTCGCAACCGACCGCGGCGAGATCGCGGAAGACTTCGAGGAGCTCGCGGGTCTCTTCGCCGAGGCCGACCATGACGCCTGACTTGGTAAGCCCTTCGGGCCTTAACTCTTTGGAGTAGCGCAACAGATCAAGAGAGCGCTCGTAACGCGCTCCGGAGCGGACTACGCGGTAGAGGCGGGGCACGGACTCGGTGTTGTGGTTGAGGACTTGGGGGCGGGCTTCGACGACGGTGCGGATGGCGTCGTGATTGCCTTGAAAGTCGGGGATGAGGACTTCGACGCGGCAACCGGGAGCCTGGCGCCGAATTTCTTCGATGACCATGGCGAAGGCGCGGGCGCCGCCCTGGAGATCGTCGTCGCGATTAACGCTTGTTATGACGGCGTGTTCGAGGCCGAGTAGGGCGACGGCTTCGGCGACGCGGCGGGGCTCGTCGAAGTCGATGGGCTCGGGGCGGCCCTTGGGCACGGTACAGAAGCCGCAGCGACGTGTGCAGAGGTTGCCGAGCATCATAAAGGTGGCGGTCTTGTGGTGCCAGCACTCGCCGATGTTGGGGCAGTGGGCGCTCTCGCAGACGGTGTGGAGGTTGAGGGAGCGGGCGAGGCGCTTGAGGTCGTGGAAGTTTTCGCCCATGGGCGCGCGGGCCTTGAGCCACTCGGGTTTGGGAGCGGGGGCTTGGCGGGCGGGGGCGATTTGGACGAGGTCAAGCATAGGTTAAGCGAGCACAGGTTGATTGTAGCGGGAGGGATGATGGGGCGGTCGATACAAGATGTCGAGTGTCGACCATAGTATATCTCGACCATAGTCAAATGACTATGGTCGAGATATACTCAAAACAGGCGAGGTGGGGTGATGAAGACGATGGCGGCAGGTGAGTTCAAGGCGAAGTGCCTGGCAGTGATGGCGGAGGTGAACTCCACGGGGAAGCCGGTGCTGGTGACCAAGCGGGGCAAGCCGTTGGCGCGCGTGATGCCCCTTGGAGAAGTGATAGGGGAAGAAAAGCCGGAATCCATTTTCGGCTTTATGCGGGGAATGGGAACGATTACCGGCGACATCGTCTCGTCCGAATTTACCGATGAAGTGTGGGAACAAATGGCGGACAAAGGTTGGGAAGGTATTGAGTCCGAGGACGCCCGGTGATCCTGCTCGATACCCATGTTGTAATCTGGCTCGCGCTCTGGCCTGAACTGATATCCACGAAGGCTAAAGCTGCCATCGAAAATACCGAGTCGTCTGGTACGGTCCCCTGGATATCCGTCATGACGCTGTATGAGATCGCCAACACAATACGTCGCGGCCGAATCGAACCGAACGTGCCGCACGAGGTATTTCTCCGCCTGATAGGTAGTCGATTCAGAGTAATCCCAGTCACAGAGGAGATCGCGGTCCGTGCGGCGACATTCCCCGCGCCGTTTCACGGAGACCCAATGGATCGCATCATCGCGGCAACCGCCGTCATCGATGGCTGTGTATTGGTTACACGCGATGAGAAGATTCGCGAAGCTGGCGTATGCAAGACGATTTGGTAGGACGCTAGCGGAGCTTTTCGCGGACTTCGGGGCGGACGAGGTAGAGAAAGAAGACGAGGTTCATGAGGCCCTGAATGATGAAGGGGAGCTGCTGGTCGGTATAGAACTTGAAGAAGAAGAGTCCGGCGAGAAGAACGACGGCGGCTAATGTGAGAGCCCAGGCCCAGCGAAAGAGCAGGAGAAGGCCACCGGCGGCGGCGAGGAACAGGGCGGCGAGAACAAGGTAGATGGGGCGGAATTGGCCACCGACAACGCCAACGACGTCGACAATGGCCAGAACGACCATGTAGAGACTGATGGCGGCCAGGGCAGGGAGCGGGAGCAGATCGCGGCGAAGGAAGGGTTGCGGGGTTGGGGCCGCAGGCTGGCTGGCCGGGTCTGGGCTGGAGTTTGAGCCGGGGCCGGGGCCGGGAGAGTCGGCGCGGTTGTCTGTCGTCATAGCGTCTTGAGGTAGGCGAGCAGGTCGCTCAGCTGGTCGTCGGTCAGCGAAGTGGCGGGCATCATGCCGCGGCCGTGGAGGATGACGGCGGTGAGGCGCTCGTCGGTGGGCGGCTGGCCGGAGGGCATGGCCGAGACCTTGGTGATGGCCTGGAGTCCTGGGCCGTGGAGCGAGTTGGTGTTGGTGGGGTAGTGGCAGCGGGCGCAGGCCTGGCGATAGACAACTGCGCCGCGGGCTTCTTCGACGGTCCACTGGGACTCGGGCTTGGATGGAGGCAGGTTCCGACAGCCGGCGAGAGAGGCGGCGAGGCCGAGGGCGCAGGCGAAGATAGCGAAGAGAAACGAAGAATAACGGTATCGCATTTCGTTCTGATGATAACTCGCTACTCTGCGGCGGCGATGGCTTCGGCGATACGGTCGATGGCGTGGAGCTCGGCTTCGCTGGTGGGGCGGTGGCCATTGACGAGGATGGAGAACACGAGCAGACGGCCGCTGGAGGCGGTTAAATAGCCGGAGAGCGCATTCACGCCGGTCATAGTGCCGGTTTTGGCCCAGAGTTTGGACTTGAGCGGAGAGCTTGTGAAGCGGTTGATAAGCGTGCCGTCGACGCCGGCGATGGGAAGGGACTCGCGGAAGCTGTTGCCCCAACCCTGGCGGCCGGCCCAGGAGAGCAACTGGGTGTAAGCGCGGGGAGCGATGCGGTTGTAGGGGCACATGCCGGAGCCGTCGTAGATGTAGAAGTCGGCATCGTTGACGCCGGCGGCGAGCATGAACTGGCGCTCGACGCGCAGGCCCTGGGCGATGCTGCCGTCGTCGCCCTGGACCTTGCCGAGCAGGCGGAGGAGCAGTTCGGCGTGGAGGTTCTGGCTGACCTTGTTGACGACGGTGATGTCCTCAGCGATGGGTACGGAGTCGTGTGTGGCGAAGATGCGGCGGCCGGCGAGAGGCGGGGTGACGGTGGGCGCGTAGGAAAGAGCGAGGCCTGGGATGGGCTTGGAGCGCTCGGCTTCGAAATCGCCGTTGCCCTCGGGATAGCGGTGGCTGTAGGTGGGGGTGCCTTTGACCTTGATGCCGCGGCGGAGCAGGGCAAGTTCAAATGCGGTGGCGGTGTACTCGGCGGGATCTTCGACGGCGATGTTTACGTGGAAGCCGGGGTCGACAGTGCCCCACGCGCGCACGAGCATGGCGCCGGGGCGGCGCTCGATGCCGGGACGAGCGGTTTTGCCAGCGGGGTTGGGGACCATGGAGTTGTCGAGGGTGTAGTAGTCGACGTCGGGGGTCCAGGAGGCAACAGTGGTCTCTGGCTTGGCGGGATCGGGGCCGATGGCGAGGCCGATGGCGTTCTCGTTGAACGAGAGGGCAGAGACTGGAGCGCCATAGGCCCATTGCAGGTCGTCCCATGCCCAGGCCTTGCCGTAGGGCTCGTAGAGAAAGAAGGAGTCGTCGCCGACGATGTTGCCTTCGACGGTGCGTATTCCGGCCTGCTCGACCTGCTGGGCGAGGAGGTCAAGCGCGCCCAACGGAGAGAGTGGGGCTTCGGGTGCGGGTGGTGTGGACTGGGGAGTGGCTTGTGTTGGGGGGGTGGAGGCCGGTTCGGCGCTTGGCGGCGACGCGGATGTGGGAGGCTTGTAAGGGTAGCGACGGGCGCTGAGTGTAGGGTCGCCAGAGCCGACGATTGTGAGGTCTCCATGAAGGATGCCTTCGCTATCGAGAACGCCGCTGGCGACNNGTGGTGAGGAGCTTGGTGTCGGACGCTGGGATGAAGAGTTTGGCTTCGTTGAGGCCGTAGAGGGGCTTGCCATCGAGGGTGACCACGCTGATGCCGAACTCGGCCTGATCGAGTGCGGGGTCGGCGAGGATGGCGGCGATGCGGCCGGCGAGCGGACTTTTGGCGAGCGCGGTGTGGGAGGTGGAGCTGGTGGCCGGGTGATGAGGCGGCGCCGTGTGCGATGGGGATTGGGCGGAAAGAGCGACAACAGCGATTGTGGCCGCGAAAATGGTTAGGTAAAGACGCCGAGGGAGAAGCATGATCGGAAGTGTAGCAGCAAGGAAACGAGGCTTGAAGAAGCTGACGCGGGTAGGATGTAGGGGCGGTTGGATTTGGGATTGATCGTGGAAGGAATGGAATTGATTCGAGCGGCAACAATGTGGGAGCTGCGGACGCGGACGCTGGAGTTGGGGCGGCGGACGCTGGTGATGGGCGTGGTGAATGTGACGCCGGACTCGTTCTCTGATGGCGGCGTTTTTCAAGATGCGGAGAAGAGCGTTGCTCATGCGATCAGGCTGCTGGACGAGGGTGCGGACATTGTAGACATTGGGGCGGAGAGCACGCGGCCTGGGGCCCGGGTTGGCGGGGACGCGGGCGCTGAGCCGGCGGTGAGCGCGGAGGAGGAGCAGGCGCGGCTGTTGCCGGTGGTGGAGGGGGTNNATTGTGAACGATGTGAGTGGGCTTTCCTGGGGTTCTGGAATGGAGGCCGTGGCGGCAGCGACGGGGTGTGGGCTAGTGCTGATGCACACGCGGGGCCGGCCGGATGAGTGGGGCGCGCCAGTGAAATTGGATCCTGATGAGTTGATGCGCCAGGTAAAGATGGGGCTGGAGGCGAGCCTGGCGAAGGCTGCGGCTGGTGGGATTCAGCGGGAGTCGATTGTGCTGGACCCTGGGTACGGGTTCGGCAAGCGAGGTGCCGAGAATTTTGCTTTGTTGGCTCGGCAGGCAGAGCTGTTGGAGTTGGGAAGGCCGCTGCTGGCGGGGGTAAGCAGGAAGTCATTTCTGGGCCAAGCGCTGGCGCCGCTGTATCGAGGTGCTACTGCGCCAGTTGATGCGCGAGAGACCGCAAGCATCGCGGGGATGGTAGCGGCGATTCTGGCGGGGGCGTCGATTGTGCGTGTGCACCTTGTGCGGGAAGCTGTGGAGGCGGCACTGGTGGCGGATGCGGTGATCGAAAAGCAGGGTATAGGGTCTGGGGTATAGGGTCTGGGCTTTTGTGTTCGCGGTGGTCCAATGTGAGCATACACAGGATTGTTGCGCCGCTAGGATCAGCCTTAGTAAAGCCCGGTGGAGACAAGGATTGGTCGGGCTCGAGCAACGCTCCCGGAATAACTCCTTCCCATTCCAGCGAACGAAATCCCTGAGCGCCAGCAAGGCATAGGTAGCCCTTCCCACCATCGAGCACTTACCCAAATAGGAGGTCGGTCATGAAGAAGAAAAGCCGGATTGAAATGGCACGAGAGATTATTGCTAACTTGAGGCGGGAGATGGATAGACCGCGGATGACAGAGTCGGTGCGCAACGGGTTAAGCGTTGCGGCGCCGCTGGCGGCTGTGCCTTCGACCCGATTCAAGAGATCGCGCGCGCAGCAAAGTTCGAGCGCCTAGCTATTCGCCATTAGCTTTTTATATGCTGGCGTGTACGGATCGTGGCGCGAGTCGCGTAGGTCAGAATAGCTCTGACAGGAGCTATGCGGCGCGGGACAATAAGTTATGAAAAAGACTTTACTCGGATTGGTTCTTCTTTTCTGCTTCGCGATACCCTATGCGGCGCAGGCGCAGGTGGTTGTGGTTATACATCACCGCCATCACCACCACTACCACCACCATCATCACCCCCGCGTGGCTCAGTAACAGATTGAGCCGTTGAGCAAAGGAGAACTGGTGTGGCCGGATGGGTTGAGATGCCAAGCATCAAACCCCATTTCTGATGAACATGTAACTCGGGTCAACAAAATCAGCAAGTTAGCCGCGTTTTCGCCGCGATAGTAGGTTGGCGAGTTGGCGGGGGCCAATGTTGAACAACTGTTGATTTCAGCCGCTCCTCGCCGCCGCGAGTCAAGATGCTCAGAATGAGGAGCGCGAGACGACGGCGACTCCTTCTTGCCAGCAATCGATAGGCAGTTTCTATAAACAGGCAGCCCATTCACCACTTAGGCTCAGAACTTAGGCGGTAGAGCACGTGGGGACTGAGGGGAAGGCCTTCGGGCATGTTGGGGTGGAGGAAGTCGGCAGAGGGGTCGTGGACCATGCCGATTTTCTCCATGACGCGGCGCGAGCGTAGGTTGGCGGGGACGGTGAAAGAGACGAGGCTGGGAAGGTCGAGGGTCTCAAAGGCGTAGCGGGCGACGTCGCGGGCACCTTCGGTGGCGAGGCCCTGGCCCCAGGCGGAATAGGCGAGCCGCCAGCCGATTTCGACGATTTGATTCTCGGGGACCTGAGGGGGATTGGGGTCGGACATTGCGGCGGACGGGACGAGAAAGGCCGCGTCGA
>PMXB01000050.1 GCA_003165935.1 Acidobacteriaceae bacterium | reverse complement strand
GTTGTCCAGAAGATAGATGTAATCCGCCATCTCCCTCCCTGCTTTCGCCGCCTCATTCCGCGGGTTGAATTCTGATGCCCAAGTGCCTGATCTGGTTGCTCTTACAGCGCGATCCGGCTGAGACAGCAACCAGTACATTAACACAAAGTTCAAGCCTTGGCTAGGTCTGGATGGGCCAGCCGCCACAATGAGTATGTTTGCCTGGGTAACATCCTCATCCGGAATTGGATCCCAAGATGACTAGGCAGTTGCCTGGTTTTCCCGGAAGGCAGGTTGCACCACCCTTGCCACAATCCCCCCGTGCGACAATCAAGGCGATGGCATCTGCCCGCAAGCCCGTCATCGTACGCAAGTTCTCCCGCGACTGGTCAGCCGGATACGCGGGTGCATCTCCCGGCTCAACCGAGTGCGAGATCCTTGACATCACGGGCAAAGTGTTGCGGATCCCCTGGGTCGACGTGAAGTGGGTCTGCTACGTCCGCGACTTCCCTCAGGGCGAAGCTTCCAATCCAGAGCGGCTCATGCAGAAGCGATTCGCCACACGCCCTCGAACGGCCGGTCTGTGGCTCCGCATGACGTTGACCGACGGCGAGGAGTTGGAGGGCCTGGCAGCCAATGACCGATCGCTTGTGGATGGGTCTGGGCTTCTACTGACGCCTCCAGACACGCGCTCCAACACCCAGCGCATCTACGTCCCCCGTAGTTCGATCCAGACACTCGAGGTGGTCAGCCTGATCGGCGCTGCGAGCCGCAAGAGTCTTGGAACACGCCGCGACGACGCCGACCAGCCCGACCTTTTTCCTGTTGGCCACGATTCCCTATAACTCCCAGAACCTTCATAACGGGCATATTTGATTTCTGCTTGAGGCATTTTCCGCCCATTCCCCGCACTCTTGATTGAAGAGCGTTCATCTTCGAGTTTGTTGCACCCAAAGGAGATTCCCCCATGAGCCCCATCAAAATGAGACTGACCCTAAAACTGTGCGCTGCAATCCTCTGCCTCGGTGTAGGAGGCTCGTCCTGCAATGCTCAACAGTCTGCACAGTCCGGCTTAAAGACTGTCGACAATCCAGGCGGCGGTCAGTTCGTCTATGGTCCACTCACCGGACAATCCTCCAAGGTGGACGCCATGGTCTACATGCTCCATCTTGTTCACAACCATTTCGGCGACAAGCCGCAGGTGGGCAAGTTTCTTCAGTCCCGCGACGGCGGCTCTCTTGCTACATTCTTCACCTTGAATGCAAAGACATTAGGCGGCCGGCCCCTGTCTGGGCTGGTCATCATTTCTTTCCCCGACAAAGGCACGCCCCAGGCTGCGGTCCTCTACGACGACACCAAAAGCTTCGCGTCGAATGAGCCAAAGATGATGAAGACGCTGACAACTGCTTGGCAGGGCTCGCAGGGCAGCTCATCGGGCTCAGCGAATGGCAGTACGCAGGGAAACCGAAGCGCTCAGCCCTCTGGCGCTCCTCAACAGCTGTTCCCTGCAACGGCCGGCGACCGCAGCGCCATGATCAAAATGCCGCGGAGCTGGCAACTCCAAAATGTGGCCGGTGGCTCGCTCGTCGCACTCGGCGATCGCGGCGAGATGGTCTTCATGGGGCTGATCTACCAGAACATCATCAACCCGCAAAGCCCCATGGGGCAGCGCCTGCTTAGCGGACCCATGGCGTCGCGCGGACCCAAAGTTGTTTGCCCTATGAGTCAGAATCTCTTCGTCGACTATGTCTGCGCGTTTAACCAGGTCCGCCGAAACAACGGCAAACCACAGGGCAATTTCAATTTCACGGGGTTCGTCCCGCAACCGGCGAGCAGGCAATCCGGCGGCCAATCCGTTGTGGCCAAGTTCACCGTGGACTTCAACGACGGCATGGGCCTGCGCAATGGCAGTGTGTGGGTCTCGCTCTTGGGCCCACTGAACCCCAGAGCGGCAAGCTGGGCATTTATGGCAAGCATGTCCAACATTCCCGCAAAGTATGGCACCGCGATGGACCCCACTTTGGTGGCGGTGGTCGAGTCCTACTCCCAGGACGCCGCGGTCATTGGCAGAGAAGGCGCGGCCGACCTGAGCCGGATTCACCAACAGGGCCTCGCGAACCAGGCGCAAACCGATGCCATCAACCAGCGCCGTGAGAACAGCGCCAATGCCTACGAGGCGCACCGCCAGCAATTGAATCAGAACAACGCCGCGGACGATTCTCACAATGCGGAGATCGATTGGCAAAGCAAGATCAACCAGGACTACATCCTCGATCGTTCTGTCATCCGAGACTCACCCGAAACATTTCACGCACTCGCCGGCAACGACCTTGCAGATGCGCTCGTGAGATCGAACCCCACCACGCTCGAGTACGTTCCCAACCAGGAGCTGATACGAGGCAGGGACTTCTAGGAAACTTTCACGCGGAACGTTGCCCAGGAGCCCATGATGACGAGCACTCAATCAAATCTGACACGGGGCCTTTGCCTTATCCTTTCAATGGCTTGCGGCACCATATGGTGTCGCTCGCAGGATCTGACAACAATCGGCACGAAGACTCTTCAGAACCCTGGCGGCGGGCAGGTCATCTACGGTTCACTTGTCGCGCAGACTTCTCTCGTAGACGGCATGGCCTCTATGCTTCGCAAGGTTCAATCTCGCTTCGGCGACCCGCCGCAAGTTGGAGGCTATCTGAAATCGCGGGAAGGCAGCACCCTTGCGGCCTTCTTCACTATTGACGCAAAGAGTGATGGCATCAAGCCTATGGCGGGCCTGGTGATCGTCACCGCGACGCCAGGCACCCCGCCGCAGGCGGCCGTCCTATTCGACAAGGCAGACCGCTTCCTTTCCACGGAACCAGAATTGCTTCACTTGCTGGCCGCAGAAGGGCAGAACCTCGAATCGGCATCCTTGACAGGCTCACCGAATCCGCAAACGGACGCACCGACCGGACCGGGAGCAATTGGCCCAATGCACCTCGCCACAGGCGGCGATAAGAGCGCCTCAGTCTGCCTGCCCACCGACTGGAACATAGTTCAAGTCTCCGGTGGGTCACTCACTGCAAAGGGCCCGCACAGCGAGGCTGTCGCGCTGAGCTTCTACCAGATGGTCATTGACCCCAGCAGCTCCCAGGGACATCTGCTCGCGCATATGCCTCAATACAGCAGTTTGCCGCAGGCCGGTTTTCCTGACGAAGAGGGTCTATTCACTGCGTTCACTAACGTGCTGAATCAGCTCCGAGCCACCCACAAATTGCCACCCGCAACCTTCACACTCATCAGCTCAAGGAGCTTCAACTCCATTGACGGAAAGGTCCGGCCGCTCGAGGCCATCTATGACCTCGACCTGATGGATGGCGTTGGCCCCCGCAAGGGAAGCGCCCGGATCGATGTGATCCGAACCGGAACCTCTCCGGAGTGGCTCATGTCCATCAGCTCATCCAGCATTCCCGTCGCATATTCTGCTGCCGAGGACGCCACGTTGCGCACGATCATTAAGTCGTTCCGGCAGAACGAAGATGTGATCGGCATGCAGATCGGTGGCGGCCCGGGCGGCGATCGGATCCGTCGCGACCACGATCATGGCGACTACATGCCCGGCGAGAAGGCCAAGCCTGTGGATTGCGCGAAACTCAATGAACAACTAAAAGGAACCTCTGCCTGGCCCGCTAAGGTCGCCGAGGGCTTCATTCTCGACGCGGCTGCAGTCGAGAAATCTGGGAGTGCCCCTCAAGCCGTCTCCGCCGCCGAGTTGAGCGAGCGGCTGGTTAAGTCTCATCCTGGTACGTTTGAGTTTCTGCAGTTCAAGCAGGAAGTTCAGAGCCTGGACTACTAGGCCCTCGAAAGATTGCCTCACGGCATAGGCACGTTTTCAGCGCGACCCCGAGCCCTTCCGGTACAATCGGAACCGATGAAGCTAGGGGAGTTAGCAGCAGAACTTGGTGCCGAGCTGCGCGGAAACGCGGAGTTGGAAATTACTGGTGTCAGAGGAATTGAAGAGGCGGGGCCGGGCGAAGTCACCTTCGTAGCCAATCCACGCTACGCCGGACTCGCGCGCACCACTCGCGCTGCGGCAATACTGGTTGAGCCGGGCTTTCAGGACCTGAACACACCAACATTGCGAATCAAAAACCCGTATCTTGCCTTTTCACGTGCTCTGGCGCTGTTTTACCAGCCGGTGATTTATGCCCCAGGCATCCATCCATCCGCGGTAGTCGATCCCACCGCTGTAATCGGCGATGGGGCCCACATCGGAGCATACGTCGTTGTCGGGGCGAATGTTCGGCTTGGGCCCCATGCCACGCTGCTGCCCCATGTGGTGATCTACCCCGGCGTTCAGGTCGGAAGCCATCTCTTCGCCCACGCCCACGCCGTAATTCGCGAGAATTGCATTCTCGGCGATCATGTCACCCTGGAGAACGGCGCGATCGTCGGCTCCGACGGGTTCGGCTTTGCCAAGAACGAGTCCGGCCACTGGGAAAAGATTCCGCAGTCTGGCCCCGTGAAACTGGGCGATCGTGTGGATGTTCAGGCCAATGCGTGCATCGACCGCGCAACTGTAGGCTCGACCGTGATTGGCAGCGGATCCAAGATCGACAACCTCGTACAGGTCGGCCATGGTTCAAAGGTTGGCGAAAACACGCTGATCTGCGCGCAGACCGGGCTGGCGGGGTCCTCCGTGGTCGGAAACAACGTGATTCTTGCCGGGCAAACCGGGATTGCCGGCCACTGCACGGTGGGTGACGGGGTGATTCTCACGGCACAGTCGGCTGTCTCGCACGATATCCCGCCGGGCAAAATGATCTCGGGATCTCCGGGATTCGACAATCGCGTGTGGCTGCGGGCCGTCTCCATATTTCAGCGCCTGCCGGAGCTGCTCAAGCGGCTTGACAGGCTGGAGAAAAGAGTGGAGTCACAGGCAGCCGACGAAGGTGTACCGGACCAAGAAGGAGTCGGTCAATGACCGAAACAGTTCACGCCGGCATGCGCCTGGCAATGAAGACTTCACTGCGCATTCTGCTGGCGGCAGGAGTCTTTCTGGGGTTTCTCGCAGTTGCTGGATGCCACTCTTACCATGTGGACACGACAGTGGAGAACCGTACCGGCAAGCCCGTGAAGCTGCTCGAAGTTGACTACCCAAGCGCGAGCTTCGGCACCGGGCTGCTGGACTCCGGCGCGGTTTTCCCCTATCGCATGCAGTTCCGGAGCTCAGGGCCCATCAAAGTTACGTATACAACCGACGATGACCATATCGTCACCATCGAGGGCCCCCACGTTGCCGAGATGCAGGAAGGCAAGCTGGAGATTGTGTTGCTACCCGGCGGCAAGGCGGAGTTCCACCCGGAGCTCACGCCCGCACAGTAGAGAATCCTGATCGCTGCTTAGCCGCCCGCTTACCGCACCATGCTCTGGAATAGCGGAGAGTGCAGCAGGTTGTTGAAGTCCGAGTCCGAAGTAGCAAAGTGAATCCCCAGCTTGCCGGAGTCTGATGAGATGTCCGTCGCCTTCAGAGCGGACTTCTCCGCCTCTGAACCGCTCATCTTGCGCACCAGAACGGCCGCCGTCAACAGCGATGAGATGGTAGCTGCCGCGAACGAGTCGCCGGTAGAGATGGTCAGGTCGAACTTCACCCCGTGCTGAAAGTCCATCCCGTACCACGAGCCAAGCAGCCGCTTCCGCACCGACTCAAAGTCGGTCAACGATCCAGCCTCGCCGAGAACCTGGCGCATCATGGTCTGTGTGCCCTTGTCGTCGAGGATGCTCCACAGCGGCTGCGAGTCCACGCTGCGCATGGCGTCCATCATCGGGCTATTGTTGAGCAGGCTCTGCGTCACACCGTCGCGCGCATCAAGAGACTTCTCCACGGCTTCCTTCGATCCAAAAACCATGGTAGATGGGTCGACGAAGCAGATGACCATCCCGACCTTTGCCATCGGGTAGACGCGATTGGTCCTGATCAGCGTCGCACGCACCTTGTTCTTGCGAAAGTTCGCCAGGATATCGTCCATCGGGAACTGGCCCTGTGCTATGCCCAACGTGGTCAGTCCGTCGCTTGCGGCGGACGGCCGGAATAGCGCAAACGCAAGCTGATCGACATCGTGATTGTCGTTGAGGCCGGACTTGCGCAGCGCATCGTCAAACTGCTTCAAGTCGGGGGGCATGACCCGCTCTTTCAGATCCATTGCCGCAGTCGAGTTCTGCATCGCGCGATAGTCGATCACCACCAACTGCTGCACATCGCGCGGAATCGCAGTGCGCGCATCGGTTGACAACTGGGCCGCCGGCGCGAGCGAGGCCGCGGCCACAAGAACTGGAACAACTGAAAACTTAACCAGGAACCTTAACAATTTCTTCCTCCATCCATCTTTGATGCACTTCAGCTCTCTGGCTCAAGCACATCCCTTGAATCCGGCTGGCTCTTCCAAGCCTGCCCTCTGCCTGGACCGACAAATCGCGGCCAGTTAACGCGACGGCTCTCCGGGCCAGCCAAGTGGAGCTTCAAGCCGATGCTCCAGAATCTTGGTGTGCGGATCAAACCCACTTAATAGACGCATCCACTCGCTTTCCCGCTCACATGCCGCCTCGGGAATCAACCCGATAACCTCGCCCTCGGCCAGAGCAACTTTATGCCGATGCGCGAGCTTCGCAATCGCGGAATACACCTGCGAGATCGGGGTCGCCTTGAAGTCCGTAATGTTCATCGAGAGCTGCGCCCGTCCATGGGCCATCACGCCCATTGCCTTCACGCCTTTCAGGCCGCCGGAAGCGGCGCGTATCTCGCGGGCAACCGCCCTCACAATGGACACGTCCGACGAGCCGAAATAGATATTGTAGGCCACCAGGAACTTGCGGGCTCCCACCGCACACGCTCCAGCAGTTGGGTGCAATCCGGGACCGCCCAGATCCGGCCGGCTCGCTGCTTCTTTGCCCACTGCATCCCGAAGCCCTTCAAACTGCCCTCGTCGCACATCCTCAAGATTCGCCCGGTCAGGCCGCGCCGCTGCTGACTCGTAGAAGTAAACTGGCACGCCGTAGCGCCGCCAGATCTCAAGACCAGCCTGCCGCGCGAGCAGCACGCATTGCTCAAGCTTGATTCCAGAGACGGGCACAAAAGGAATCACATCGGCCGCCCCGATGCGGGGATGGACGCCTTCTTGCCTGGTCAGGTCAATCAGCTCGACCGCCTTGCCTGCACCACGAATTGCTGCTTCAACCACGGCACCGGGCTCGCCTGCAATCGTCACCACGGAACGGTTGTGGTCGGCATCCATTGACCAGTCGAGCAGCCGCACTCCCTCCACGCGCATCGCAGCCACAATGGCTTCGACCCGTCGGGCATCTCTGCCCTCTGAGAAGTTTGGTACGCACTCAACAACCGGTCCGCTCATCGTCAACCTGTCTTGCCTGTCCTATCCGTTCCAGCCATTCACTTCCAAAACGTGTAGCCCAACTGCACTTCGACGCTTGCATTCACTCCAGGGTTGCGGTCGCCGAGCGAAGCTGAGGAAATATGTACCCCGTTCACCCCGAGGTCCAAGGACCTTCCGTCCCGGGTGAAGAAGTGAATGCCACCTCCGCCCTGAGGAGAAAAGTTCCATACCGAGGTGCCGCTGTCGATCTTCACGGTCTGCCCGTTGATGATCTGCGTGGGAAAGTAGTTGGGCGGAAACTTGTGCGTGGTGTAAATGAGACCTCCGGCCGCCTGGAACCACGGCTGGATGCGCTTCGATTTGGTCAGGAAGTTCCAACGAAAGATGACCGGGGTGATGCTGACGCCGTGGTACATGCCACCCTCGGCGAGCAGCGAGCAACTGAACGACGTGCCGTCGGGGCCAGCGCAAGTGGTTGTCTGGTAATGTGGCGCGGGAGTAAATGCCATCCAGAGCGGCATGATGTTTCCGCTCAGTTCGAACTGGCCTGGAAATGGCCACGCGTGCAGCACCGGCGTCAGCACTTTGCCCACCTGGAAACCCGCCCTGAAAAACTGAAAGTTGTCGCGGTTGCCCACGCCGGTTCCGCCATTCACAAAAGGACCGTACTCCCAGCTTTTGTTGTTGCGCACCTGGGCAACGGGGTTGTCCGCGTCTGTGGGAGAGGCTGTATTCGGTGTTTCGGCGCTGGCCATCAGCGCCCCTGCCATGGCAACAAACAGGATGAACCTCATGCGTTGAATCAAACCCGTTCCCTTTCTCCGTTCAGAATCGCACCGATCATCACAGAAAAGGCCGCCACGTCTGGGCGGCCTCTCCTGATTCCTTCACTCAGTTGGATCAGCCCGCCGCGTGCTCCATCTGCTCTGCATCCATATCGAAGTTCGAATAGACATTCTGGGTGTCGTCGAGGTCTTCCAGCACTTCCAGCAAGCGCATCATCTGGTTGGCCTGCGTGCCCTCAACCTTGGTATAGGTCGAGGCCACCATCGTTACTTCGCTCATCACGATCGGAATCCCAGCAGCCTTCACAGCAGCCGCTACTGCCTCGTGAGCTCCCGGCTCGGTAATGATCTCCCAGGTGTCGCCCTCATCGTTCAGATCCTCGCCGCCATGTTCAATGACAATGTCCATCAGCTTTTCTTCGCTGGCGGCATCCTTCTCGACGGCGATCAGGCCCTTCTTGTGGAACATGAAGCGGACCGAGCCCGTTTCGCCCAGATTGCCGCCATTCTTCGAGAAAGCAAACCGAATCTCGCTCACAGCGCGGTTACGGTTGTCGGTCAGCGTGTCAACAATTACCGCGACACCTCCCGGCCCGTAGCCCTCAAAGCTGATCTCTTCGTAGTTCACGCCTTCAAGCTCGCCCGTGCCCCGCTGGATGGCCCGCTTTATATTATCCTGCGGCATATTCTCGGCTTTTGCGGCAGCCACGGCGGTACGCAGCCGGGCATTGGTGTCAGGGTTGCCGCCGCCCTTGGCTGCTACAGCTATTTCCTTCAGCAGGCGAGTGAATAT
This sequence comes from Acidobacteriaceae bacterium, assembly GCA_003165935.1. Taxonomy (GTDB): domain Bacteria; phylum Acidobacteriota; class Terriglobia; order Terriglobales; family Acidobacteriaceae; genus Telmatobacter. The sequence goes on along the minus strand of PMXB01000050.1, from coordinate 1,377 downwards.
CTTGCCGCGNNTGCTTGATTGTGGCCCATTTGGAATGGCCGGACATAGTGCCTCTTGGATAGTCAGAATACGGGCGCAAACACGCGCCTAACCCTGTGATTATACCATCGGCAGTGGTGGGCAAGACGCCGCGTGCCACAGCGACAGCTTTGAGGCTGCTTCTTCCGGAAACCCATCCGAACAGACCACGCCGTTCACGCCCCGCACCAACTGAAAAGCCCCTCGCGCAAGGGGCTTTTCGGGATTTCCGCGACCGTGTCGAGTTCGATGGAGGTTACGCCGCTTCTCCTGCCCCGGCCCCCTTCCGAAACCGGAAAAAACCTACCCCGAAAAGACAGGCCCCGCTCAGCAACAGCAACGGATACGACGAGCCCTCCGGCACCGACGACACCGGCCCCGACCAGGACCCAGGAGTGCCAGGAAAGGAGGACAATAGCGCTTCCCCTCCTGGTGAGAAGGGGTCAAAGCCGTAGTCGCCGCTGTTGATGTCCAGCGGGCCATTGTATTCCGTTTCGATTTGGCGACCCTGAAATTGCTCGAATACGTGCCAGCCCACGATCTGCCCGGTTGCGTTGGTGGTGACTTCGATCCCTATTCCATAGAACGCGTCATAGTCCGTGCTGCTGTTCGATTGAATCCCGTCGGAGATGCTCCACGAGAGGGGGGCAACAGTGTACCAGGGGTTCGTGTCGACTAAGTTGTCTGGCAGCGGCTCGGGCACCGTGAAGGTTATGCTCACGAAATCGCTGCCGGTGTACGCGCCGGATAGGTAGGTGTACGCGCCGGATTGGTGGGTATTGAAGTCGTCTCCGGTGTAGGTGTAGTTGTAGGTTTACGCCAGCAGCGGCAGCGGAAGCAGTAGAGCGGCCAGCAAGGCCAGAGCGCGAACGCGCATTCGTGTTCTCCTCGTGAGAATCCGGTTGTCTGACAACATGGGGAAGCAGAGGCCGGGACGTGCGTGGGGGACAGCGGCCGAGAAACGACTCTTGGAAACGATCAGCAATCATAACCAGAAATGGAATTAAGGTGCAATAACGATTCCTGTTTTCATTCACTTCCTACACCAAAGGTCCTATCCCGCCGGGGAGCGTCCGCAGGAATGAAATCTTCTTTGAACCGCCTCCCCGAAGATCGCGCAATGCTGGAGAGCGCCACGAGCGATCGTGGCCGCATGAATCCGCGCATCTTCGCAGGCACAAGCTGGTAACCTAGAACCATGAAATTCGGGGTACTCGTCTTTCCCGGCTCCAACTGCGACCACGACACCTACAACGTCATCGCCGAGATTGCCCACCAGCCGGTAACCTTCCTTTGGCACGATTCTGACGACCTGCAAGGCGTCGATGCGGTGCTGGTCCCCGGCGGATTTGCCTACGG
>PMXB01000303.1 GCA_003165935.1 Acidobacteriaceae bacterium | reverse complement strand
GCGAGAAGGCTCCTTCGGGCTTCACTGTGTACACCTTTAGAAGAGAGATGCTCTTCTGCGGGCAAATGTTCGTCTTCCCGCCGATCTCTACCGGCCCGTACTCGACTGCGATCCCCGCAGCAGGTACCAGACCCTGCTGAGCCATAGCAGCCTGCACCGTCAGGCGCAGGATCGCGCCGTCCGCAGGTCGAAATGCGATATCACCTTCGTAGCCAACACGCTCGTCGAAAACCTGCATCTCAGGCAGCCCTTCGCTCGTGTACCCGTCAACCACGCAGCAGAACTTCACGTGGTAGTTCGACTTGTCACCGCCGACTGCGTAATGGAAGACCCNNGGCCTTGCTCCCTGTTTCTGGGCTGCAGCCGTGGCCGCCACCAGTTCCTTACGGTCTCTGTAAGTCACCGTCGCCGTCGAGCGCGCCACAGCGTGCAGCGGCATTGCCGAATAGCTCACGATCCCCGTTGCCTCCAGCCGGTCCTCCGGTGGCCGATCTTCAAATTCCGTGGTCTTCCGCGTGGCTATCAGGTTTGGCAACTGGCGCATGTCGGTGTTTACATAGCCCACCACTTTCACCAGCATCTGCCGCGCGGCCGCCGCATCGGGATTCGCATCCGCCGGAATCTCATTGTCCGGGGGCTCTTCGAATACCGACGCGTCCGCCAATGCCACCAGTGCATCGCGGGACTTTTCCCCGCTGACCTGGGTGCTGAGTTTGGCCAGCAACACTGGACTAAGCCGCTCCACCAGCACCAGTCGCGAAAGCTTATCCTTCAGTTCCTCGTCGCCCAGGCCCCGCGCGCCCGCGACTGTCTCTACCAGTTGGCTCACCGTCACCTTTTCCGGTTCGCCCTGCCTCGCGGGTGCGGCTCCAGCCCCCACAACTCCCCACCAACCGGCAAGTGCCGCCGCCAGGAACGTAAACCTACGCACCATAACCGTCCCCTCCTTTTTCGTGCGCGCCAGGAATCTTTACCTGAATCGCCCCAAAGTGTATCAAGTGCCCCGTCATCTTCGCCGTGCTTCCACCGCTCCCGCTCATTGGCAACAACCAATCCATGGGGGAAGGTCCAATTTCATCTCATCAAAAAGTAAATGGTTTTATTATTCAGCTAATCAACTCGGGGGTACTATTTGCCATGCGCAAGTCGCCCGAACTGATTCTTGGATACGAACAAGATGCGGTTCCAAGATCGGCTGTCTGCAGCGTCTGTGGCCAGCAGATGCCCGATCCGCCGCCGGGGCCCCAGTCTGCCATGGAGTGTTACATCTGGTACACCGCGCAGTTCGAAGAGCATCTCTCACTGTGCCATTTGCATCCGAGCAACCCCACACCGAATGAATCCCCCAAGCGACCCTCCGCCGTCGCCTTAGTGGTTTAGGGGCCGGTCCCCCCAACTCAGGTGAATTACCCTGATCAGGCCTGGCTGAGGCTTCTTCACCCGCCCAAACCACCGCGATGAACTCCAGAGAAAACGAGAACACTACAATGGAAACGAATGAGTCTCTTTCCTGCTCTGTTCTCAATAACAATTTGGCCTGTTGACTGGCATTGGCTGTGGCTGGCCGTGGCGGCGTTTCTGGCCGGCGTGTTGAATGCCGTGGCAGGGGGCGGGTCGTTTTTGCTGTTTCCGGCGCTGCTGGGGATGCGGATGCTGCCGGTGCAGGCGAACGCAACCAATACGGTGGCGCTTTGGCCAGGGCAGATGACCTCGGTTTGGGCTTACTGGGAGGAGATCAAGAAGAACCGGCGGCTGGCTCCTACGATGGGCCTGGCAGGGCTGCTGGGCGGCACGGCGGGGGCTGTGGTGCTGCTGAATACTCCACAAAAGACATTCATGCACCTGGTGCCCTGGTTGCTGCTGGTAGCGGCATCGATTTTTGCAGCGAGCGGCCCGATGAGCCGGTGGCTGGCGCGGCGCAGGCTGGCGACGGCTGGAACGGACTCAGAGGCAGGGCCGGGCTTGCAATCCGAAACCGGAAAGGGTCATGGACTGCGGCTGGCGCCGATGTTCGTGGCGCTGATCGTTGTTTGCTTCTACATCGGGTACTTCGGTGCTGGGGCGGGGTTTCTAATCATTACAGTGCTGTCGCTCTTTGGCTTCAAAGACCTGAACGAGATCAATGCGCTGAAGGTGGTTGCCACGACGATGGCGAACGGCATTGCCTTCCTGATTTTTGTTTTCGACGGCCAGGTGGTGTGGAAATATTGCCTGCTGGCGATGGTGACCTGCGCGGTGGGCGGCTACACGAGCGCGCGATTTGCCCGACTCGTGCCGCAGCCGGTGCTGCGCGGGACGGTGATCGCGATCGGATTTGGCATGGCGGCGTGGTTCTTCTGGAAGGGGTAGAAGACAGGGTTCAGGGGTCAGGGTTCAGAGGTCAGAGAAGAACCCTCCGAACCTGCTCCATCTCGAACTGTTGAGCCCTCTGCTCTTGTAGCAAACACGGGTTGAGCCGCAGGCCAAGACCGATGATCGGGAACTGAACCCTAAACCCTGATCCCTGTAAACTGTCTTTATGAGCCACGAGGGAATACGGTTTGCGGAGAAGGGCCAAGGCGAGCCGGAAGAAAAGCTGCCGCTGACGCGGATCATGGTGACGCCAGAGAAGGTCCGCGTGCTGCTGACCGAGGGCAAGGGCCTGGAGATTGACTGGGCCGACGGGCATCACAGCGCTTGGACCTTTGCCTGGCTGCGCGAGGCCTGCCCCTGCGCGACGTGCATTGAGACGCGGGAAAAGGAAGGCCGCAAGGCCGGCCAGCCAAAGCCGAAGGCGGCAAATCTGCTGCCGATGTATACGCCGCCGCCGAAGCCGGCGAGCGCGCAGCAGGTGGGGCGGTACGCGCTGCAGTTCAACTGGCAGGATGGGCACTCGAGCGGAATCTACTCGTGGGAGTATCTGCGCCGGGCTTGCCAGTGCAGGGAATGCACTTTTGCGGCGGAAACAGCGACGGGGATGGCGAAATAGGTTCCGGACCCGGTCCGGAGTTCGAAGTAAGAGCACGGCGGCGGTGCGGGGACTTAGCTACACTTGTGTTCACGTTTTTCTGAAAGTGAGGCGCGTGTGGCCAAAGCCGGAACTTTGTTTTTCGCATTCCTTCTGAGTTTGGGAGCACCGCAAGCAATCGCGGATATTGCGGCCATCCGGCAGAGCGCTCTTCCGCAGGAAACTGCGGTACTGGCCGCGTATGACGACGTAGAAAAGCTCGAAGCATTTAGCAGCGCTTGGACGAACACTTGGAATTACCCAGTTTCCAAAGAAGAAGTCGCGGCGCGGCTAGGCAAGGATCTTGGTTTCCTGAGCTTGGCCGTCAAAAATCACCCGGACAACATAGAGTTACTGCTGTTGACCGGTTTGGTGGCGCGCTATGCCTACAACCTTGACGTAAACGGCAGCCACGACGTCGCAATTCATGTGTTGGAAAAGGCCACGAGCCTTGTCCCCGGGGATTTCCGCGCGCGATGGTTTCGCGCCACCCTACAGTGCCAGACCAGCGAACTGAAAGCGGGCGCCGAGGGATTTCTAGCGATCGAAAACGAGCGGGATTGGGACCAATTGCCCATTTCATTCTGGAAGGACTACACGAACTGCGCCACGATATCCAACATGCCGGTTCATACGCTCCGTGCCATTGGCTACCTCGAAAAGCTTAGTGCCCCCAAACCAGCTGGCTTCGACAGCGCGGCGGAGATTGCGCACGAGCGAATAGTCCCATTCGACCCCAATCGTGACTACGAGCCGAAAGAAGTGTGGAGGGGCGCACAATTGGGCGACAACACGGAGTTCATCAGCACGACTTGCGGGATACGCTTCTTGGCGCGCGGAGATTGGTCGGTATACAAGATTGCCGTGACAAAGGGAACATGTGTGGCAGTTTTCAACACCGGGCCATATAGGGCGAAGCACGGGTCACTGGGGCCGAGCATCATGGTGATGGTGAAGCAGCCCGAGAGAGGCCAGGCGTTAGATGACTTTGCCACCAAATACGGTGGAGATGGTGTGTTCACTGCCTATTCGCCGTCGCGGTGTCCGGCGGAAAAATGTCTAGCCAAGGCGGGGATTCAGGCAGGGATGTACAAGGGAAATGGCGACGGGCACGACCGCGTTCTGGTCTTTGAACGTGAGGAGCCGAGATTCCCTGGCCTCATCTTCGAAGCGCCGGTGGACCTTCCAAAGGCCGATGGCGGGGAGGGTCCAAAGTACTACCGCCCCAGCGAGACGCAGGGCAGAATTCCTGGCAGGCTCTACTACCTCGTGTTGTTGGACACTGCTTCGTCGATTGAGGAGCCAGCGATGAAGGACTTCGACTTCTTCCTGGCGAACGTGGTAGTGGAGTAGAGGGCAGCGTCGGCGGGCAATATGCCAATCCAATTTCAATCTGACGACATCTGAGAGACGGCGAGGGAGACGGCTGAAGCTGCGTCGGTAGCGGCGTGGAGCAGTGCGCGATTTTGTGGCTTGAGGAAGCCGGCGGCGACTGCGGAGTCGAGAAAGGCGAGCAGGCCGTCCCAATAGCCCAGCGTGTTGATGAGGATGACGGGCTTGGCGTGAAGGCGCAGCTGGGCCCAGGTGACGATTTCGAGCAGCTCTTCGAGGGTCCCGTAGCCGCCGGGCAGCACGAGAAATCCGTCGGCGAGCTCAGCCATGCGGGCTTTGCGCTGGTGCATGGTGTCGACGAGCTCGAGGCGCGTGAGTCCGCTGTGGGCGATCTCGCTATCAGAGAGGATGTCGGGCAGGACGCCGATAACAGACGCGCCGGCTGCGAGGGCGGAATCGGCGACAGCGCCCATGAGGCCGACTTTGGCTCCGCCGTAGACGAGGCCGAGGCCTGCCGCGGCGATGGCCCGGCCGAGTGCAACGGCTTCAGCGCGGAAGGCGGGCAGGTTGCCGTCGGCTGAGCCGCAGTAGACGGCAACGTGGCGGGGCGAGTCTTTCGTGGGGGGCATGGTGTTACAAGAATAGACCGAGAGCGTGGTGGGATTTATGGCATTTCGATGTAAGCGGCGGGCGTGAGTATGGAAATTCCGCGGAATGGATGGAGATCGAGCAGGTCGCGGTCGCCAGTGACGATCAGGTCGGCGCGACCATGAACAGCGACCTCCAGGAACTTGTCGTCGCGAGGGTCGCGGCAGGCGCGGATACGCATCGCGGGTTCGATCGGCTCAGCCGCCTCCCGCACGTATTGCAAATACGGCTCCAACAGTCCTGGCTTCGTATATCGGGCGAATTTGGGACGCTGAAGAACATCGCAGAGTTCCATCCAGGTCGCGGTTGAAATCAACATCTGATCCTCCACCACTGCCTTGACCACCGCTGGTCCAGGAATCGAGTTGGGCCAAATGAATCGGCTCACGTATAAGTTCGTATCAATAACGATCCGGCGATTCACGATTCATCGGCCAGAAGTTCTTCGAGCAGCTTTTCGGTCATGCCCTGGGACGCGGCATACCGACCGTTCTCTTCGCTAATCCGAATCAGCTCTTCGACCCGCATCTTGTGGATTTTCTCGTACTCCTCAGCCGAGATAAGAACGGCGACCTCGCGGTCATGACGCTTTATATGCACTGGGCCGCGCTGAGCGGCATCGAGCAGGGCGGCGAATTGCTGCTTGGCGTGGGTGGCGGAAATCTCAGTCATATTTGTAGAATATAGCCAAAATGATCAAAATAGCCAAAATGATCATATTAGTTATTGTGTATATTTTGATCGTCTGGGAACGTGTGCCGATGCAGGGGACTGCTGCTCCCCCTCACGCGGGGTGCTTCCCGCTCGCGAGCGCATTCGACAGTACACTGAGGAAGGACGTTTCCCGCCTGGACTCTCGCCGTGCAAAGCCACCTCGACAAATTGAATCCCGAACAGCGCGTGGCCGTTGAGGCGACGGAGGGTCCACTGCTGATCCTTGCCGGGGCGGGGTCGGGCAAGACACGCGTGATTACCAGCCGGATTGCGTGGCTGATCGAGCAAAAAGGCGTGGCGCCGGACTCGATTCTGGCGGTGACATTTACCAACAAAGCAGCCAGCGAGATGGGCGAACGCGTAAGCCGACTGCTGGGGCACTCGTCGCTGGCCAAGCCGCTGATTTCGACCTTTCACTCGCTCTGCGTCCGGATTCTGCGGCGCGATATCGAAGCGCTCCAGGTAAATGGCAAAGGCCTGACGCGGACGTTTGCCATCTACGACGAGAACGACCAGCAGGCGATTGTGAAGCAGGTGATGCGCCGGATGGGGCTGGATACCAAGCAACTGACGCCGCGCTCGGTGCTGGGGCGGATTTCGTGGGCCAAGAACCACATGGTGGATCCCGAAGAGTACTACCTGGGCTCGAAGGACCCCAACAGCGAGCGCATCGCGCACATCTACAAGCAGTACAAGGACGAGCTGCGGAAGAACAACGCGATGGACTTCGACGACCTGCTGCTGGAAGCGGCGCGGTTGCTGAAGGTCTCAAGCGACGTGCGCGAGCGTCTCCAGCGGCGATGGCGTTATTTGCTGGTGGATGAGTACCAGGACACGAATCGCCCGCAGTACGAACTGATGAAGTTGCTGGCGGGCGAGGCGAAGAATGTGTGCGCGGTTGGCGACGAGGACCAGAGCATCTACTCGTGGCGCGGTGCCGATATTCGTAACATCCTCGAGTTTGAGCAGGACTTTCCAAATGCGCGGATTGTTCGCCTCGAACAGAACTATCGGTCGACGCAGATCATTCTGGAAGCAGCGGGCGCGGTGGTGGCGAATAACGCCAAGCGCAAAGGCAAAAAGCTGTGGACAGATCGCCAGGGCGGCAGCCTGGTTGGATACTACGAGGCTCCTGACGGGGAGAACGAGGCGCTGTTCATTGCGGACCGGATTCAGAAGTTCCAGCGCGAGGCAGGCGAGAGCGGCGAGGTGGCACGGTGCGCAGTACTCTACCGGACAAACTCGCAGTCGCGATTGGTGGAAGAGGCGCTGCGCCGCTACAACATTCGCTACACGATGGTTGGCGGCTTCAGCTTTTACGAGCGCGCAGAGATCAAGGATCTGCTGTGCTACTTGCGGCTGGTGCGGAACCCGCACGACTCCATGGCAATGCAGAGGGTGATCAATACGCCAGCCAGAGGCATTGGGAAAACGACGCTCGAGACGCTGGAGCGGCTGGCGCTGGAAACGGGCAAGTCGATGTGGGACGGGCTGGGGGCTGCGATCGAGAATCGGTTGATTCCGTCGCGGGCGCTCATGGCGCTGGACTCTTTCCGCCAGTTGCTTTTAGACGCACAGGCGATGATGGACCCGGACTTTGCGGGCAAGCTGTCCATGGACGTCGGAAGTGGGGATGTGGCGACGGCTGAAGGGTCGGCGGCTGCAGAGGGCGAGGACGCAGATACAGATTTCGGCTTCGGTGCAGCGGCACAGAAGACATCCGAAACGGACTTCAACTTCGGCGGCGAAGACGAGGGGCAGATTCCGCTGCTCGATGCATCGCACTTTTCGCCATTCCAAACGGCTCAGAAGGCCGCGCCAAACAAGCCGTTCCTGAAGATGCCAAAACAGGCAGATGAGAAGCGGGAGGCGCAGGCAGGGGAAGCCGGGACTCGCAAGGCTGGGGCTAACAAGAGTGATGCGCCCGCGGAGCGCGTGGAGGGCTTTCGCGCTCCGGGCGATGCGGCAACTCTGCCGGAGTTGATCCGGTTCCTGATCGACCGCACGGGCTACATCAAGGCGCTGGAGGCAGAAGGATCGCCGGAAGCCTTCAGCCGGATTGAAAACCTGAAGGAACTGGCCAACGCAGCGCACGACGCGGAGACGCGGGGCGAGACACTGGGAGATTTTCTTGATCATGCGGCGCTGGCTTCGGATGCCGATCAGTTCGATCCGGACGCGCGCGTGACGCTGATGACCCTGCACGCCGCCAAGGGGCTGGAGTTCCCGCTTGTGTTTCTCGCGGGTCTCGAGGAGGGACTGTTCCCGCACTCGCGGACGCTCAACAATCCGGACGAGCTCGAAGAGGAGCGGCGGCTCTGCTATGTGGGAATGACGCGCGCCATGGACACGCTGGTGCTCACGCGTGCGCACTACCGCAGGCGCTATGGGAACGACGCGCCGGAGATGAGTATTCCATCGCGTTTTCTGAGCGAGGTGCCCACTGAACTGGTCGAGAATCTGGGCGGAACAGGCCCGTCCTGGGCAAAGAGCGGATACGGAGCGACCGGCTATGGCGCAAGCGGCTACGGAAAAGACCGCAGGCATCCGAGCGGAGGAGAATACGGCGACAAGCACTACAACTATGAGGATGAGAGCCAGGAGATTCCGCGCACGCCTGCGGGCAGCGGCGCGGGGCGGCCAACTCCGGGAAAGGGCACCTCAGGCAAGCCATTCGTAGCGTCGTGGATGAAAGCTCCGGCACCGGCGAGCAGCACGCAACCGGCCGCAATTAAAAATGGCGGTGCGGGGACGGCCGGTGCGGGCGTAGGCGGCGCAAAACCAGATTCGATCGACAACATTGCGCGGTTTTTCGGAGCGAAGGCGGGGGTCAGCAGGTCCGGTGCAATGCCGCGCCCGACGATCGACGTGCCTGCGCCAAGCGGCGCCTCGGGGCTGAAATCGGGCCAGCGCGTGAGGCACTCGAAATACGGCGAAGGGACCGTTCTCGTCCGCGAGGGTGAAGGCGACGACGCGAAACTGACCGTGATGTTTCCGCGCCACGGCCTGAAGAAGCTGATGGAGCGCTTCGCGAATCTGCAGAGAATTTAACCGAGCAAAGATCTCAATCGGAGGCCAGGAGCTGTCACCGCCGCGGGCTTCTCTTCAGCCCATCCCCGCGCCCACACCGCCCGCAATGGCTTAAGATGCTTCGGGGGATTTCTTCGCCATGTCACACGCCGTCAAGCTGGCCCGCCGCTCCGTTCTTGCCGTGTTTTCCGTCCTCGTGCTCTTCGCTTTCGGCCTTTTCGTTGCCGCACCCGCTGCCGCGCAGACCTCCGCGGCCATCGGCACGGCAACCGCCAAGGCCCTCGCGGTTCTTACGCCAGAGTCCCGTACCGTCCTCGATCGCCTTTCCACCCTCCGCCAGCTCCCCGACGGCGCATGGAAGATGCATGCCGGCGATCTCGCCCACAGCGAGGCAGTCGACCTCGACGAGTCCTCATGGCAGCCCATCGCCAACGGCGCGTCGGCCTCCAAAGACGCCGTCTGGTTCCGCCAGACCTACGTCGTTCCCCCCACGCTCAACGGATACGACCTGACCGGCGCGCTCATCTGGTTCGAGTTTCACGCCGACGCCAACGGCCCCATGCCCGAGATTCTCTACTTCAACGGCCGCCGAGTGGCAATGGGCGACGATCTCGAACCCATCGTGCTGTTCGACCAGGTCCACCCCGGCGACAAGGTCGTCGTCGCCGTCAAGCTGCTCCACACTGTCGACGACAAGCGCTTTCACGGCGCAACCCTTGCTATCGAGTTTCCCTCCACGCGCCCCAACCCTGAAAGCCTCCGCCTCGAGTTCCTCGCTGCCACCTACCTCATACCGTCGCTCGCGCCCAGCGATCCGGCGCAGATGACCACGCTCAACTCCGCAATCCAGGATGTGGACATCAAGGCTCTCGCTGCCGGAGACCAAAGCAAATTCGACTTCAGTCTCGCCGCTGCCGACGCGCGCCTCCAGGCCCTCAAGCCGTTGCTCCAGACAGCTACCTTCCACCTCACCGGCAACGCCCACATCGACGCCGCATGGCTCTGGCCGTGGACCGAAACCGTCGACGTGGTCAAGCGCACCTTCGGCACCGCACTCCAGCTCATGTACGAGTACCCGGACTACACCTACACCCAGTCCGCCGCCGCTTACAACGAGTGGATGGCCGACAAGTATCCGGAGATGAACGACGAGATCAAGCGCCGCATCAGGGAAGGCCGCTGGGAGATCGTCGGCGGCATGTGGGTCGAGCCCGACCTCAATATGCCGGACGGCGAGTCGCTCGTCCGCCAGCTTCTCGTCGGCAAGCGCTGGTACAAGCAGGCATTCGGTGTCGACGTCCGCATCGGCTGGAACCCTGACTCGTTCGGCTACACCTGGCAGTTGCCGCAAATCTACAAGAAGTCTGGCGTCGACTATTTTGTCACCCAGAAGATGACCTGGAACGACACCAACCAGCTNNCCCTTCAAGCTCTTCTGGTGGGAGTCGCCCGACGGCTCCAAAGTCCTCACTTACTTCCCCCACGACTACGTCAACCTCGACATGAACCCCGACCGCCTGGCCAACGACCTGGTCACCGCGCGCAACCGCGCGCCGGGAATGCTCGACATGATGGATCTCTACGGCATCGGCGATCACGGCGGCGGACCCACCCGCGCCATCCTCGACGAGGCCTCCCACTGGGCAGGTGGCACTGTGTCAGGGCACGACTTTAGTCGTTCCGAAAACGGCACCAATAAGGGAGGGGCTTTAGCCCCTGCGACGGCTTCCGATGGCCACGTCACTCCTCGCTACGAGTTCGGCACCGCGCAGTCGTACTTCACCGCCATCGAAAAGCAGATCGCACCCGCCAGCCCCGAGTGGAACTATCAGAGCATTGCAAAAGGTTATTCCGCTCCGCCCGCCGTTGCCGGGCAGATCAGCATTCCGACGTGGAAGAGCGAGCTCTATTTTGAGTACCACCGCGGCGTCATGACTACGCAGGCCAACCACAAGCGCAACATGCGCGACGCCGAAGAGCAGGTTCTCAACGCCGAGAAGTTCTCCTCCATCGCATGGCTGTATGGTGCGAAGTATCCCGCTGCGGAGATCACCGAGGACTGGAAGAAGGTGCTCTTCAACCAGTTTCACGATCTCGCCGCAGGCTCCGGCATCGGCGTTATCTACAAAGACGCGCAAAAGGACTACGACGTGGTCCGCTGGTCGACGAACGAGATTGATGCGGGGGCGCTCGCGAAAGTTGCCGAAAACATCGACACGAGAGAAGAGGACCAGGATGCTCAAGGGCAGTCGGTCGTTATTTTCAATCCTCTTGGTTGGGCGAGATCCGGAGTTGTGACCGCAAAGATCCAACACCTCGGAACCAGCGATAAAGTTGCGGCGCTCGTGGATGGCAAAGGGGAAGTGACGGTTGCGGACATTCGGTCCATCGACCCGATAAGCCATTTAGCAGAGGTCCAGATTCCAGTGAAGGATGTTCCAGCGCTCGGCTACAAGGTGCTGAGGGTCCCGTCTCCGAAGATAGGCAACAACGGAAAAGGCCGCGATGCCGGCACCGGGTTTGGACCCTCTTCGACTGGAGGAACATCGAAAGGCAACGGCGCGGCCGAAGTGTTCACAAGCATAGACAACGAAATCATTCGAGTCGAAGTAGACCCGAAGACTGGATGCATCGTAAGTCTTCGCGACGACAAGTCGAAGTTTGATGCGCTAGCTCCCGGCGCATGTGGCAACCAGCTCCAGTTCTTCAAGGACACACCCAAGGAATACGACGCCTGGAACATCGAT
>PMXB01000284.1 GCA_003165935.1 Acidobacteriaceae bacterium | reverse complement strand
TGCGTTTAGGGTGGGAGACCAAAAACCGCGGGTGCCCCATGTCGCGCTTCTGAGACATGGGAGTCAATGAACCTCACGGGGTCACAAAAAACTACCTACGAGACTAATCCATCCCTCCCACTCACAACCTCAATTCCTCTTGAATCCCCTCTACTTGAATCCCCCCTCTAACCGGGTCTATCATCGCCTGTCTTCGCCGCACACAGGAATCCACCCATGAAAACTCCGCTCCGCCTCGCCCTCACTCTTGCCTTCACCGCCTTCCTCCTCATCACCGCCCACGCCCAGTCCTCTCAAGCCCCCTCCCTCTCCCCTCAATGGCCCGCCTTGTCGCCTCAATGGGAGGACCTAACCGCCCCCGACTTCGTCTCCGCCATCCACCAGTCCCAGGGCACCTGCGTCCTTCCCTTCGGCATCATCGAGAAACACGGCCCCCATCTCCCTCTCGGCACTGACCTCCTCGACGTCCGCTTCGCCGTCCTCAACGCCGTCAAGCAGGAATACGCCGTCGTCTTCCCTCCCTACTACTTCGGCCAGATCTTTGAAGCCCGCCAGCAGCCCGGCACCGTCGCCTACAGCCTCTCCACCCAGCTCACACTCCTCCAGGAAACCGTCTCCGAAATGGCCCGAAACGGCTGCAAAAAGGTCGTCATCGTCAACGGCCACGGCGGCAACAACAGCCTCCTCCCGCTCTTTGCCCAGGCTCAGATGGCCAGCCCACGCGATTACGTCGTCTACGTCTTCGGTCTGCCCCATCTCGACGTCCCCGGCCGCCCCGCCCTCAAAACGCCCCCCTCAAAAATCCCCTCGGACATGCACGCCGGCGAACGCGAAACCTCCGCCATGCTCATCGCCCGCCCCGATCTCGTCCACCTCGATCGCGCCACTCAGGAATCCGGCGCAGACCAGAACCGACTCTCCGCTCTTCCCAGCTCGGTCGACCTCGGCATCTGGTGGTACGCAAAGTTCCCCAACCACTACGCCGGCCAGGGCGAAGCCGCCACCAAAGAGCTCGGCGAATTCGACCAGAAAGAATGGTCCCGCCAGATCGCCGAAGCCCTAAAAGCCATCAAAGCCGACTCCGAATCCCTCAAACTCCAAAACCAATTCTTCAACGACGCCCAACACCCCCTCGACACCAAACAATAGGCTCCAGCCGCGGGCCTCTCCTTCTCTGGCCAATCCGCCGGGTGCCCCATCCTTGGCACGTCGTTGTCTTTATGCCAAGCGTGGGAGACCAATACCCTAATCCCGCCGGCCCTAAACTTCCCAATCGGTCGGGTGCCCCATCCTTGGCACGTTTTTGTTCTTGTGCCAAGGGTGGGAGACCATGAACCCCACCCCTCCGGCCCTCCGGACGCCAATCACCTCCTGCGAGCGAAAGGCGAGCCGCCGCTCCATGCAATGGCTTCAGGCTGCCTTAATCCTCCCTGCGTCATACTATTCCCGTAGTCAAAAGGCACCCCCATGCGCGTCCTCCTGGTCGAAGATGAAGCCCGCCTCGCCGATAACCTCGCCACCGCCCTCCGCGACGGCCCCGGCTTCGCTGTCGATTGGGCCGCGGACGGCATCGCCGGCGACGACTTCGCCCGCAACCCCTGTTACGACCTCATCATCCTCGACCTCATGCTGCCCCGCCTCGACGGCCTCAGCCTCCTCAAGCGCATCCGCGCCCGTCAGGACTCGACCCCCGTCCTCATCCTCACCGCCCGCGAAGGCTCCGGCTCCATCATCCAGCTCCTCAATGCCGGCGCAGACGACTACCTAGGCAAGCCCTTCGACCTCGGCGAGCTCCTCGCCCGCTGCAAGGCCCTCATCCGCCGCGGCAAGGGCGCCGCCCACCCCACACTCAACGCCCTCGGCATCACTCTCAATACCCTCGAGCAGTCCGTCCACCGCGCCGGCGTCCTCGTTGACCTCTCCCCCACCGAGTACCACATCCTCGAGTACCTCATGCACCGCCCGCGTGTCATCGTCAGCAAGCAGGAGCTCCTCGAGCACCTCTACGACTTCAACTGGGAACACCACTCCAACGTTATCGAGGCCCACGTCTCCAACCTCCGCCGCAAGCTCGACGCCGCCGTCCCCGAGCCCGAGCCCATCATCGAAACCCTGCGCGGCCGCGGCTACCGCCTTGCCACAGAACTCTCATCCGCCGACTCAGACCTCGAATCCCTCGGCCCCGACCCCCTGGACCCCCAATGATTGCAGCCCACAATCGCCAACTGACAACCGACAACTAGCCTCTATATGAAACTCGCCCCCAATCCCCGCTCCATCACCACCCGCCTTATCACGGCTGTCCTCGCCGTCGAGCTGCTCTCCTCCATCCTCGTCGTCTTCCTCTCCTTCGGATACGAGCGCCACTCCCACTTTCACGCCTTCGACGTCCTCATCCGCGGCCATGCCGACTCCCTCCTCGGCGCGGTGCAAGACTCAGAAGACGCAAACGACACTCTCGTCCTCGATCAATCATTTGCCCAGAATGCGCTTCACCATTTTTCTAGCGACATCTACGAGGTCTACGACTCCAGCGGGCAACTCCTCGGCCGTTCCCCCAACTGGCAGGGCCTCGGCTTCACCCTCCCCGCAGCGCCGCCAGTCAACTCCCACAGCGACCAGCACGCCGGCTTCCATGGCGGTTTTTTCAACCTCAAGCTCAACGGACAGGATTATCGAGCCCTCCGCACCCAGGGCACGCGCCTCGTCGATCCCGGCGACCACGGCGGCAAGCTCCGCACCGTCGTCATCCTCTATGGCGCACCAACCGACAAGGTCTGGCGCGCCATCTTCGGCACCGTCGAGTTTTACGCCGCCGGAACTCTCTTCCTCCTCCTCGTCACCGGCCCCCTCATCGCCTGGCTACTTCATCGCGGCCTCGCTCCCCTTCGCCAGCTTGCCTCCCTCGCCGGCCACGTCTCGGTCGACTCATGGCACTTCGATCCGCCCAGCTCCGCCCGCACCACCCCCGAACTAGCCCCTCTCACCCATGCCCTCGAAGGCGTTCTCCAGCGCCTCCAAGCCTCCTTCGAGCAGCAGCGTGCCTTCGTCAGCGATGCCGCTCATGAGCTCAAGACAGCCGTCGCTGTCGCCAAGTCCTCCCTCCAGCTCCTCGCCATGAAGCGCCGCACCCCCGACGAATATCAGGCCGGCCTCGAGCGCTGTCTCACCGACTCCCAACGGCTCGAAGAGCTAGTCGCCGAAATGCTCACCCTCGCCCGAATCGAAGCCGCGTCGCCATCAAGCCCCGATTCCGCCCCTGCTCTGCCCACCGGTTCCTCGCCCGGCTCCGGCTTACCCGCCGTCCCCCCACCCTCCACCGATCTCCTCTCCGCCCTCCGCCAAACCGTCGCCACACTCCAATCAGTCGCCGACCTGCGCCACGTCCAAATCGACACCAGCTTTGTATCAGGGCTCGACTTCAGTCGTGCCGATAGCTCCCAAAAGAAAATCGGGGCTTTAGCCCCTGCGGAACCATCGTCTGATATCCCCGCCCCCATCAACGTCCCCATCCCCCACGACGATCTCTCCCTCCTCCTCTCCAATCTCCTCCTCAACGCCCTCCAGCACAGCCCCGCCGCCTCAACCGTCTCACTTCGCCTCGTCACAGAACCCAACACCGCCGCCCTCACCATTGAAGACCACGGCGACGGCATCTCCCCCGAAGCTCTGCCTCACATATTTGATCGCTTCTATCGCGGCGACCCATCGCGCAACCGCAACTCCGGCGGCACCGGCCTTGGCCTCGCCATCGCCCGCGCCGTCGTCGTCAAAGCCGGCGGCACAATCCATCTCGCGAGCGCGCTCAACCAAGGCACCATCGCCACCATCCGCCTCCCCCTCACCGCCAAAACTCCACCCTACTAAGCAGCACATAACTGCGTGTCATCCTGAGCAAACAAATCCTCCCGCGATAGAAATGCGTCATCCTGAGCCAAGTCCTGGCGTGCCGGGACGTAGCCAAAGGACCTGCCCTGAAAATTGGGGCTAAGCCGTTTAAATCTCTCGATCCCTTAGGCCAACCGATTTTCATCCTCTTGGGTGGCGCTACGCGCCATGCATGACTGCGGTTGTTCTTGTTCTTGCTTTTGCCTCTTCTCTTGCTCCGCTAAAGATGTTTGTCATACCGCGCAATCAGCTTCCCGGAGGGAGGCACAGCTTGCTGAACAACTCATCCGAGCAGCTTTGTAACAACGGCACGGCTTCAGCCGGGCCAATAAAGTCAGCAAAATGAGTTGGGCTTTAGCCCCTGCTGACCCATCCTTCACCGAATTCGCTTTTCGTTCGGACTTTTTCAGCAAGCTCGCAGCGATTTTAGCCCCGGGTGAAACCCGGGGTAGGGTCGCATGCCAAGGCACGCCGTCCTGTAGGGACGGCATGATTGATCCGCTTTCTATTAATTCCTCTGTCAGATCGTTGCAACCACTCCCACCCCACAAAAAACACCCCGCCATTCAGCCCCCCTTAACCTCCCTGTGCCAAACTCATTCCGACTGCAATTCCGCGTCACATCTCTCCAGGAGCCTCTAATGTCCCGCACGTTCGTCCTCCGTTTCGCCTCCGCCGCCCTCATCCTCCTCTTTGCCGCCAACACCCTCTCCGCCCAGTCCCCTTACAAGGTCATCGACAAATGGAAGATCGGCGGCGAAGGCGGCTGGGACTACCTCCTCGCCGACCCCTCCGCCCACCGCCTCTACATCACCCACGGCGCCCGCGTTGAGGTCCTCGACACCACAACCGGCAAGCCCGTCGGCGCCATCACCGGCCTCCACGGAACCCACGGCATCGCCCTCGACACCGCCGGCAAATTCGGCTTCATCTCCGATGGCGGCGGTAACGCCGTCGTCGTCTTCGATCGCGCCACCCTCGCCACCGTAGCCACCGTCCCCACCGGCGGCCAAAACCCCGACGGTATCGTCTACGAGCCGTCCACCCAAACTGTCTGGGCCTTCGAGGGCCGCTCCAAAGACGCCGCCGTCATCGGCCCCGACCCCGACGCCGGCACCCCCGCCTGGAAGGTCCTCGCCAACATCCCCCTCCCCGGCAAGCCCGAGTTCCCCGCCGTCGATGGCAAGGGCAACGTATACGACAACATCGAAGACAAGAGCCTCATCGTCCACCTCGATGCCCACTCCCTCAAGCTCATCGACACCTGGCCCGCCGGCTGCGAATCCCCCTCCGGCCTCGCCTTCGATGTCTCCGGCTCCCGCCTCTTCCCCGTCTGCGACGGCAACAAGAT
>PMXB01000200.1:5603-7576 GCA_003165935.1 Acidobacteriaceae bacterium | reverse complement strand
CGGCACGGCTTTAGCCGGGCCATCAAGCATCCAACAACACCTTCGGGCTTCAGCCCCTGCAAAAAATCCCGCTCATGCCGCGCAAACACACCCGCGCTCCTGCCTTTGCCGTTCAATTGTTTCTGGGGATAATGAGGGAAAACAGTCTTAGGCGGCCGCAGCCGCCGCACGTGCCGCCGCCGCCAGCGTGGCCGCGCCAATGCCCGCGATAAAAGCTACGTCAATCGCATTGCGGTAAGACATGAAAGTGATTATAGCCTGCCGTGCAGCGCGCTTCGACGCAGTCCTACTTTGCCACTTTGCGCCGCTTTGGATTCCTACATTCGCAAGGGGACTTCCCGCATCCGATGCACAAATCCTGCTTCCGCCGCTCTTTCGTCTTCTCAAACGCTGGCGAGGCGTGATTTGTTCCGACAAACAGCTTCCAATGTCTGAATTTGCCGGACCGAGCATCACCGTTTGGAGGTTCCGCACTCTTCATGTGAAGAATGCTCTCACGCATTCGACCACCCCTCAAGCATTCTTGTCCAGCTTTTCCAGTGCAGCCAATATTACACGAATCTCGTGTACACTATTCTCGTATGAAAAACATCACCCTAAGCGCCGACGAAGACCTCATCGAACGTGCCCGTGCCGTTGCTCGTGCACAGCGCCGCACCCTCAACGCCGCCTTCCGCGAGTGGCTTCAGCAGTTTGCCCAGGGCCAGGCCGACGCACGCGGCTTCGATACGCTCATGGGCCAGCTCCACCACGTCGATGCGGGTGGCCGCTTCAGCCGGGACCAGCTCAATGAGCGATAGGTTCTTTCTCGACACCAACATCTTCGTCTATTCGTTCCACCAGACAGCTCCCGCCAAATCCCAAAAAGCCGCCGAGCTGATCCGCAAAGCCCTCGCCACGCAAAAAGGAATCATCAGCTTCCAAGTTGTCCAGGAGTTCTTCAACGTCGCCCTCCGGCGCTTCGCCCAACCCATGCAGCCTGCCGACGCCGAGCAGTATCTAGCCACCGTATTTCGCCCTCTTCTGGGAATCCATTCCTCGGAGGCGCTCTATGCCGAGGCCCTTCGCCTGCAATCCCAAAGCAGCATCTCCTGGTACGACGCGATCATTGTCTCCGCAGCGCTGCAGGCGCAGTGCGATGTCCTCTTCAGCGAAGATCTCCAGCACGGCCAGCGCTTCGGCTCGCTGCGCATTGCGAACCCATTCCTCTGATTCCGCCATCGCGTTCCGGTCCCTCACCAATGAGGCCGCATCGCCAACCCCGCCCCGCATCTGTTCAATTCTGAACAGAACCCCCACCCCACAGTGAAAAACAATCAAACCGGAACCAGCCTGCCGCATCGAGCGTAGCCGCGCTCTCTTCTTTGTTTTGGGCGCCGCTGATCAATCTCAATCGTCATGTTCGTGCTGCCGCTCTTCCGTTCGAGGTGGCCCATCAACGTCCTCCTGATCTACCCGGAATTCCCCGACACATTCTGGAGCTTCAAACATGCCCTCAAGTTCCTCGGCAAGCGCGCCGCACAGCCTCCGCTCGGCCTCATGACGGTCGCCGCCCTCTTGCCTGCCTCCTGGACGAAGCGCCTCGTCGACACCAACGTCGAGCGCCTCCGCGACCGCGACCTCGCCTGCGCCGACGTCGTTTTTCTCAGCGGCATGCACATCCAGCGCGAGCCTCTGGTCGCCATTGTCGAGCGTTGCCGCCTGCGCGGCCTGCGCACCGTG
Source organism: Acidobacteriaceae bacterium (assembly GCA_003165935.1). Lineage (GTDB taxonomy): Bacteria > Acidobacteriota > Terriglobia > Terriglobales > Acidobacteriaceae > Telmatobacter. The sequence continues at coordinate 5,854 of PMXB01000200.1, read as the reverse complement.
GTCGGCGGCCCCATCGCCAGCAGTTTGCCCGCCGCCGAGCTCAAAGCCGATCACATCGTCATCGGCGAAGCCGAGGCCCTCATCACCGCCCTCGCGCTTGACCTCGAAAGCGGCACAGCCAAGCCCGTCTACCAGGCCCCCGAGCGCCCTGAGATGACCTCCAGCCCCATCCCCGATCTCAGCCTCATCAAGATGAACCGCTACTCCACCATGACCGTCCAGTACTCGCGCGGATGCCCCTTCAACTGCGA
>PMXB01000200.1:0-5560 GCA_003165935.1 Acidobacteriaceae bacterium | reverse complement strand
GCAGCCTGCTTGACAGCGTGGCCGTCATCCAGAGCTACGGCATGCAGGTCATGGGCGGATTCATCCTCGGTTTTGACACCGATCGCGACGACATCTTCGACCGCATGGTCGACTTCATTCAAAAAAGCGGCATCCCCGTAGCCATGGTCGGCCTGCTCCAGGCCATGCCCGGCACCCAGCTCTTCCGCCGCCTCGGCAAAGAGGGCCGCATCGTCGACGCCGGTGGAGGCGACAACACCGGCGACAAGCTCAACTTCCTTCCCAACATGGATGCCGCCAAACTTCTCGAGGGTTACCGGTCCGTGCTCAAGAGAATCTACTCCTGCGAGGCCTACTACGACCGCGTCAAGCTCTATCTGAACCGCACCCAGCCAAAGCCGAAGGTAGGGGAACGCAAATCCCACCAGCGCTGGCTCACTCCCGGAAACGCCCGCGCCTTCGTCACTTCCATCGTCCGCCAGGGCATCCTCAGCCGCCAGCGCCGCAGCTATTGGAGATTCATGCTTGAGGTGGCCATGCGCTATCGCCACTGCATCGGAGCCGCTATGACCCTCGCCGTCATGGGCTATCACCTCCAGGTCATGACCAGCAGACTCTCCAAAGCCATCCAATTCCCAGCCGTGCCGCCATCCCCCGAGAACGACCTGTCCCGCGAATCAATCCCAGGCTAAGGCAACACCTACGCCCATCCACCTTCTACCATCCGGGGACCCCCGCAACCTTATACTTGAAATCGACATGTCCACCTTCCTACCAGCCTCCGAGCAGCTCGACCTGCTCCAAAAAGGCGCCGCCGAAATCATCCGCGTCAACGACCTCCGCGAGCGTCTCGAAGACTCGCTCAAAACCGGCCGCCCCCTTCGCGTCAAAGCCGGATTCGACCCCACCGCCCCCGATCTCCACCTCGGCCACACCGTCCTCATGCGCAAGCTCCGCCACTTCCAGCAGCTCGGCCACCAGGTCATCTTCCTCATCGGCGACTCGACCGCGCTCATCGGCGACCCCACCGGCCGCAACGTCACCCGTAAGCCCCTCACCCGCGAACAAATCGACGCCAATGCGGAAACCTACAAGGCCCAGGTCTTCAAAATCCTCGACGCCCAAAAAACCGAAGTCCGCTACAACTCCGAGTGGCTCGACAAGCTTGGTTACGCTGGCATGATCGGCCTGTCCGCAAAGGTGACCCTCTCGCAGATGCTCGACCGCAAGGAGTTTTCCACCCGCTTCCAAGCCGAGCAGGACATCAGCCTCCACGAACTGCTCTATCCGCTTGCGCAGGGCTACGATTCCGTTGCCCTGGAATCCGATGTCGAACTCGGCGGCACCGACCAGAAATTCAACCTCCTCATGGGCCGCGAACTCCAGCGCGACTACGGCCAGAAGCCCCAAATCATCCTCATGACGCCCATTTTGGAAGGTTTGGATGGCGTCCAGAAGATGTCCAAGTCCCTCAACAACGCCATCGGCATCAACGAGCCCCCCGCCGAAATGTACGGCAAGCTCATGTCCATCTCCGACCAGCTCATGTGGTCCTACTGGCTCCTGCTCACCGACCTAAAGCAGTCCGAAGTCGACGCCATGAAAGCCGAAGTCGCCGCCGGCAACATGCACCCCATGGCCACCAAGAAACTCCTCGCCCGCACCATCGTCGCCGATTTCCACGGCGAAGCCGCCGCGCTAGCCGCCGACGAAAACTGGGCCCTCATGTTCCAGCAAAAAGAAACCGCCGAAGACCTCGAAGAGGTGGCCGTCGCTTACGCCGACGTAGCAAGTACTGCCCGACCAGCAGACTCGGTGACCGGCTCCGTGGATGGTTGGGAAGTTCGACTGCCTAAACTACTCGTGAAGATTGGACTCGCTGCCTCCGGGTCAGAGGCTAACCGCAAGATCGTCGAGGGAGCAGTCAAAGTGGACGGGAAGGTGTGCGGGCCCGTGTTTGGCGGGACTCAGCCGCTGCCCGCCCGCCTCGTTGTCCGCCTCGGCAAGCGCGCCAAAATCGCTTTGATTTCCTAAGGGTCCGCCTAAGCGCGGCTTTGTGATTCTTTCAATATCTCTTCCATCGTCACACCGTCCAGCCACTTATGGCGATCACGCGTATAGTCGCCAGTGCCCGTTCGATATGTGCTCAAGAAGCGGGCCATTCCGTAGGGGCCTAGCGCCTTGCTCAATTCTCCGAGCGCATGGCGTTCAAATTCTTCGTCTGTAAGTTTCTCCAACGCGATCATGGCTGCACCCCCTTGACCCAGTCTAATAGGTCTTCGGCTCTCCACGGAGGGAGCCGGGGCCTTCAGGCCCCGGAATCCCGACCCACCCAAAATGCCCGGGTGCCCCATTCTTGGCACGTCCCTGTTTTTGTGCCAAGGGTGGGAGACAAGTAACGCTCGCACACCCGCGTCCTTCCAACCCGGCTTTACAGCTTGCTGAAAAACTCAACCGAGCGGCTTNNAGCCGGGCCAATAAAGTCAGCAAAATGATTCGGGCTTTAGCCCCTGCCAACCCATCCTTGACCGGATTCGCTTTTCGTTCGGATTTTTTCAGCAAGCTCTTCAGCCGGGCCAATAAAGTCAGCAAAATGAGTCGGGCTTCAGCCCCTGCTAACCCATCTTTCGCCGGGTTCGCTTTTCGTTCTGACTTTTTCAGCAAGCTGTTGAGCCGCCGGCCGTCCCCTTACTCCCCCTCCATATCCGGCTCCGTCCACAGCAAAATCGCCTGCGGCAACGTGTAGTACAGAATCCCCGCCGCAATCAGCAGCCCAAATGGCAAGCGATCAACAAACGCTCGCACCGCGGGATCCCACCCCGCGTAGAACGCATTGTTCTTCAGCCCAACCGACGCCATCGCGGGTAGCAACGTCAGATCCCACCATTTGTAGGCCACATAAAAGGCGTGGTCGCGCCGGTTCTGCTCGCGCTCGTCCCCGCTCTCAAACGCCGGAACCAGCCCGTTTCGATAAGTCTTGCCACCAATGGCTCTGGATACCCAAATGAGCACAAAAAGGAACGCCAAACCAATCCCGGAAAGCCCATAATAGGACCACACAATCGTCATCCCGCCAAACAGGGCGTAACTGAGCACCACCAGCCATCGCCGCCTGCTTCGGGCTGCGACATTAATTTGCATCCCCAGAAAATCAAGTTGTGTCTTCACTTGGATCCCTCCAATTCGGCCCTGGATTGCGTCAGCGCCTTCACCCCATACACCTGCTCGCTAAGCGCCCTCAACGGCCGTGTTGAGAAAATCCCCTCCACCGGCAGCCCAAAGTACTCAGCCAGCCCCAGCGCCAGCTTCAAACTCGGACTGTAGTCCCCCCGCTCCAGAAACCCGATCGTCTGGTAGTTCACGTCCATCGCATCGGCCAGTTGCTGCCGGCTGATCCCCCGCTCCGCCCGCAACACCGCGACGCGGTTATAAAGTCCGCTCTCCCCCGGCGCCTTGTCTTCTGCATTGTTCACTCTGGAAATGTATTGTTATGTAATTCCAACATGATGTCAACAAGAAAAACATATCCACCTTCATTTTAAGCAAAATGGCCTTTCGAAACTAGCCAAATGGCGTACACTTTCTCCAGAGGCACCCAATGGCCACCCAAACCATCCCCAATATCCTCGGCGGAGAACCCATCCTCGGCCGACCCATGGACCGCAACGGCGCGCTCGCCGACCTGGTCCGCGAAGGCCTCCCCGTCAAGTCCCTCTTCCTGCTCGCCGAGCGCCTCGACCTCCGCCAGGCCGAAATTTCCGAGAAGATCGGCATTCCCCTGCGCACCCTCACCCGCCGCGCCGCCCAGCAGTCGCGCCTCACCCCTGCCGAGTCCGATCGCACCGTGCGCCTCGCCCAGGTCTACTCCAACGCCGCCGANNTGCGGCTAGGGTGGGAGACGACAGACCCAATCTGGCCACATGCTTTGTATCAGGGCACGACTTCAGTCGTGCCGAAAAGGCGCCAAATAGCAACCGGGCTTTAGCCCCTGAGGGACCGTCCTCTGCCAGCCCAACCCCAAATCCACCCGTCCCCCAAACGCGTCTTTCGCATCTGCCGGGAACGCTTCGCCCCCGAAGCTTTCTCCGGCGAAGGCGCGCGCCGCTTCGGCGGACGCTGGTCCTCCCGCGGTGTCCCCATGGTCTACTGCTCTTCGTCTCTCGCCCTCGCCGCCATCGAGCTCTTCGTCCACATCGAGCCCAACCTTCAGCCCGACGACCTCGTCTCCATCGCCGCCACACTGCCCGCCAGCGAACCCGTCCAGCAGCTAACCCCAGAAGACCTCCCGCCCGACTGGTGGTCCGACAACTTCGAGCCTCTGCGCAACCTCGGCGACGCCTGGATCCGAAACAAATCCTCGCTGGCCCTTCAGGTCCCCTCAGCCCCCCTCCACTCCGAATGGAACATCCTCGTAAATCCGCTTCACCCCGCCATCACTCAACTCAATTGTGACCCGCCCCAACCCTTCCATTTCGACGCCCGCATGTACCGCTGAGGGCACGCCCGATGAATGTTGATAGCCAGTATTCGGGAACTGAGAACTGTGAACTGTGAACTAAGAACTGTCTTTCACCGCAAACTTCTTCGCCGCTTCCAGCAGCCGCGCCACCGACTCCTTCGAGCAGCTCTCCGTATAAATCCGCATCAGCGGCTCGGTCCCGCTTGCCCGCAGCAGCAGCCAAGTCTCCGCCGCCTTCGGCTTCTCGGTCGCCTCAGGATTGTCCAGGTAGAATTTCACCCCATCCAGATTTTCCTGGCTATGAATCGCCATCCCCGCAAACACATCATCCCCCGGCTCCAGCGCCCGCGCCCGCGCAATCGCCGCATTCTTCACATCATCCGGTATATGCAGGTCGATCCGCCCATAGTGATGCTCCCCGTACTCCTCTTGCAGATCGGCCACCAGTTCCCCCAGCGTCTTGCCCTCTTCTGCCATCACGTTCGCCAGCAGCAGCGCGTTCAGCAGCCCATCGCGCTCTGGCAGGTGTCTCTGGAACCCGATCCCGCCCGACTCTTCCCCGCCCATCACAATCTCGCGCTCCAGCATCAGGTCGCACACATACTTGAAACCGATCCCGTGCTCGATCAGTTCGCGCCCGTGTTTTGCCGCAATCCGGTCCAGCATCTTCGTCGTGTTGAAGGCCCGTGTCACCGCGCCCGGCCAGCCCTTCCGCTTCAGCACCCAGCTAAGCAGCACACTGAATATCTTGTGCGGATCAACAAAGTTCCCAAACTCGTCCGTCGCCCCAATCCGATCCGCATCGCCGTCCGTGCACAATCCCGCGCCGCATCCGTTCGCCACCGTCGCCTCGCCCAGCGCGCGAATATGCGGCTCGATTGGCTCAGGATTGATTCCCGGAAATAGCGGGTCCACATTCCCGCGAATCTGCACGTGGTCCACGCCGATCCGCGTGAAAATATCCGAAATAATCGTCCGCCCCGCCCCATACATCGAGTCGATGGCAAACTTCATTCCCGACTTCGCAATCATGTCCAGATCGGCGAAGCTTTCAATCGCACTCAGGTAATCGGGAAGAAAATCCACCTCTTCAATCGCCGCCGCCTGCGCTGGCCGCGGCAC
>PMXB01000266.1 GCA_003165935.1 Acidobacteriaceae bacterium | reverse complement strand
TACGTCAACATCGACGACACCTGGGAAGGCCAGCGCGACGCCGACGGCCTCCTCCATACCAACGACAAGTTCCCTGACATGAAAGCCCTCGCCGACTACGTCCACTCAAAAGGCCTCAAAATCGGCATCTACTCCGGCCCCGGCTCCAAAACCTGCGGCGGATATGCCGCTTCTCTCGGCCACGAGGAGCAGGACGCCAAAATGTACGCCGAGTGGGGCATCGACTACCTCAAATACGACCTCTGCAGCTTCATCCCCGAAGTCATGATCAAGCAGGCCCCCACCGACAAAGCCGAGCAGATGCGCATCATGGTCGCCGCCTACCAGAAAATGGGCAAGGCCCTCCAGTCCACCCACCGCCCCATCGTCTACTCCCTCTGCCAATACGGTTGGGACGCCGTGTGGGAGTGGGCGCCCGCCCTCGGTGGCAATCTCTGGCGCACCACCGGCGACATCGATCCCCATTGGGACCGCATCTACGCAATCTTGTCGCAACAAGCCGGCCTCGCCCAGTACGCAGGCCCCGGCCACTGGAACGACCCCGACATGCTCGAAGTCGGCAACGGCCGCCTATCCCTTAACGAGAACTGGTCCCACTTTGCCATGTGGTCCATGCTGGCCTCGCCCCTGCTCGCCGGCAACGACCTGCCCAACATGAAGCCCGAAATCAAGGCCATCCTCACCAACAAAGATGTCATCGCCATCGATCAGGATCGCCTCGGCCATCAAGCCACCCGCGCCTACTCCGACGGCGAAGTCGAAGTCTGGACCCGCCATCTCTCCGGCGGCGCGCTGGCCATCGCCGTCCTCGACGCCGGCGACTCTCGCTACTCCACCCACCCCTTCCATCTCGACCTCGCCAAGCTCGGCCTCCACGGCCCACAAAATGGCAAAGACCTCAAAACCGGCCAGCCCATCACCCTCACCCCCAACATGCCCATCGAAATCCAAAGCCACGACACCCTGCTCGTCCGTATCGCTTCGCCAAAATAATCCGGCGCGACTGCTGCTCGACTCATTTCTCACCCAACCAAAATGATCGGGTGCCCCATCCTTCGCCTCCTTTCTGGCGAAGGGTGGGAGACCATGAACCCCTCCCCGCCAACCCGAACGTGCCCCGGAGGGGCAACCGAATTTAGCCCCGGGTGAAACCCGGGGAAAGCTGCCAACCAAAAGCGTCGCGTCCCGTAGGGTCGCGCTGTAACTCACGGTCGCTGCACGTCTGTCGAAAAGGGAGGTGCTCGTTGAAGTTCGATTACGGACAAGTGGTTCGCTACGACCTTCCTTCGGAAACCGGCGTTGTCGTGACGAAGCTTGGCTGCATTGTCGCAATCATTCCGGTGGAAACCGCCGACCAAGCGGAAACGTTTGGATTTCCGATTGGAACGGTGATTTACCAAGTTGAATTCGAAGATGTTGGCGATTTATTGATACCCGAAAGGGACCTCGACGAATCCTAGCGAAGAGACCATCCGACCTGACCAACAGGTGAAGGCGGCCACAGGAACTGAGCCGACATCCTTGTCAGCGGCATATGCCTCGGCATATGCTGAATATCGAGGGTCCTATGCCCGCTACCGAAACAATCCGCAATGTCCGCCTCTTCAAAAACGGCCGAAGCCAGGCAGTCAGGATTCCCCGCGAATTCGAGTTGCCCGGAAACGAGGCGACTCTTCGGCGCGATGCTAAGGGCCGTTTGATCCTCGAATCCCTCCCCCGCCCGGCGCTGGCCGACCTTCTTTCCACGTGGAAGCCACTCACCAAGAAAGAACAAATGCCCGCAATCAGCGACCTGCCCCCTGAGGCGTTGGATATTTGATGTCGATTCAGTATCTCCTCGACACCAACATCCTGTCCGACCTCCTCAAGAATCCCCAGGGCAAGGTCGCCGCCAGGATCTCCTCCCTCCCTGCCGTAGAACGCGACTCGCTCGCCACCAGCATCGTTGTCGCCGCCGAACTCCGTTATGGCGCAGCCAAGAGCGGTTCGGCGATCTTGGCCGCACGCGTAGATCAGTTGCTCAACGCCCTCGATATTCTTCCCCTCGAACCGGATGCAGACCGCCACTATGGCCGAATCCGTTCCGAACTGGAAAAGGCAGGCACTCCAATCGGCGCCAACGATCTCCTCATCGCCGCCCATGCTCTCGCCCTCGATGCCATTCTCGTCACCGACAACATTCGAGAATTCAAGCGCGTCAAAGGGCTGCACGTCGAAAACTGGTTGCGCACTTGATTTGCAACACTGTCGCGTGTGCCCCGGAGGGGCACCATGAATCTAGCCCCGGGGCCGGGGTCCCCATTGACAGGTATTCGTCGTTGGGGTGGCGGGTGCAACCTGGGGAAAACCGCCCCAAAAGACCCCCGCGTCCCGTAGGGCCGCGATGAAATTCACGGCGTGTGGCACCCCTTGATCCACCGAGGATCCGAAGTTACGTTGAAGCGAGGGAACCTTTCGCCCAGAACAGGAGCTTCCCCTCCCATGTCCCAACCCGCCCACCCCGCACTCTCCTCAATCGCCGCCCACCTCTACGTCCGCGACCTCAACGCATCCACCCTCTTCTTCACCACCAGCCTCGGCTTCACCATCGACTTCGTCTATGGCGACCCGCCCTTCTACGCCCAAGTGAGCCGCGACAACGCCCGCCTCGCCCTCCGCTCCATCGACGAGCCCGTCTTCGCCCCCGGCATCCGCGAACGCGAAGACCTGCTCTCCGCCTCCATCACCCTCGCCAGCGCCGACGAAATCCAGCAACTCTTTCTCGCGTACCAGGCCGCGGACGTGCCTCTCCATCAGGCCCTGAGAGACGAACCTTGGGGCGCCAAAACATTCATCGTCAAAGATCCCGACGGCAACCTCATCCTCTTCGCCTCACCCACAAATTGACGACCCGCGCGCCTGACCCACCCGTGCCCCGCCCACAAACCAAGCCTTCCCGTTTGGGAGCCGCGAAATCCACCCCCGGCAAACCCGCCATGCAGCTCCTTTTGACGTCAAAATATAACACGACTTGTTATGTCCCCTGCCACGAAAAGCCAAATATGCGTCATTTCGCCGCGTAAAACACCCTCTTACTTGCGATGAATTTGCCCAATTCCCCTTGATTCCCAACTCCCGATCCCCGACACCCTATACGTTCCGCTCCGCCCGTCCCAGGCAAACCCCAAACCAGCCATCAGCATCGCTCCAGTTTCCAGCCGCCGCAAAGCCGGCACTCTCCAGCATCCGTTCTGCCTGCCCCGGAGCGTACTTGTAGCTGTTCTCCGTATGTATCCGCTCCCTACGGGCAAACTCCACATCCAGGCCCAGCGCCCGAACGTGAACCTTCTGCGCCGCCAGGCTTTCGAGGTACATCTCCATGCGCGAGTGCACCGCATCCCACACAGCCTTGTGCCGGAAGGCGCGCAGGTTGAAGTTTGCGCCCAGCTCCCGATTGAGCCGCGCCAGCACGTTCAGGTTGAACTCCGCCGTTACTCCGGCGGCGTCGTCATATGCCGCCAGGAGCGTAGGAATGTCCTTCACCAGATCGACACCGAGCAGCAGCGCGTCGCCCGGCCGAAGCGCCTTGCGAACACCAACCAGCAGCCTTGCCGCGTCCTCAGGATCGAAGTTGCCGATGCTCGACCCGATGTAGAGCACCAGCCGCCGCTCATCTTCGCCCTCGGCATCAAGATCCAACCCGTGCACGTAGTCCATCACCCGCGGAGCCACCGTGACGCCGGGAATCTCCCGCTCGATTCGCTCCTGCGCCGCGTCCAGAGCGGTTGCGGAAACATCAACCGGCTCATAGAGAACTCGCCCCTGCGCCGCAACAGCAGCGGCCAGCAGCAGCCGAGTCTTGTCCGCCGATCCCGCCCCCAGTTCAACAATGCGAAGCTCCTTCCCCTCAGCCGCCAGCGCGATCATCTCGCTCGCATGGGCCGTCAGAATGCCACGCTCGGTGCGGGTCAGGTAGTACTCGGGCAACTCCGTGATCCGCTCGAAAAGCACCGAACCCGCCTCGTCGTAGAACAGCCAGGGAGGCAACCGCCGCGGGCGCGTCGACAGCCCCGAGCGAACACACGCAGCAACAGGCCCCGAATCTGCGTAAGGAGCGACAGGCGTTTCGAGTGTAGCTTCAGCGCTGCGAAAGGTCGCTGGGTTCATGACTCACTTGGATGCGGCAGGAGATGCCAGGCTTCATTAAGACTCTGTGTAACTTGGATGCATGCGCCGGCTTCGAGGTAACCGGCTACCCCGCCAGACGAATCCCGGAGAACTGCCAGCGCGTCTCGGGCGCAAAGAAGTTGCGGTACGATGCCCGGATGTGCGCCGCCGGCGTCACGCACGACCCGCCCCGCAGCACCATCTGCCCGCTCATGAACTTGCCGTTGTACTCGCCCAGCGCCCCTGGCAGGCTGCTGAATCCCGGATATGCCAGGTAAGCGCTCGCCGTCCATTGCCAGCAGTCGCCAAACAGTCGCGGCTCTTCGCCCGCAGCCACCGGCATCAGATTCCCCGAGTCAAGCAGATTCCCCTCGATCTGCGCGCTGGCCGCAGCCGCCTCCCACTCAAACTCGGTGGGCAACCGCATTCCTTTCCACCGAGCATATGCATCGGCCTCAAAGTAGCTCACCTGGCTAACCGGAAAGTCCTTCAGCTCGTCGAGCGAGAACTCCCCGCGCAATGTAAACACAGACCAGCCTTCCTCCCTTTGGCTCCAGTAGAGCGGCGCTTTCCAGCCATTCGCCTTCACAGCGTCCCATCCGGACGAGAGCCACAGCTCCGGCCGCTCGTATCCTCGGTCCTCGATGAACTCCGCAAACTCCCCGCATGTAACTTGCCGGCTTGACAGCCTATAAGGCTCCAGCCACACGCGGTGCCGCGCCAGCTCGTTGTCAAAACAGAACCCCTCGCCGCTGTGCCCAAACTCGGAAAGCCCCCCCGCAAAACTCAGCCACTCCAGCTTCTTTCCACCAGCAGTTCCCGCAGGATGAACCCACGCCGGATCGCGGCGATAAGGCGACCGCAGCGGATTCGAGAAGAACGCATGAAGCATGTCCGTCAACAGCAACTCCTGGTGTTGCTCCTCATGGTTGGCCCCGAGCACAATTCGCTCCAGGACCTCGGCCACCGGGTTCCGCTCGAGCAGGAGTTCGATCGCATGGTCCACATGCTCGCGATAGCGTAGAACCTCCTCCAGTCCCGGCCGGGAGAAGGACGCCCGAAGCCTCTTCTCAGGGAAGGCCGAGAAGCTCTGGTAGTAGCTGTTGAAGAGCCACGAGAAGTCTTCGTTGAAGGGGCGGTAGCTGGGCAAAAACTCGCGCAGAATAAACGACTCAAAGAACCAGGTGGTGTGCGCCAGGTGCCACTTGGCCGGCGAGGCCTCAGGACACGATTGCACCATCATGTCTTCCGGGGTGAGCGGCGCGCAAAGCTCGATCGTCCTGCATCGGGTGGCCATGAAGCGCTCAGTCACAGCCTGAGCCATACTCTCCAACTCCTCGCCGGCCTGCCCTGTTCCACGCGGGATTTGCTGCGTCGTTGCGCTCATTGCCGCCCCTCCCATTTCCGAAAGTGTATCCCGAATTCAGCCAGTTAAGTCCCCGGGGATACCGTTTTTCAACTTTCTGCCTTATGTGTCTCGTAATGCACTTGACGGCGCATTGTTCCGAGCGCATTAATTGACAGTTAATTTTTGGTTAAAAATTACGGCCTTCTCGCCGCCAAAGAGAAAAGGAATGTGATGGCGAACAATTACCTCGGCATGAGTGGGTTGGTTGGCATCTCAGTGGTTCTTCTGGGAGCTTCTTGCGCTTTTGCACAGCAAATTGACCCCATTCGGTTACCGGACCCGCCAGCCGCCTCCGCAACGGTCACTGCCACACCGGAGGAAATCGGCGACGTTCTCCTGGTTCGGCAGCGCTATGAAGCCGCCATCGCGGCATACAAGAAGATGGAACCCCCCTCGGCAGATGTTTGGAACAAAATGGGTATCGCGAACCAGTTGATGTTCAACCAACAGGAGGCGAGCCGATGTTATCAGGAGTCGATCAAGCTGAACCCGAAAAACGCAAATACCCTGAACAACATGGGCACCCTCTATGACTCGATGAAGCGATTCCGGGATGCGGAGAAGATGTTCCGCAAAGCAGTCGTGGTCGACCCAAAATCGGCGCTGGCCTACAAGAATCTCGGCACCTCGCTCCTTTCCCAGCACCAATACCAAAAAGGTTGGTCCGCCTATCAAAAAGCACAAGCACTGGATCCGGAGATCTTCCGCAATAAGGCGGCACTGCGGGTTGAAAATCCCGGAACGGCTCAGGACCGCGGCGCGATGAACTACTTCATGGCGAAGGGTTGCATGCGGTCAGGAATGAACGACTGCGCCATCGACCACCTGAGACGCGCCCTCAACGAGGGATTCACCAATGTGAAGAAGATTGGCGCAGACGAAGAGTTTGCCGGGCTGCGCGGCGTTCCTGCATTCGACCAACTTCTAGCCGAGCAAGGTCCGTAACCGCTTTTCAGACAACACATTTTGGGGCAATCCCGCCCCCAGGCCCCCCGGCACCCCTTATGGCTGCAAAGATACGACCACCCTCCCCGGGCAGGTTTGTTTTTTGCGCGCGGTGTTTTGTTGGTGTTCTAATTCATTCGGACCCTCAGTTCGCCCGACCATTCCAGCTTATGTCTTCCTGGAAGGGGGAATATGAATTGGACCCTTTATAGCCTGTGGCGTCGAGCACTCACCATGAGCGCCGCAGCCACAACCCTGCTTCCCTGCGCGCCGGTGCGGGCCTTGCCGCAATCGGCAACTCAGGCCGCACCACCATCCGCACAGTCAACCCCCTCCACATCCCCGTCGCAGCAAGCAGCTAAGCTCGGCACAGCCACTGCCCAGCCGCCATTGCAGCAAGTTCCGCAACTTACACCCGAGCAACTGGGTGACACCCTGTCCGCGCGCCAGAGGTACCAGGCCGCGATCGATGCTTACAAGAAAGCTCCACAGGATTCGGCCGTCGTGTGGAACAAGATGGGCATCGCCTACCAGATGATGTCTGACCTTGCAGACGCTTCGCGTTGCTACCAGGCTTCACTCAAAATCGATCCCCACAACGCGAGCGTGCTGAACAATCTCGGAACCACCTACGACTCGCTCATGGAGTACAGCGACGCTGAGAGGATGTACCGCCGTGCACTCAAAATCGACCCGCGATCGGCGGTGATCCTCAAAAACCTGGGAACCAGCCAGATGGCTGAGCACAAGTACAAGCTGGGCTGGCAAAGCTACCAGGCCGCCATGGCCATCAGTCCTGAGATCTTCGAGGATCGGCTGGGACCGACCGTCGACAACCCTTCAACCGCGCAAAATCGTGGGGCGATGAACTTCTACATGGCCAAGGCCTGTGTTCGCGCTGGAATGAATGATCGTGCCATTGAATACCTGCGGCGGGCCCTGAACGAGGGGTTTACCAATCCGAAGAAGATCATCGCCGACCAGGGATTCGCCGCTTTGCATGGTATTCCCGCGTTTGAACAAATGCTTGCCGCGCAAGGTCCGCAGTAGCTGAGACGCTCTGCAGGACCGCGCCGGCTTAGAGTCTGTCGTCCTCCTTTGCCATTCTCGCGTCTATCTGGATAGAACCGGCGCTTCCTAAATCCGCTTTATTGGCCAGGAAGTTCGGCAATGGGAGTCTCCGATGAAAGTCTTGGGCATTGCTACAGGGTTGTTCAGCTTATCGATTTTTGCCACGGCGGGTGGATTTGTGTTGCCAGCCAGCTCCGCATTGGCTCAAGATTCGTCGGCCCAGACCGGGCAAGGCGGTGAGCAGCAACAACGCGGCGGCCGCGGCGGTTGGGGCGGCGCCGGAATGGGCACCGGCCGCGGGCTCATGGGAACTGTCACCGAAGTCGCTGCCGACCACTACACCATCAAGACCGATACAGGCGACAGCTACGCCATTCACTTCAGCGCAAACACGCGCATCATGAAGGCTCCAGCCGGAGGCCGGGGCCCCGGTGGCGGAGGTGGCGCGCGAGGCGAAGGCGCGGCCGGCGGTCGAGGCGCGGGCGGTTATGGCGGCAATCCACCCGAAACACTGAAGCCGACCGACATCAAGGTCGGCGACGCCGTCATGGCCATGGGCGAAGTCGACGCGCAGGCCAAATCAGTGGGCGCCATGGCCATCATGCAAATCGATCCGGAACGCGCCAAACAGATGCGAGAGATGCAAGCCAACTACGGCAAAACCTGGCTCATGGGCAAGATCACGGCGATTGATGGCGTAAGGGTGACGCTGACGGGCTCGGTGGACAATGCGCCTCACACGTTTGTGGCCGACGAAAACACAACCTTCCGCAAGCGGAGAGATCCCATCACCCTGGCCGACATCCAGGTGGGAGACAATGTGCGCGTTGAGGGTGCGGTGAAGGACGGGGCCTTCCTGGCCACCGCAGTCAGTGCCATGGGAGCGCCGCAAGGCCAGCCTCCGACGGTGCCGCGCAATGAGCCTCCGCCGCGGTAGGCAGCAGCGTATTAAAACCAGAACAAGAAAACGCAGCGTCCAGAGCGCTGCGCTTTTCTTTTATAGAATCGCCCATCCAGGGTGATAGATTGACTTACCTTCACTTCCCCTACGTCTGCTTCCCCAGCGGATCGTGTAAGGCAAGTCATGAACGCAAGGCCCGCTCCGGCAGCCATCCACTTGAGTGGCGCGGAGCAAAACAACGCACTCGCCGCATCGACCCAGCGAAAGGCTTCCCTTCGCCTGTTGCCCGTCATCGGCGTGGGCTATGGGCTGGCCTACATCGACCGCGTCAACATCAGCTTTGCCTCGCTTCAGATGAACCGCGATCTGCACTTCAGTGCAACCACCTATAGCATTGGGGCAGGCCTCTTCTTCATTGGATACGCCTTGTGCGAGGTCCCATCGAATCTGATGATGCTCCGCTATGGGGCCAGGAAGTGGCTGACGCGCATCATGCTCACGTGGGGACTGCTGGCCATGGCTATGATGTTCGTCCGCACCTCGTTACAGTTCGATGTGCTGCGTCTTCTGCTGGGGATCGCGGAGGCGGGATTCTTTCCGGGCGTAGTCTTCTACCTCACACTTTGGTTTCCCGGCAGCGCGCGGGCACGCGCCGTGAGCCGTTTCTACATTGCTCTCCCGCTCGCTTCAGTGGTCATGGGCTCCCTGGCCGGGTGGCTCCTTGGGCTCGGCGGAAAGTTCGGCTTGTCGGGCTGGCAGTGGCTGTTTCTGCTGGAAGGTTTGCCTGCCGCCCTCTTCAGTATTGTCATCTTCAAAACGCTGCCCGATGGCCCGAAGGATGTGGATTGGCTGACCGCGGAAGAAAAAGCGTGGCTCGCTGCCCAGTTGAAAATCGACAGCGCTGAAGCTCACCTGGGCCACGGAGCAAGCGTGTTGCAGGCGCTGCTTTCGCCGAAAGTATGGCTCATCGGAACGTACTTTCTGTGTGCCCTGACCGTGAGCTACGCCTACAGTTTTTCGGCTCCGGCCATCCTCCAGGGCGTAACCGGCTGGAGCGTGACTGAGGTTGGATGGCTGATTGCGGCATTCGGCATCGCAGCCGCACTGGGAATGATCCTGAATGCGTCCCACTCCGACCGCACCCGCGAGCGCAAACTGCACTGCATCGTGCCCTGCCTCGTGATGGGCATAGCGTATGCATGTGCCGGATTGGCTTCGGCGCGGTGGGTCGTCGTCATCTCTTTAGCCATCGGATTCATCGCGTTCAATTCCATGCTCGCGCCCGCGCTGGCCGTGCCGCAGCAGTTTCTTGCCGGCCGCGCTGCCGCCGCAGGACTGGCCGCAATGAACACCATCACCATGTTCAGCGGGTTCATCGGCCCGCTTTGGATGGGCATCATGAAGGATGCAACCGGCAGCTACAAGACTGGCCTGGTCGGCCTGCTGCTGCCATCCCTAGCCGCGGCCTGGATCATGCTGTTGTTGATGCGCAGCCTGCGCGCACCGCGCACGTAAGCCCACCCGCATACTCCCATCCCCACCCCCAAAATATCGCCCCTGAGTTTTGCGTGTAATTAACCCAAACCGGAGTACCGTGGCCTTGAGACTCCGGTAAAAGTGGCCATCGATCCAGAATTCTGCCGGTTCCCAGTTGCCTGGGATCTGGCCCTTTAGTCCCTCAGTCCCTTAGTCCCTCAGTCCCTCAGTCCCTTAGTCCCTGATTTCCGGTCTCTGTTCTCCGATCTCTGGAGCTGTTATGCGAAAAGTCAGAAACATCACTGTTTCCGTTGATCCCGAACTCTACCGCCAGACACGCCGACTTGCTGCCGAGTACGACACCAACGTCACCGACATCGTGAGATTTCTACTTGAGAGACTCCCAGGGGCGCTGAAGGCGGCACGCTACCCCGGTGGCCACCCTCAGTCTGGAGTCGCCGCCGCACGCGCCGCCTCCGCAACTCCCCCGGCCCCAACCTCCGCTCCGCTGGCAGACCCGCTCAACAGCTCGCAACCTGCCCCAGTCCCCGATCCCGCATCCAATGCCCCGTCACCCGTGCAAATTCAAGAAAATCCGAGAAAACCGCCTGTACCGCTGTAAAATCCATTCAAGTAGCTTATTTTTCATCAACTTACCCCGAGTGCGGCAATGCCAATTACTGATCCTGTATTGCAGTACGCTCTCATTTCAAAGGCTTTATGAGGTTCATCAACGCCCTTACGAGGCTAATTGCTCACGTTTTCCGCCTACATTCGATGCGTTTCGTCTACATACATCCAGACACCCGGTCGGAAAACGTCCGGGTAGAATGCGATATCCTCGACTCCGGATCGAATTCGAGCAATCAAATGCCTCGAAATGTCGGTCTATATCAAGAGGTTTAAGCATGATTTCTGGTTTGGTGTGCCCCATGACTCTCATTGGAACGTTGACCGCTTTTGCTTTTGCTGCTTCAACCATGGATTCCCAGGCGCAATCGAACCCGTCTGGCCCGAACCAAACCAGCCAGGCCATTGGGATCTTTGAAGGCCACCAGGATGTCGGGACGGTACTGCATCCCGGCTCGGTTCTCTACGACCCTGACTCCGGGTCGTACACAGTCGCGGGCAGTGGCGAGAATATGTGGTTTGGCATCGACGACTTCCACTTTGCCTGGAAGAAGGTCACGGGCGACGTCTCAATCACCGCGAGCACCTTTTTTCTCGAGACCGAAGGAAACGCCCACAAAAAGGCCGTGCTCATGATGCGGCAATCGCTCGACGGACCATCCGCTTCGGTGGACATCGCCGTGCATGGCAGCGGACTGACGTCATTGCAGTATCGGTTTCCCGCAGGCTCAAACACCCATGAGGTGGAAGCCAATGTCGATGCGCCGCGCACTGTTCGCCTTGAAAAGCACGGCGATTACTTCTACGCCTTTGTCTCAGGAAGTGACGGGGCCCTCCATCCTGCTGGCGCGTCGATCAAGGTGCCCTTCAAGGGCGAGTTCTACGTCGGCATCGGCGTCTGCGCGCACGACAAGGACGATCTGCAGAAAGCGGTCTTCAGAAACTTGAGCATCTGGCCTCTTCCTGCGGTCACTGGCAAGAAAGTTCTCCTCAGCTCGCTCGAAACCGTGAGTATCGCATCGACAGATCGGCACGTGGAGTATGTCGACACGGCACACTTTGAAGCGCCCAACTGGACAGGTACCGGAAAGTATCTGATCTTCAATCAGGATGGAACACTGCGCCGGCTATTGATCGGGAGTTCTTCTCCAGACGTGATTCCGACTGCCCCGCAAATTCACCTGAACAACGATCATGGGATCTCTCCGGAGGGGCTGTGGCTGGCCATCAGCGATCAATCGAGCGACGATCACAAATCGCGTGTTTACATTGTCCCGTCCAAGGGTGGTACGCCAAGGCTTGTGACGCCCAATGCGCCATCGTACTGGCACGGCTGGTCTCCGGATGGAAAGACGCTTGCATTCACAGCCGAACGCAACGCGAACTTCGACATCTACACAATCCCGGTGGAGGGCGGCGAAGAAACAAGGCTGACATCGGCGCCGGGCCTCGACGACGGGCCCGAATATTCGCCGGATGGCGCGTACATCTACTTCAACTCCGAACGCACCGGACACATGCAGATCTGGCGCATGAAGGCCGACGGCTCAGAGCAGGAGCAGGTGATCCAGAGCGAGAGCAACGACTGGTTCCCACACATCTCGCCCGACGGTCAGTGGATGGTGTACGTGGCGTATGAACCGGGCGTAACGGGTCACCCGGCCAACAAGGATGTCGAGCTGCGCCTGATGTCGATGAAGGATAAGTCAACGCACGTATTGGCAACGCTGTTCGGTGGGCAAGGCACCATGAACGTGCCATCCTGGTCGCCCGACAGCAAGAAAGTAGCCTTCGTCAGCTATCAACTGCTGCCGGAAGAAAGCCTGACCGGACAGTAAGAGAGCGACGAATGAGTTGGCCACACACGTGTCAAGTCTGCCTCATAGCGTGGAGCGAAGTGCGTCCTCAGCCCAGACAACCGCATCGGCATAGGCTTCCACAAGGATCTCTTCATCCAGCCTGAGCTTCTGCGCCTTGGCATCGCATCCGGCCCAGTTGCCCTGTTCGTGAAACTCCAGCCATTCGAGCGGGGTGCTCTCGTCGTTGGCCTTGTGGAGCAACGCGTTGTGGATCTCGGAACGCAGAGGCAGATGCGGAATAAGTTCAGCCATAGGCGTCTTCAACATCGCATCGAGGAGACTGAGCATGCCAAGCAAATACTGTTCCGTGGAGTCGCGGCCACAAAGTTCCGCAACAAGCTCGCAGAACCGGCCGCGGACGAAGGCAACGCGCAGCAGCTCTTCGGGCTGTCCCTGGCTCAGTTCGCTGGTGATGGCAAGAGTGGCCAGCTTGCGGAATGTATCTTCGCCCACAGCAAGGAGGGCGGACCGAATCGACCTGACCTCCTGACGGACAGCGCACATGGGCGAGTTCACCAGGCGTAACAGACGGTAGGTGAGCGAAGCGTCCTGCTTGACCAGGCTGGTGAGTTTGCGCAACTCCAGCGAGTCATCGCGGAGCATTTTAAGAATCTGGATATGATGGGAATGATTGGCCGGCACTTTGCCGCTCTTCAGCAGGACCGGGCGGCAGAAATAGTACCCCTGGAAAAGAGTGAACCCTTCGTCACAGGCTCGCTTATACTCATCTTCCGTTTCGACCTTCTCCGCTACCAGCGCCAAAGTGAATCCCCTGAGCCTTTGCAGCAACTGAAAGCGCTCCTCGGCGTTCGACAACCGGAAATCAACCTTGATGTAGTCCGCCATCGCAACCAGCGGCTCCAGATCCGGCTTCCAGGTAAAGTCATCGAGCGCGATGCGAAAACCGGCTGACTTCAAACTCCGGCAAGCCTCAATGAGACGTGGCGTCGGCGCAAGATCCTCAAGAATCTCGAGAACCGTCATGCTGGATGGCAGAACACTGACCAGATCTTCGGTCAGAGACTCGCGCGTGCAATTGAGAAAGGCCGGAAGCCCGCCAGTCAGCCGCTCCAGGCCCAACATTACGGTATTGTCGAGCATCGTTCGGGTTGCCAGATCGCCGTTCCCGCGAAAAACGGCTTCAGGACCGGCGCGAAACAGCAACTCATACCCGTGAACTCGGTTGCGCCGGTCCATCACAGGCTGACGCGCCACATACCGCAGTGCGCCCGGATGCTCGAGCGCAGGGGCTTGAACTGTTTCCGCCGTTACCTGGTGCGTTAATTCGTCCGTTGCCATGCCATTCCTTCTCGCATGGCTTATCGGCTGGCCAACCGCGGAATATTACGGTGTGCCGTTTTTAGTTACCCGGTGGGCGAAAGTGGGTCAGCTACCCATGAACATGCCGCCGTTCACGTCCAGAACATGGCCGGTGATGTAGCCAGCCTCTTCTGAAGCAAGAAACGCGACCGAGTGAGCGATTTCGATGTCGGTCCCGGCTCGGCCGAGAGGGATTGTCGCCATCATCGCCGTTCGCTGTTGCTCGTTCAGCACGGCAGTCATCGGTGTCTCGATGTATCCAGGGGCAACGGCGTTCACCGTAATCCCGCGCGAAGCCACCTCCCGCGCCAGCGAAAGCGTAAGCCCGATCAAGCCGGACTTGGACGCAGCGTAATTCACCTGCCCGGCTTGGCCCGTGCGGCCCACCACGCTGGTGATGTTTACGATGCGGCCCCAGCGGTTCTTCAGCATGGGGCGAAGCACCGCCTGCGTGAGCAGGAATGCGCCCGTCAGGTTGGTGGCCAGGACGTCGTCCCAGTCTGCACGCTTCATGGCCATCATCAGGCCATCGCGAGTGATGCCGGCGTTGTTCACCAGGATCTCGACCTTGCCAAAGCGCTCGAGCACTGCCTTGGCCCCGGCCTTGATGGAATCTTCAGAGGAAACGTCGAGCGCAAACGCCGCGCCCTTGCCACCGGCAGCCTCAATTTCGGACACAACCTCGGCGAGCTTCGCCTCATTACGGGCCGCCAGCGCCACGCTGGCGCCTGCGCGCGCCAGCTCCAGGGCACATGCCCGGCCAATTCCCTGCGATGCGCCGGTCACCAGCGCAATTCGTCCCGGTAGGTTTGCCATCAAGTCCTCTCGATCGAGGGGTTCAAGCACATCACCGCCCCTTGCCGTTGTCCATTATAGGTTGGCGGAGGACCAGGAATCCGTCAGGTGGACTGGAAGTCGAGGGAGTCATCGATCGGCCGCGTAACAGGTTTATCCAGACGGCGTGGCGGCCACGGTCACCGGGCGAGGCGCCAGCACAGGCCGGAGCAACTCTGGAGGCCAGATGTAGAGCGCCAGCCGGCGAGAGTAATGCAGTACCGGTTCCTGATTGGGGAATTTAAGGCCAATCGACTCGGCCATATCGTTGCGGTCGATCTCTGCCTCTGCCTCTTCCAGCGGCCAGGGGACATGATGGAGGTTTGACCTGACCGGCTGGCCGACTCGGTTGAGGGTGAAGAGGCACGAACGCTCCATGAGAAAGTGCTCGAGCGAACCGGTAGGTGCTTCGGCGAGTTTGCGCGTGGGCCCAAGCCCGCGATAGCGTGCCTGAAATATCACTTGCTGCTTTGAGAAGCGCCTGCGGCTGTAAAAGGCAAACTCGCGGTCGGTCTTTTGGTCGATGTGCATCTCAGCCCAGTGGCACGGCAGGTGGAAGAACATTCTGGCAACGGCGACAGCAAGCAGGTTGCTCGCTTCGAGGCTGAAGAAATAGAGGCCCGGATCGCCAGTCTCGCGGTCGCGCACGTATGTGCGCACATTCAAGTCGGGAAAGCTCTGTGTTCCGGGCACGGGTGGAACGCCGCGAAGCTTGATGCGATCAAGCCAAAAGGGAACGACTCCAAGCCACGCGGAACCCTGATGGATGTCGGCCTGCAGCCCACCGGGCAGCACCGCATCCATTTGAGACACAGAGACGGGCCAGTGCGCAAACAGCAGGTCGTTCCAGCGCTGGGTCATCCGCCAGCGGCCAGCAGGCAGGGGCCTTGGCCGATGGTAAGTGCGAATCAGATACTCCTGCATGGCCCGGTTGCTCCTGAAAACGATTCGCGCGTCCCTGGGAACCTGAACTCAATACCGCAAGCTGAAGTTACGCTTGGAACTGCTCCAGCCAGAATAACCTCCGGTGCCGTTGAGGATCGGCCGGGCATTCTCCATTTCGCGGATTCTCCGCCCGCAATCGGTGGAATTTTCCAGCCCCAATCCGCAGCGCTTTCCCGCGAACCGGTGCCGAGCCTCGGCCCGACGGAACGGATTTTCAACAGGAAAACCCGCAGTGTACATCTACCGACACGACCCGGCACGCGGAAAAACCACTCTTATGCCGTATTCTGGTCGCGAGCGACTCTCAATGTCCAGTGAAAGTTTACTTCCTTCCGGGGCGCGCAACAGTACAGACGTCTTTGCCGTCCATGGGGCCGACCCCGAAGTTCTGGCCTACGCAATGGCCAAGTACTCCCGTTCTGCTCTCTCGATGCGAGAATCCCTAACTGAGATCAGCTCACAACGCGCGGAGCAGTTCCTCAACACGTTCTATTTTGAATACGGCCACCGGTCGATTGCCGATTTGGCTCATATTGCCTTCGCGGTAGAGCGCCTGAGCCTGCTGGCCGCCATGGTCCTGGTGGACGAGCAGCGCTGGGACGGGCAGGAGCGCTCGACCCGCTACCAGAACTTCGTCAAGTCAGGCTGGTACCTGCCCGGTTTTGGCGAAGACGCGGCTTCCGGCCAGTTGTATGTAGAAACGGTCCAGAGCCTGTTTGCGACCTACCAGCAGACCACGCCAGCGGTGCAAGAGGCGCTGAGGCGGCGTGTAACCAGGCCGGAGTCAATGAAGCCGGAGGCCTACGAGCGGACCCTCAAGGCTCGTGCTTTCGATGTGGCGCGCTACCTGCTGCCATTGGCCACCAATACTTCGCTTGGGCAGATTGTGAATGCACGCACGCTGGAGACGCAGGTTTCGCGGCTGCTTTCGCACCCCATGGCCGAAGTACGCGAGTTAGGTGTTAAGCTGCGCGAAGCAGCCACGGGCCCAGCATGGAATGTGAACGCGCAGGCTGCCAGCGCGTTTATCCAGAAACTCTCTGTGACGGATCACAACCTGGCCGGTGAGGCTTCGCAGTTGTTTGTGCGCGAAGTGAAGACAGCGCCCACGCTTGTCAAGTACGCACATGCGAACAACTACCAGGTGAAGACGCAGGCCGAACTGAGCCACGCTGCGCGTGAACTGCTGGGCAGGGAGCCTATTGCCGCGGCTCCCGTAGTGGACCTTGTCGAGAGGACCGAGAGCCTCGAAGTGGAGTTGGCTGCAACGCTGATTTACTCGGCCGGGCAACACTCCTTCCGGCAGACGCGCGACGTAGTGGCCAGTCTGCCCGAAGCGCGCGTCAACGAAATCATAGAATTGGGCTTGCGTCATCGCGGCCGGCACGATGAGGCGTTTCGCGCCTTCCACGCCGGCGCTGCACTGCGCTTTGACTTCCTGATGGACATTGGCGGCTTCCG